>NC_008321.1:716000-1074000 GCF_000014685.1 Shewanella sp. MR-4
ATGTTGGCCAGTGAGCACAAATATCGCGAAGTTTTTAATCAATTGCCTTTAGCCTGCGCCCTGCTCGATAAACAGAACCAACTGACCATGCTGAACAAAGTCGCGTTGCAAACCTTGCCGGTGCAGCATGGATACGATTTATTCAGCATGGTGCGCGAAGAGGAGCATGCCATGCTCACCGACACGCTGCACATGGTGCGCGAAGGCGTATTGGGGCAAGCCTGGTGTGAGTTACCCTTAAAATCTAACCTGCAGTTGGATTGGCTGAGGCTGAGCTTTAGCCAAATTCACGGCAATAAAGATACCCTAGTGATGATTGCCGAGGATGTCAGTGAAAAATATCGCCTCGCCGATGAGCTGTCCTTCCATGCCAATTATGATGCTTTGACTGGGTTACCGAATCGGCTGCATTTTGAGGCCTTGCTCGAAAATCTGCTGCAAACCAAAGATGAGATGCCCACCTGCGTTGCCTTTATCGATGTCGATCAGTTTCAGGTGATCAACAATGTGAGCGGCCATCAAGCCGGTGATAAATTACTGTGCCAGCTTGCATTACGTCTCAAGCAATTGGTTCGTAAGGGGGATATTGTCGCGCGTTTGGGCGGCGATGAGTTTGGGATTTTAATGCATTATTGCAATGTGGATTCGGCGCAGCATATCGCTAATCGGATCTGCACTCAGTTAGCGACCCACGAGTTTATTTGGGAAAACCGTTGCCACAATGTCAGTGTCAGCATGGGGATTGCTAAGCTCGAAAAGTCTGCGACGGATATTTACACTGTGATGAGTCAGGCCGATGCGGCCTGTCGTCTCGCGAAGGATAAGGGCCGCAATGGCTGGCACTTGTACAGTGCCAAAGATCCTAAAATGACCCGCCTGTATACCGAGATGATGGCCTCAGTCGATATCGTCAGCGCCCTCGCGCTAAATCAATTTGAGCTGTATTTCCAAAGCATTGCCCCGTTAAGTCGCGAAGAATCCGGCCTGCATTTAGAGGTGCTACTGCGGATGGTGCAGGCCAATGGCACTATTGTTTCGCCGGCGATCTTTCTCCCCGCGGCGGAGCGTTACAACTTGGCGGCCAAGGTCGACTTGTGGGTGATCGATAATCTGCTGAAGTGGGGCAGTAGCCATTTGGATATTTGGCAACAGCTGGAGTTGGTCTCGGTCAACCTGTCGGCGACCTCGTTAGGTGACAGCGAGTTTATGAATTGGCTCGAAATGCGCCTGATGACCGAACCTGAGCTGGTGGATAAGCTCTGCATTGAGATCACCGAAACCGCCGCGGTGAGCCAATTAGATCAGGCCACTAAATTGATTGAAGTGCTGAGGCCATTAAACTGTCAACTCGCGTTGGATGATTTTGGCGCGGGGTTCTCAAGCTTTGCCTACCTTAAACGCTTGAACGTGGATTATGTCAAAATCGACGGCCAGTTTGTGATTAATCTCTGCGAGGATGAGGCCGACCAAGCCATCATTAAAGCCATTTGCCAGTTAGGGCAAGATATGGGCTTCGATGTAGTGGCGGAGTTTGTTGAATCCACCGAAATTGCCACTAAGTTAAAAAGCCTAGGCGTGGATTATGCCCAAGGTTATGCCATCAACAAGCCTATGCCGTTACTGACTTTAACCTCTGGCTTGGCCGAACCTTGGCTACGCTAACTTTAGGTTATCTTGCGCTGAGTTTTCGCAAATCTGCAATTCTTAACGGCTAAGCGACTCATTTACCACTATTTATTTAATTGTGATCCCTCGCCATTTGGGCTGCGACAGATTGTCGCGCCCAGCCGAGTTTTGATTGCGCTTCCTTAGCCAGTAACAACAATACCCCCACAAAAATCATTAAAAACAATATGTAGGGGAATATCGTGCTGTATCAACCTATCAAATTAGCCGTTATTTTAGCGGGAGTGCTGGGCACCGCTGTACCTCAATTAGGCTGGTCTTCTGAGGCGAGCGATTGTGGTGAAGATAAAAAATGTCAGGATTATCTAAGAGTATCTGGCGATGTAATGCGCCAGCCTGTCCATCTAGTGAGCGATCCTAAACAGAACCGTTTGCCATTGCCTGCCTACGATGGCTCGGGATTTTTACGCTCTATCCCTGGATTTAATATCACCCGCAAAGGCGGTTCAGGTGGCGACCCTATGTTTAGGGGGCTGGGCGGCTCGCGCTTAAACATAGTCGATGATGCTCAGCATGTGTATGGCGCCTGTGGTGGACGTATGGACCCACCGACAAACTATATTTATCCCGAAAGCTACGATCAGATAACGGTAATCAAAGGGCCACAGACGGTGAAGTACGGCCCTGTCGGCACTGCGGGCACAATTCTATTTGAGAAAAACCGCCATCGCTTTAACCAAGCGGATCTTGAAGGACGGGCCAGCGCTACGGGCGGCAGTTTCGATAGGCGAGATGCCATGGTGGAGCTGAGCGCTGGGGATAAGAATTACTACCTTGATTTCGATATGAATCAATCCAGTAGTGATCATTATGAAGATGGAAATGGCAACAAAGTACAATCGAGTTACGATCGGCAAAACGCCAATCTTGCCTTGGGGTGGACACCGACAGAGCGCACTGTACTTGAACTGGCCTACGGTGAGTCGAGCGGCGAAGCCGAGTATGCCGACAGGTTAAACAAGGCGCGTCAAATCGATAACCGTGATGCGGCGCTACTGCTACAACACGAGTTTGAATCGAGTTGGTTAACGGCGGTCGAATTGCAAGCCTTTAGCAATAAAAACGACCACATTATGGATAGGTTCGATGAAGGGGTTAATTCAGGTGCCAATGTGCGGCGGATGACGGAGGGCGGCCATTTGTGGTTCGAGTTAGCGCCACTCGATGCTCTGGATGTGACTCTTGGGCTGGATTATATGTCGAGCAAACACGATGGTCGCAGCATGGCGCCCGGCGATGTCGGCTTAGACGACTTACTCAATAAACCCTTTAAAGAGGATATGCGCTATCAAAACTATGGGCTGTTTGCTGAGTCCCGCTATCGTTTTGAAGCGAGTGACCTAGGCAGCAGTAGCTTGCACGCTGGATTGAGGCTAGACGACTGGAATAGCGAGCTCTTGATTGCTCAGCAGGGCGAGCGGGACGATACCCTCTACAGCGGATACCTGCGTTATGAGTTTCAAACCGCGCAGCACCAATATTATGCAGGCTTTGGCTCGGCGCAGCGGATGCCGGATTATTGGGAGATTATGAAGGCTAGCGCCGATAACCCCGCACAAAAAGCCTTTGACCTGAAAGCGGAAACCACCAATCAGTTCGATATAGGTTGGATTTATCAGGGGCCTGTCGAGGCTTCGGTGTCACTCTTCTATGGTGAGATTGCGGACTATATTCTGATTGATTCCAGCGGCCAAGCCACCCTTGCCCGTAATATTGATGCGAGTCTCTACGGTGGTGAGGCCAGTCTAGATTATGCGCTGAATGAGCAGTGGTCGAGCCAACTCACGGTGAGTTATACCCATGGCGAAAACGATACCGACAAGGTGGCGCTTGGGCAAATATCGCCGTTAGAGGCCAGATTAACCGTTAACTACCAATGGCAACGTTGGACCATGGCGGCGCAGTGGCGAGTGGTGGCCGCGCAAGACCGCTACACCTTAGGCCATGGCAATATCGTGGGGCAAGACTTAGGCACGAGCAGCGGTTTTGGTACCTTGGCGCTCAATGCTTCTTGGTCGTATAACAAGGATTTATCCTTAATTTTGGGTGTCGAAAACCTGTTTGATACCGCCTATGCCGAGCATGTGAGTAAGGCGGGCACGGGGAACGATCTGCCGGGCAGTGAGGCCATGTTTAGGGTCAACGAGCCGGGCCGTAATCTATGGGCCAAGCTGACCTATCAGTTCTAACTCGGCTTATTTGTACTATTGGCGCCCCGAGAGTCTTGCTGTCGGGGCGATGCTATTTTTAGCAAGCCAATGCCAAACTGCGACGTATCAAAGCTAAGGCCGCAGGAGGGACACTGCCTAAGGCCTATGTTAAACTTCCCCATCATTTTTATCTGCTGATACTGTTGCATTGAACAATCTACCCATTCATTCCTTATTGCCATCCCTGCGCGATGCCTTTGCGAAACATGCGCAAGTGATCCTCGAAGCGCCAACGGGTGCGGGTAAATCGACCGCATTGCCCTTAGCCATGCTGGATTGGCCTGAGATTTCTGGGCGGATTTTAATGCTGGAACCTCGGCGTGTGGCCGCCCGTAGCGTGGCGCAATTTATTGCCAGTTGTCGGCAGCAGGCGGTAGGGCAAGAGGTAGGTTATCGCGTACGCGGCGAGTCAAAGGTCAGTGGTGAGACTCGACTTGAGATTGTCACCGAAGGGATTTTAACTCGCATGATCCAGCAAGATCCTGAATTAACAGGCATCGAGATGATCATTTTCGACGAGATCCACGAGCGACATTTGACCACAGATCTCGGTTTAGCCTTGGCGCTCGAAGTGCAAAGCTCACTACGGGATGACTTAAAAATCCTCGCCATGTCGGCAACCTTATCTGGCCTGACATTGGCCGAGTTGATGCCCGATGCCGCCCTGCTACAGAGTGAGGGGCGCAGTTTCCCGGTCGAAATATTTTATCGCCCCGTTGCTGGGCAGCAGCATTGGCTCGATCATCTGAGCCGCGTTGTGCTCGATGCCGCGACATCCGTAGGCGATAAGGGGCCACAGGATATTTTGGTGTTTTTGCCCGGTAAAGCCGAAATCCTCCGAGTGGCGCAGTATCTAGAAGAGCGCCTCGATAGCAGTCACGTGGCGGTGTGCCCACTCTATGGCGAGCTATCAGCGCAGGAACAAGACAGGGCGATAAAGGCCGATAGCAGTAGGCGCAAAATTGTGCTCTCAACCAACGTGGCCGAGTCGAGCTTGACCATCGAGGGCATTGGCCTTGTTATCGACAGCGGTTATAAACGCCAAGCCAGCTTTAATCCTAAAACTGGGGTGACACGTTTAAGCCTTAAGCGCATCAGCCAAGCCTCGGCAACCCAGCGTGCTGGCCGTGCGGGGCGTTTAGCGGCTGGCGAGTGTATCCGTTTATGGGGCCAAGAGGAGCATCAACGTCTGCTCAAGGCCGATGAGCCCGAAATCAGCCAAGCCGACTTAGTCGCCATGGCCCACGACTGTGCCTACTGGGGCGCGAAATCCTTCAGCGACTTACTGTTATTGACTGCGCCGCCCACGGTGAACGAGGCATTAGCTTGGCAACTGCTTCAGCGTTTAGGCATGGTCGATGAACAAAACAAGCTGACTGCGCATGGCAAAGCGGCCTATGAGCAGGGGTGTCATCCGCGCCTCGCCCATATGTTATTGGTGGCCAAATCTCGCGATGAACATCAACTGGCGGCCTTAGCCTGTTTACTGGCGGGGATTTTAGAAGCGCGGGGATTGCCACGCAAAGGCGCAGATATCATGAATTATTTGCACTTTGCCACCCAAGGCAGTGCGGGGCAGCAGGCCAAACAATGGCTTAAAAAGCTGGCGCTAGATAAGCAATGTACTCAGGCCGATTTAGTGGCCATCGCCTCCCATGCCCATCATCAGGATGTCGGTTTGCTGTTGGCGCTGGCTTATCCAGACCGGATTGCCAAATCCCGTGGCGTTGAGGGGTATCAATTGGCCAATGGTACGGGCGTGGTGCTCAACGCCGAAGATGCCTTAGCGCAAACGCCTTGGCTGGTGGTGGCTGATTTTCAAGAAACCGAAGGTAAGAATGCCGGGCGGATTTATCTCGCTAGTCCATTATCGCCAAGTCTGTTCGATGAGGAATTGGCCGAGCTGGTGGAGCGTTATGACCAATGCGGCTGGGATGAAGCCAAGGGCCGCGCTGTGGCCGAACGCCAAACCAAAGTCGGGCAGATTTTATTGAAATCAGAGGCTATCGCTAATCCGAATCGCGGCCAAATTGTGGCGGCATTACTGAGTTACATTCGTCAGCAGGGGTTACAAATCCTTAATTGGCACGATAACTTAGCGCAGTTTCAGGCTCGATTACAGTTAGCGCGCGATTTAGATCCGAATGCCGATTGGCCGGATATGAGCGATACCGCGCTGCTGGCAAACCTTGAAACATGGCTGGCGCCCTACCTTGAAAATGTGAATAATCTGCCGCAATTACAAAAACTCGATTGCTTTAGTTTGCTGGTAAACCAATTAACTTGGTCGCAGCAGCAGGCGCTCGATGCGCTGCTGCCCACCTCATGGCCGTTAGCCACGGGCACCTTCGCGCCGATATTGTACGATGCCTCGGGGCGAGCCTTGCTGCGGGTACGTTTGCAGGAAACCTTTGGCATGGCTGACAGCCCGCTACTGGCTCAAGGTAAGCTGAAGGTGACGATGGAATTGCTGTCACCGGCGCAGCGCCCCTTGGCTCTAACAGCGGATCTCGCGAGTTTTTGGCAAGGGCCCTATGTGGAAGTGAAAAAAGAAATGCGTGGGCGTTATCCTAAACACCTGTGGCCGGACGACCCTGCCAATACGCAGCCCACAAAATTTACCAAGAAGAAAACCTTAGGTTTATCTCAGTCATAGCCTTTAGACTGCTTTGATTTACAACCTTGTGTTGTGCCTGTGACTGATGCCGTTAACGCATAAATGATGAAGTAGATATGACAACTAAGACGACAAAAAAAGCGAAAGCGAAGCGCAGCCGTGGCCTGTTAGGGCAAATGTGGTCGCTCACTTGGAAACTAGCCTTAATCGGCCTAGCCGTTGTGACCTTCTACAGTATTTACCTCGATCAAATTATTGCCCGCAAGTTTGAGGGGCAAAAATGGCACTTACCCGCGCAGGTATTTAGCCGCTCGATGGCCTTATATCCCGGCGCTGCCGTAAGTCATCCACAGTTAATGGCCGAACTCAAACTCTTAGGTTATCGCAAAGTTGCCAATCCCCGTGAGGTCGGTGAGTTCTCGGCATCCAGCACCAAAATCGAATTATGGCGTCGTCCCTTCTTACATCCTGAGGGCGATCAGGCCGAGCAGCGGGTGATGATTAGCTTCGACAGCGATGGGATCAGCTCGATTGCGCGTATGTCAGATAAGCGCCAGTTGGCGATATTCCATTTAGAACCTGTCTTGCTCGACCGCATTATTGCGGGTGACGGCGAAGACAGATTGTTTGTCCCCACAGAAGAAATGCCCAAGGCGATTGTAAAAGCCTTGCTGCTGGTGGAAGACCGCAGTTTTTACGAGCATCACGGGGTCAACCCCTTCGCGATTCTGCGCGCCGCTTTTGTGAATATCAGTGCGGGGCGAACTGTGCAGGGCGGCTCGACACTCACCCAGCAGTTGGCGAAAAACTTCTTCCTCTCGAGCGAACGCTCTTTGCTGCGTAAAATTCGCGAAGCCTTAATGGCGGTGATTATCGATTTTCGTTATAGCAAGGAAGAAATCCTCGAGGCCTACCTCAACGAAGTGTATATGGGGCAAGATAAATCCCGCGCCGTGCATGGGATGGGGCTGGCTTCACAGTTCTATTTTGGTCGACCCATCGGCGAGCTAACCACGGCGCAGCAAGCGTTTTTAGTGGCGGCGATTAAGGGACCTTCCTATTACAACCCATGGCGTTATCCTGAGCGCAGCCAAGAGCGTCGCGATTTAGTGCTGCGTCTCTTGATGGAAGCGGGTGAACTGAGCACCGCGCAATACAAGGTGGCGGTAGAGTCGCCCTTAGGCTTACGTAACGCCAATAAACCAGTGCATCAAAAGCTACCTGCATTTTATGCCTTGGTTAAACAAGAGCTTAACGAGCGCTATGGTGATGCGTTATTAAAACAATCTGGAGTGAAGATTTACACCACACTCGATCCAATGGCGCAGGAAGCCGCCGAAATCGCCGTGACTCAAACCTTTAAGAGCTTAGATAAAGGCAATAAGTCGTTGCAGATTGGTATGGTGGTTACAGACAAATACACTGGCGGTATCGCAGCTATGGTCGGTGATAAGACGCCAGGCTTTGATGGTTATAACCGCGCGGTTGAGATCCGCAGACCCATAGGCTCGCTCGTCAAGCCATTTGTGTATGCGACCGCATTGGCACCGAATAGCCAGTTTACCTTGGCTTCGCCACTTAAAGATCAGCCGATTACCCTAAAGAATGAGCAGGGCAAAACTTGGTCACCGCAGAACTTTGATAAGAAGTTTAGCGGACAAGTCTCGTTATTAACGGCGCTGAAAAAGTCGATGAACGTACCTACGGTGAACCTCGGGATTGCCGTGGGGGTGGATGCGGTGGCAACCACACTAGCGAAATCTGGCTGGCAAGAGCCGCTTAACGAATACCCCTCTATGTTATTGGGCGCCGTGAATGGTTCGCCCTTGATGGTGGCGCAGGTTTATCAGACACTGGCCGATAGTGGCGCCTATCGTAAACTCACTACGGTCACGGCGGTGCTCGATAGTCACAATCAGCCATTACCTGTTACACGCTCACCGAAGGAGCAAGCCATTACGCCGGATACTGATTTCTTGGTGCAATATGCTATGCAGCAAGTGGTGCGCTCGGGTACGGCAACACGTTTAGGCAATGCCTTCCCAGGCGTAGCACTGGCGGGTAAAACCGGTACCAGTAACGATAGCCGCGACTCTTGGTTCGCGGGTTTTGATGAGCGTAACGTCGCGGCGATTTGGGTCGGACGCGACGATAACGGCAAGACCAGCCTCTACGGTAGCAGTGGCGCGATGGCGGTGTATCAAGCCTTCTTGAAGGAGCGTCCACCGATTGGGCTACGCTCGATTCCGCCAACGGGCGTGATCCAAGGTTACTTTGACCGTGATACCGGTGAAGCTAAGGAGGCGGGATGCCGCAATACCGAGGCATTGCCAGCCCTTAGAGGTACCTATAATCCTGCGAAAAACTGCGGTGAGCCGTTGCAGTGGTGGCAGAAGATTTTAGGTCAGTAATACTTATTCTTGATAGGTAAAGCGATAACAGCGGTGCAGCAAAATGGCACCGCTGTCTTTTAAAAAGAGAGTACCAGATGTATAAAACCGCAGCCGCAGTGCATATCCTTGTTAAACACAAAGAGCAGGCGGAAGATATTATTAAGCAATTGAATAAAGGCGCGAATTTTGGCGCGTTAGCCAAGCGCTATTCCTCATGTCCGTCGGCGAAAAAGGGCGGCGATCTCGGTGAATTCAAGCGTGGGCAGATGGTGCCTCAGTTCGATAAAGTCGCTTTTTCCGGTGAACTGCTGGTGCTACATCTCGTCAAAACCAAGTTTGGTTGGCATGTAGTGAAGGTGCTGTATCGCACTTAATCAGGTTGCGTTGATTGAGTAAATAAGCTGACTTATCGACGCATTAAACTGCATCTAAACATCAATCTAAAGGCTTATTTTCAAAAAATAGTTAACTGTGCGCGTTTCCTGTGTTCTCACGAGATAAACGCGCATACGCACTAATAAGACGTTAGCTTCTGGTATGTATAAATGGATTTAAAACAAACAAATTTGCAGAGCATTCTCGACAGGCTCTATAAGACTGCGTTGACACTACTCCTCCCACAATTAGGATTACTCACCATAGTTGGTTCAAAAAGTGATCAATATACTTTTTTACTGATGTTTATTGTTTTTCTAGCGGTGAATATTCTCATTCCCGTATGGTTACTTATCTTCAACACTGGGAATTCAAAAATTGATTCATTTTCAATCATAATAGACGACCAGAAAATTCTTGTTTCGACCTATGAAGAAGTCCAGAAGATAGATAAAGCTTCATATTGTGGCTATAAAGTTACCTCGCAGTATCCAAAGCAAATACAGCTATTAGAGGCTAACGGCGAACATATAGAGTTTAGTTACTACGCGTTAAATAAAGAGCAAAGGAATCGCTTGTTTGATTATTTTGGACCAGCGAAAAGCTAATAATCTGATCTAGTCGCTCCCTTCGAATGCAGGGAAAAAATATGGGGCCGCTTGGCGAATACGGCCCATATTCTTCCCCCCCTAAGTATGGGGGTTATCCATAAAAGTCTAAAGCTAAAGCCAACGACTTAGAGTAAAAAACTAACGTGCTTTTGTCCCGAAGTGAGATTTCTTTTGAAGGCGTTAGCTCAATTGAATGTCTTAGACGCAGTCCAAGCGATTAGTGATGGTTCTAGTTTAAGCCATTTAACTCGAACAAGTTGTAGATAAATCGATAGTGCATTATGTTGTTGATTTAAAATGGATGACAGATTTACTCGATCTGCAAGAGTGGTAGGGATGTATGAGTATTAATATTGCGTGGGATGGTGATTATCGTTTTAAAGTGTTAACTGAAGGCGGCTTTACGCTGAATGTCGACGCTACGAGTCAGCAAGCTCCCTGTCCAACGGAAGTGTTATTGTCGGCTTTGGGTTCATGCAGTGCAACAGATGTTGTTTCATTGCTGCAAGAGCAAGGCTTTGAGGTTGAGAGTCTACAAAACAATATTACGTTTACCCTAACCGAATCAGAGCCTCGTTTGTATAAATCGGCAAACTTACACTTTGTGGTATCTGGCAGTGGGTTTCGGGAGACTGACATTTTGCTTGCGGCCCGAGAGGCCGTGGAAAAACACTGCCATGTTTGCCTTATGTTGAGTCCAACAATCAATATTACTTGTTCGGCTGAAGTGGGTGAGAATGGCACTTAGAAATAGATGGAATTGCAAACATCTAGCCTAAACGGTGCGGTAGTGAAGCTCGACTATGCTTGGGTTCAGGAGTGTAATATGCCGCGCCGCCGAATTCAGATAAGTCTTGAACTCTCTCTTTAAAATCGGTCGTTGTTAGCATTGCTTTAACTATGTTGTACGGCGCGCATTGCTATATAACAACCATACCAATTAGGGACATCACAGGGAGGCGAGATGAGCTTTAACTTTGATACCTACCGTTTTAATACCGAAGATGCGATTCAAGTCTGCGTCGGCGCCTTTGCGCTCGCCGTGCCTATTGGTTTTTCGGAGGAGGCATGGCAACTCGGGGAGACCTTGCCGCTACTGAATCTGCTGATGTTATTGAGTCTGTCGCTGCTGTTCCTTGGGGTATTTACTTACCAGAGTGTGTTCCAACAAAACATTCGTCACCGTCTGCCGGTATTTATTTTTCGGATTGTTATGGCCTATCTGATTAGCGCCTGTGTGGTGAGTTTGGTGCTCCTTTGCCTCGATAAGCTGCCCTTTATTGATGACCCTCTGACCTCCATTAAACGGATTATCGTGATTACTATGCCGGCTTCTATGGGGGCGATTGTGGTGGATAGTTTCGATAAGGAATAGCGTGGACTTGATAAAGAGCCGCTCAACTGCTTGGTGACAACTCATGACTTTTGTCACTGGTGCATTTAGGTTATGTTGCACATACTGGATTAAGAGATAAATTCGAAAAGGACCCGTTATGAACGCAGCAACGCTTGCATTACTAATCCCTATTTTTGCCATTGTCGGCGGATATACAGTCGCGATTATGAAGATCCGCGAGCGCGGCAATTCGGTCAGTAATAAGCTTCAGGCCGAAAACCAACTGTTACGCATTGAGCTTGATAAACTGCGCGAACGGGTTGAGGTGTTAGAACAGCTGGTGACCGACGAGAGTTTTCAGTTAAAGCGCGAATTTAAGCGAGTTTAGTCGCAGTGATTGCAGACAGATGATTTACAAGGGCAAACTGGGTTTGCCCTTGTTAGTTTTACGAGGGATTAAAATTTATAGCTGTAACCGAGTGTGACCGTTTGAGGCTTTCCGGCAAAAATAGAGCCGTGTACTCGCGTCGTCATATAGGTTTCATCTAAGAGGTTGTCTACGGTTAAGTACACTTCCTGACTGTGGGTGACAAAGTAACGCGCCGACAAGTCCACTAAGGTTTTGGCCTCAATCACTTCATCTGCGGGAATAGCGCCTGCACCTGCTTTGGTTCGCATCTCATCGGTATAACGTGCCGCCACTGTGACTTGCCAGCTCTGCGATTGCACACCTGCTGAAATATACAATTGGTTTTCAGGTAGATAGCTTAACTTGTAACCCGCTTCAACTTTATCCCAAGTTTCAAACTCAGATTCGAAACTATTGCCAAACTCGGCATCCGTGTAGGTGTAGGCGAGTTTGACTGGAAAACTCATCGCTCCGGTGCGGTTAAACTCGTGGGCGAGGCTGAGTTCGAGGCCTTTGACTTCCACTTCGCCTGCGTTGTACTGGTTGTCGAGTTTAGCGTCATCACAACCCTGCGCCGCCGTGCAGTTGCCGTGCATATTACTGTAATCGCTGTAGAAACCGATTAACTCTGCACTAAATGCATCTTGATGGTAGCGAACGCCAGCCTCATAGTTCCAGCTTTGTTCTTCTTGCCCCTTAGCGTTGCCGGGCGCGGCGGGCGAGAAACCTTTCTGTACCCCAGCCAGAAGTAATACTTGCTCATTAATCTGGTAAGTTGCTGATAACGAAGGCAGCAGTGCATTGAACTGGCTTTCAACCTGTTTATCGGGATTCCCCTCGCGGCCGGGGTTCTTCTTGCCCCAATCGCGGCGTTGGGTTTCGACATCTTCCCAGCGAAGGCCGGCGGTAATGGTGAGAGCATCTAGGCTGATTTTATCCTGCACATAGGCCGCAAATGCCGTGGCGCTATCGACACGGTTAGAGTCGGTGCCCGGGACACCACTCTTAGTGCGTAACATGACACTGTTGGCGTCCATTGCATAACTGTCGGCCCATTGGTATCTGTCCATCTCATCTTCATGGTAGCGAAGACCAAAGGCGAGGTCGTGATCCCCGAGTAACCAATTGAGTTCCGTTTGTATCCCTTGGGCGAGGTAACTGCGATTATTGGCTTTGACATTGACCTCAAGCTCAGAGAGCAGACCCGCGTCAAAGTCGGCAGCATTTTGGATCCCTTTGCCACTTAATGATTCGCCACCAACCTTGTCGGCCTTATACCAATTACGATGAAAATCATTGTAATAGCCAATGCTGCTAAGGCTTAGTGTGTCGCTAAAATCGATAATATGGTTGAGCTGCACTTGCTTATGCTCTGTGGTCATCTGATCTTTTTGTGAGGCAGAATAGCGACTATAGGGCGAGGCCTGATAATCCGCATCGGTCAGACCCATATAGGTTTCGTTAGAGGTCTCATCGGCAAATTTCAATTTGAGTTCAAGGGATTGCTGGTATGTGGCCGTGCTGTCGGTGTTAACTCTGACCTTGGCTAAGGCATCATTTTTAGTAAAGCCAGTGTCGCCGCCGACCGTGTTTATCTCCCTAAATCCGTCGGCTTGATAGCGATAAATCTCGGCCACTGCGCCAATACGTTTGCCTTGTCCGCCGGCATAGGTGTGTAATTTACCGAAGCCATCTTGGCCTAAGGCCAGATCAATTTTGCCGGCTAATGTCTCTTGAGGAATTTGCCGAGACAGCATGTTAATCACTCCACCTGTGGTGCGGGGGCCATATTTTACCGTTGAGCTTCCCTTAAGGATTTCAACCGATTGCATTCTACCTGAGGTGGGGAAGTAGTAAGCCGCTGGGGAGGCATAGGGGGCGGGAGCGGCGAGAACACCATCTTCCATCACGGTAATCTTTTCAGAACGATTTTGTCCCGTGCCACGCATACCAATGTTTGGGCGCAGACCATAACCATCTTCTTCTTGAATATAGACGCCGGGCACAGAGGTCAAGGTGCGCATAATATCGGAATATTTAAAGGTTTCTAATTCAGCTTCGGTAATTTGATGGGCGCTACCTGGCGTGGTATCGAGAGGATTTTTACTGCCGAAAATACTGATCTGTTCTATTTTTGCGGGGGCTTGAGTGGGTGAATTGGCTTGGGCATTGAAGGCGGTGGTTAATGCGCAGGCCAATATACTGAGGCGTGTAGGGCTAAGCTGGGTCATTAGGTTCTCCGAATCGACAAGGTGCTTGTCTTTTTTCTTGCAAACAAGAATTATTCTCGTTATTGGCCGCAAAGCTTAGTTTTGTTAACTTAAAACCAACTTAAAATTCTTTATCTTTACAAATGTAAGTTAAATGTTACTTTGTTCGTTACTTAAGGGGGATAAGTCATCGGGTGAGTAAAATACCGAAACTAGGATAGACTCGTTGCACTTTTTATTTTTCGCCCAATATTGAGCCACTAAAGATCGAGTTTATATGTTCCTATCGCCGTATTTTTCTAAGCAAAATCAATCAATTTCTGTTTCTGCACAACAAGCCAGTGACTTCGCCAAGAAAATTGCCCAAGACTTCAACCCTATCCACGATGTGGGTGCTAAGCGTTTCTGTGTGCCAGGGGACTTGCTATTTGCCTTAGTCTTAACTCAATACGGCTTAAGCCAGAATATGAAGTTTACCTTTGCGGGTATGGTCGGCGATGGCGTCGAGCTGCAATTCCCCGAACAGGTGAGCGACAGTTTTGCAATCTGCGATAACCGCGAGAAAACCTATTTGCAGGTGAGTCGTCAGGGCGAGGTGAGTCGCTGCGACGCGCAAACCGAATCTTTTATTCGCAATTATGTGGCGTTCTCGGGTCACAATTTTATCGACATTCTGATGCCTTTAATGAAACAGCATCAAGTGATGATTAATCCTGATCGTCCCTTAGTGATTTACGAGAGCATGTCATTCGATTTGACCAGCCTCGACTTTGTAGAAGTGAGTTTATCGCTTGTACAACAAGAGCTTAAGATTGACGGTAAGCGTGGCGATGTGACGCTGCACTTTGAGCTGCACAGCGGTGAAACCTTAGTCGGTACAGGAATTAAGACCTTAGTCATGAGTGGACTACGTGCCTATGATGAGGTGCAAGCCCAGCAAATGTGCGCGGCTTATGAAGGGCGTAAAACCGAGTTTTGATTGGCTGATGCCCGTTAGTAAGTGAGTGTCACCTCAGGCAAAGAGGAAGTTAGAAGGCGCTCATTATCACTTAGCTCGAGTCAAATCAGTTGGGATAACGGCACTTAAGGCGAACAGCACTTAAGATGAGCCGTTATCCCAAGCCCTTCGTTTAATTAGTCAATCGAGAGTTGAGAGACTGTTTCGGCGACATTCTCCGCGCCGGTACGAATATGACTCATCACAGCGGTGACCTCCGCTAATTGCTGCTTGCCTTGCTCGGCGATTCGTTCTACCTCATTCATCATACTCGTGGCGCTGGCGGTCAGTTGGCTGTTCTTATCCACCACAGCGGCAATCTCGCCGGTCGATTTACTGGTTCTGGCCGCCAGTTGGCGCACCTCATCGGCCACTACGGCAAAGCCTCGACCTTGTTCTCCCGCCCGAGCCGCTTCGATGGCGGCATTGAGTGCCAGTAGATTGGTTTGATCGGCTATCGCGCTGATCGTCGCGACAATCGCTTGAATGCTCTGGGATTGCTCGTTGAGTTTCAACATGGACTCAGTGGTTTTATAAGTCTGCGCCGCAATCGCGTTTGAGGTGCTTACCGTCGCGTCTAGCAACTGCACGCCGCGGTTAGCCTGCTCAACCGTGGTTTGCGAGGTGGCGTGGGCGATATTGGCCGCATCTCGGATCGCATGGCTCTTGACGATCCTCTGGGTAATGTCGCTGGCGAACTTGATCACTTTTACCACTTTGCCATTGTCATCGATCACAGGGTTGTAGACGGCTTCTAACCATACTGAATCGCCGTAGGCATTTTTACGTTCAAATAAACCTTTCTTATACTGCCCGCGCTGGAGGTCGTCCCAAAAGTGGGGGTTGTCCTGATGGAAGTTATCGAAGCAGAAGATCCTATGATGCTTGCCCTGCAGTTGCTCTTTGCTATACCCCATGGTTCTTAGGAAGTTAGCATTGGCATTGAGGATATTGCCCTCGGGGCTGAACTCGATGATTGCCTGCGAGCGTTGCAGGGCATTAAACAGCGCCGCCTGTGCATCCAGCTGGTATTTATCTTCGGTGATTACCGCCGCGGTTTTCATGATCTTAGTAATTTTGCCATCCAGCTTGATGGGAAAATAGGTTGCCCTGAGCCAGATCTCTTGACCATTTTTGTGCACGCGAGGGAATTTACCTTCCTTCGCCTGTCCTTGTTTTAATTCGCGCCAAAACTGTTGATACTCAGAGGTATTTACGTAGTCTGCTGCGCAAAATAATTTATGGTGTTTACCGACAATCTCATCCAGTGAGTAGCCTACAGCCTTCAAAAACAAAGGGTTCGCATCGAGGATGATGCCATCGGGGGTAAACTCAATCGTCGCGATACTCGCTTTGATTGAATCGACAACGGCCTCGGCTTCCCTGCGTTTTGTTTCGCTTTCTGCGAGGTCTTTACGTAGTGAAGAATTAAACACTGAATACTCCTGATGAGTGGGTTAACTCAAAGACGGCGTTGAGTGCCTAAGCTGAGCAAGTTAGACATAGTGTAAATATAGCCATGATTTTACTCGTAAGAGGCGTTACAACGAAACTTAATGCTGTGAGATAGATACCAATTATCGTCAAAATAAGATCACGCTGAGGATAAAAAAGAGCGACATGTGTCGCGCTTCAAAGGCGGAATATTTATCCAAGGCGCCGCTGCAAGCGCCTTGGATGGTGAGCCTAGATTAAGCGATTTTCTCTATCTTGGCGGGAAGTCCTTGCCGCGCCGATGCACCGCTGGCCCAGTCCACCAGCGGATAGCGCCCATGGCGGCTTGGGTCGAACAGATTCAAGTCGTTCATATTGACTCCGACGCGGATCAGCGGATTGGCGGCAATCTTTTTATCATCGATGACGATATCCCGCGCGCCTAACTCCTTATGGCCATAACCGTGTTCGATGGCAATGCAGTCGGGATGCACGCCCGCCACACATTCCACCAAGGCCACCACACTGCCATTTGGCGTGCTGATCTTGACCGTATCTCCGGTCTTGATGCCAAAACGTGCCGCGGTTTGTTCATTGATGCGCACCGGATTGTTGGGGTGCACTTGGCGCAAACGGTCCGAACCTATGCTCATCGAACTCATAGTATGCGACTTATAACTGCTGATCAGCAGCGGCCACTGTGACTTATCGAATGCTTGCTCCAAGGGTGTGCCGTTGGCGAGCGCAGGGTGATAACGCCGTGGACAGCCACTCATATATTCACCGCTCAAGCTGTTGCGCCGACTGCCGACTTCTGGGTTCCACAGCATTAAAGGTTTTGGCCAAACCTTGCTGGGGTTGCCCGCCTCGTCGCGACCCGCGCTGATATTCTCAAAGCGGCCGCCACGGGCAAATAAGTAACTGACTTTTTTGACCTCTTCGGGTTTGAGTCTGGCATTGAGTTCCGCTTGAATGCGCCCAACACCACTGAAGTACATATCTTCGGCATTGATATCGGCAACGGGTTTACCAAGGTAAGCCACGTTCGCCGCGCCGTAGAGCGAGAAATCGGCCGCGCGGCTCAAAGGATGCAAACTGCCATCTGCGGCCTTGATAGCATTGGCGCCAAAGCCGGGCAGATTAAGTTTTATCGCCACTTGGCTAAGGAAGGACTCCATACAAATCACATCGCCGTCGGCAGTTTTGGCGACCCTCGGCTCGACAATCGGCCAGCGCCCGGTGGCTTCTTTGGTGAGCGTACCGTGCCACGCGGCGCTCCAGCCCCAAGATTCATAGGTTAAGGTGTCGGGCACTATGTAGTCCGACAGCGCCGAGGTCTCATTGATAAAGCTGTCGATGCTGATAAATAGCGATAATACTTTGGGATCTTTTAATTGTTCACCAATGGCTTCGCCGAGACCCGCCTGGCCATAAATGGGGTTGCCCATATGGTTGATCCACGCCTTGAGTCGATAGGGATAACCGTGCACCGCCGCGGTTAAATGTTCGCCCAGCAGGGGCGATGATATGGGGAACCAAGGCTCCTTCGACGGATAGGGCGACTCTCCCGCTTCGATTTTACGGCGGTACTCAGAGGTTTTTTCGTAGGGGAACTTAGAGCGGGAAAGGAATACGCCCTTAGGTTCGACCATGCCGTCAAAGTCCTGCAAATTGTACCTTGGGCCAGCACCAAAGGCGGGGAAGGTGCCGCCCTTAGCCATAGCGCCGCCCTTAAGATTTAGGTTACCAATCATGGCGTTGAGCATCATGATCGCCCATGCACTGTAAAAACCGTTAGCACTCATGGTACCGCCGTGGGAAATCACCGCCGCCTTAGTGCCGTGATCTGTGAATTTGTGGGCGAGGGCGGCAATTTGCGCCTCGCTGATATCGCATTCCTTGGCGTAGTCGGCCATCTCGACGCTGCGCGCGGCTTCACTGAGCAGCTGAAAACTCGATTTCACGCTCAGCTCGCCCTTTGGCGTATTCACGCTTTGCTCAACCTCAAGTTGCGCCTTGGCGCATTGTCCGGCAGGTAGGATCTGCCCAGTAGCGGCCTCGACAACCAGTGGTGAATCCTGCTCGCCGTAAGCTTTACCTTCGAAGGGCAAGCCGAGATCACTGGCATACAAATATTGGCCGTATCTGGGGTGATTTGGCGTGCTGATGATTAAGAAGCTGGCATTACTAAAGCCTCGGTAGCCTGCTGCTTTCGCCGCCTCGGCATTGGGCGCGGTTAAAAACGCACTGGCGTAGCGCTGGTTATCGATAATCCAGCGCAACATGCCCATGGCGAGGGCGGAGTCGGTTGCGGGGCGAATGGGCAGCCAAGTATTGTTGCCCGCGCAGGGCTGGTTCGAGGTGTTGGGCAACATGGGCGACACCACCACATAACTGAATTCTCGCCCATCGACCCGAGCGTTGGCCAACTGCCGTGCTTGGCGTTTAAAAGGATTGCCCGACTGTTGCGGCGAGGTGCCGATAAACAGCAGAAACTCGCTATTGTCCCAATCGGGCTTAAGGTGAGCGTACTTTTTTAAATCGTCGAGCAGGGCACCTGCACCTGCGCGATAGGTAAAGCCGCAATAGGCGCCGTGGTTGGCAAAATTTCGTGTACCGAAACTATTGAAGGTAAAGCGTTTAATGATGACATCGCGGCCCTCATCCGAAGCGTTCGACACCAATAATTGGTTGGCCTTGGGGCCATATTCAGGATTATTGGCATCGAGTGGCGTGCTGATATCGCGAATCGCTCTTAAGCCTTCGACATGGCCTTCGCCAAATAAGTCACCGCCATCGACGACCTCGGTCAGCAGTTGCTCGAAACTAATGCTTTGCCATTGACCACTGCCGCGTGGCCCGACCCGTTTAAGGCATTGGGTGACGCGATAGGGACTATCTAGTTGTTCTAACATGGCATTGCCACGGGCGCAGGCGGTAGAGCGCCCCTGTAAGCCCTGCTCCTGATAGGCGCTTAAACCGACTAAGGCGGTTTTGATCGGGGTATCGAAGTCGATATGTTCCCGCGCCGAGAGTGGATGATAGGGATTACCGCTGATGCGGAGGATCTTATCTGTTTTATTATCGATACGGGCGCGCACGCCACACTTGGTCCAGCAGCCGAGACACATGGTATTGGCGATGCGTTGTTCATCGTTGCCAATCAGCTGGCCTGAGGTTAAATCCACTTTATATTCAGGGGCTAGCGAATTGCCATGGATGGGATCTTGGGTGGTTTTGCCTGAACTGCCATTCACGACCCCTTTGCCCATTTGCGCTAAGGTATGGCTGTAACCTGCGGCAAATAATCCCACGCCACCCGTCACAGCTGCGCCTTTGATAAAACGACGTTTACTCTTATCCATTACGGACTCCTTAATGCGGTAACTTTTCTTAATGCCAATGCTCTTAATTAGAGTGCTGTAGCTCACAAGGCCTGATGGGCTGAGAGTGGTTGATGGCGAATAAATTCAGACACTAACACCATCAACGCGAGCCAGAGGCCGAAGGTGCCAGCGATACCCAATAGGCCCTCTGGCCCCCATGGCAATTGATAGAAATAAGTGCCCGCGCCGTATTTAGGGTCGGTTTGCGCTTGGATAAGTACAATCCAGCGAAATCCCCATGCCAGATGCACTGCCGTTAAACTGACGACTAACATCAATACCGAGGGGAGGCGGCGCATTGCTAATACCAATGCCAGCAGGGCTAGGGTGACCAATACCCAGATGGCGGCCAGTTGCCAGCTTGGGCTGGTGTCTAATAACAACGCCGCTTCGTGCGCCGAGCCTTTATCGAATAAGGCCCAGCCGATAAGACACAGGGCGAAGAGACCAAAGCTTGCTCTGACCCATTGCAGCAACCTGTCTTGGGTGCTGGCTTGATAACCATGCAAAACACGATTGAGCAGGGTGAGAGTGCCGCAGGCCGCGAGTAGGGCACTGGTCGCCATCAATGGCGGCAACCAATAGGTATGCCAGAGCGGCCGCGCTTTGATCGCCATGGTTTCCATTCCGGTATAAAGCGCAATACTGCAGGCGCTTAGGCTAGCAATCAGTGCGATTGGCTTGATCCATTTATCGCTATCCCAGTCTCCTAGGCGGATAAGTTGCGCAATACGCCTCACCCAATCTTGGGACGATTCCCCTTGTGTCGAGGCTTTAGTTGGCAAGTATTGGCGCAGTAAGAGCCAAGCAAAAAGGGCGCTCGTACCGGAAAATATCGGCAGTAAAAAGGCGCCGTACCACATCCACGAATGCGGTCTGATTTGGGCGTAGAAATGCCATGCCCGCAGCGGTTGGTGTAGGTCTGCAAGTAGCGCAATCGGCGCGACTATGCCAGCGGTAAGCATCAAACAGGCGCAGAGCTTGAGTA
Source organism: Shewanella sp. MR-4 (assembly GCF_000014685.1). Lineage (NCBI taxonomy): Bacteria > Pseudomonadati > Pseudomonadota > Gammaproteobacteria > Alteromonadales > Shewanellaceae > Shewanella > Shewanella sp. MR-4. The sequence goes on from NC_008321.1 coordinate 736,653, forward strand.
GTCTGGCATCGGTTTGTTTCGCACTAAATAAATGTATGGTTGCCACCCACACACTGGCGTAGGCCAAACCCATCAAAAAGAAGTACTGCACTGCCCAGGGCAGCCAAGTGATGGAGATATCTGGGGTAAAGATTTCTTTAATGACCATGGTGGATCTCCTCGCCAGTGTCTGTCAGTAGGGTGCGAACGGGGGCTTGGCCGCTGATCCTGTGTTCGAAGGCGCTGTTCATGCCGATGTAAAACACTCTAGGTGCCGTGTTGGCATCGGGCTTGAGCACCTTGATATCCGCTTGATTCGCTTTGAGTAGCTGGCTGATGTGGCTGTGAGGATCGTTCAGATCGCCAATCACCCTTGCTTCGCCAACGCAGGTTTCGACACAGGCGGGTAAGAGTCCTGCTTCGAGCCTGTGGGCGCAGAAGGTGCATTTATCGGCGGTGTTGGTCTCATGGTTGATAAAGCGGGCATCGTAGGGGCAAGCCTGCACACAGTATCCACAGCCGACGCACCATTCGTTGTTGACGACCACAATGCCATCTGGGCGTTGGAAGGTGGCACCCGTGGGGCAAATCGGGATGCAAGGCGGGTTTTCACAGTGGTTACACAGTCTTGGCAACATCAAAAATGCGGGTGGTGTGCTGGCATCCTGTTGCGACACTTCGTATTGCTGCACTGTGGTACGAAATTGCCCCAAGGGCGGCAGGTTTTCGAAGGTGCACGCCACGGTACAGGCCTGACAGCCGACACAGCGACGCAGGTCAATCACCATGCCGTAGCGTTTGCCCGTAGCTGCAGCTTGAGTCGGTTGGGCTTGCACTTGCACGACGGGAATGAGCGCGGCGCCGACGCTCACACTGGCCATTTTTCCGAGAAACTGACGTTTACTCTTGTCCATAGGAATTTCCTTCACTCTTACAGATAAAACGGGTCGAAAGACTTAAGGTTTAGCGTTAGGCGCATTCTGTAAAAGGCGGGGTGGCATCTCTATAGTGGTTTTCCACATATCGGATAGGGACTTGATCTAGCGCAACAAATATCAGTTAGAATGACCTCTCAAAAAATAGGGTTTATGATTTAGCAACAAAATGGATGCAATCCTAGGGCTAAGGAGTATGGGCACAGTGTTGAGTGTTGTCGTATCAACTGTCGTATCAAGCGTCGTATCCGTATCAAACAATGGCAATGGCTGGAGCTGGGGCAGGCTATCGGGAGTGAGGCTCATCATCGCCTTATTTGGCCTGTTGAGTTTGAGTGTGGTGGCCGAAGAATCGGCAGCTCAAATGGCGCAGACTGGTGTATTAAGCTTAGCGCCTGCCGCGCAGCAGATGGATGATGCCGCGAACTATCAAGTGGTCGATGTGGGCGTATTGGCGATTCGAGGCTACAAGGGCACCATCAATCGTTGGCAACCGCTGATGGGGTGGCTTGAGTCACAAATTCCCAATAGTTACTTTAGGTTGCATCCATTAAGCCTCGAAGAATTAGCCAGAGGGGTTGAAACCGAGGCTCTCGATTTTGTCATCACTAATCCTGGGCAATCTGTGATGCTGGCGCGGCAGTATTCACTCTCTTGGCTCGCCACCCTACGAAGCCCTATCAATAATGGTGCGGCCATGCAGGTGGGGTCGGCGCTGGTGGTGAGGGCCGATTCACCCTATAAAACTTTATCCGATCTCAAAGGCAAGCGCCTTGGCATAGTCTCCAAAAATGCCTTCGGTGGTTATCTCACTATGGTCTACGAGGCGCAGCTAAAGGGCATAGATTTAATCCATTTAGTGGGGGATATCATTCCCTTAGGCTTTCCGCTCGATAACTTGGTTTATCAGCTTGGCGGTTCAGGTCAGCAGGGTGGGACAAGTGAGCTTAGTGGTACAGATGAACCAAGCGTTAAAACATCAAGCGGTAAGGCTCCAAGCGTTAAAGCTCTAGGCTTAGATGCGGCGATTGTGCCTGTCTGCCAACTTGAGCAAATGCAGGCCGAAGGCTTGATTAACATAAAGGATTATCGGGTGCTCGATAATCAGGCGCCCGTTGGGTTTCATTGCCAAGTGTCGAGTCGGCTCTATCCCAACTGGTCGATGGCTAAGACCAATCGTGCGATACAAACCTTAGCCAAGCAGGTGACTCAAGCCCTACTGGCCTTACCCGAAGACAGCCCCGCCGCGAGAGCCGCCGAATCCGCGGGTTGGACTACGGCCGTGAGCCAACTTGCGATTGATCAACTGCTTAAAGATCTCGATATGCATCCCCTGCAAACCCCGTGGTGGCAGCGAGCGTGGCAATGGGTGAAGCTGCATCAGCATTGGGCTTGGCTAGCGTTGGCGATTTTAGTACTGCTCAACGTGTACCATTTCTGGCTCGAATATCGCTTTAGCCGCCGTGGCCGTGAGTTGATAAACACCCAGCGACAACTCAGTGAAAACCGTGCCCTGTTGGAACATGCCCAGCGCATCGCGATTGCGGGGGAGTTAGGGGCGAGTCTATCCCATGAACTCAATCAACCGCTGGCGGCGATTGGCCATTATTGCCATGGCGCCGAGGTGCGTTTGCAGCGTGGAACCCGTCCTGAAGAGTTACAGGCTGTGCTGAACTTAATTCAGCAAGAGGTCAGCCGCGCCGACAGTATTATCAGCCGTTTGCGTAACTTATTGAAAAAGCGGCCAGTCTCCAAACAACCTTTATATTTGCACCAACTTGTGAACGACACTGCGCCGCTGCTCGCCTATGAGCTGGAGCAGCATCAGATCCAGCTTTCCACCAATATCAGTGGCGAAGCCTATCAATTGCCCTTGGATGAAGTCGGCATGCAGCAGCTACTGCTCAACCTATTGAAAAATGCCGCCGATGCCTGTGTGCAGCGTCAGCAGGCTGAGCTTGACCCGGCAAAACCCTATCTGCCCACAATCGATATCGATCTTAGGTATCTTGAGCGTAAGTTACTGCTCACTGTGACAGACAATGGCACTGGGCTGACCGAGGATGCCAATCTGCTGATGCAAGCCTTTTATTCAACTAAGTCCGAGGGCTTAGGGCTAGGGCTGGTGATTTGCCGTGATATCGCCGAGAGTCATGGTGGCCGCTTTAGCCTAGAAACCGCTTTAAGTGGCGGCTGCCAAGCGCAGGTATCCTTACCCCGTAAGCTAGATGGAGCACCAGTATGAGCCACGAATTGCCCGTGTATTTAATCGATGACGATGAGTCGGTGCGCCGCTCGCTGCGGTTTATGCTCGAAAGCTATGGCTTGAATATCCACGATTTTGATAGCGCCGAGGCGTTTTTTGCCGCCATCGACTTGAGCGAGCCGGGCTGTGCCTTAGTCGATGTGCGTATGCCGGGCCTTAGCGGGCCGCAGTTACATGCGCAATTAGTGCAGCATAATAGTCCGCTGGCGGTGATTTATCTTACCGGCCACGGCGATGTGCCCATGGCGGTGGAGGCGCTAAAACTCGGGGCGGTGGATTTTTTCCAAAAGCCCGCCGATGGCGCTAAGCTCGCGGACGCGGTAGTGAAAGCGCTAGAGCATGCCAAGGCATATCACCAAAATAATCAATATCTTCAGACTTATCAGGCGCTCACACCGCGTGAGCGGGAAATCCTCATTCTTATCGCCAAAGGCTATAAGAATCAGGAGATCGCCGATACGCTGTGCATCGCCATGCGCACGGTCGAGATTCACCGCGCGAACTTAATGAAAGGCATGCAGGTCGGCTCGCTCGCCGAGATGATGTTAATTTATGGCCGCATCGCCGATCGCCTTCCCTCCGCATAAAACTCACCTTTCTTGGGACGAATTGGCGTATCCTTGGCCGTTTGATGTGAGCTAACGCATTCAGCCCTAGGTGCCGAATTGCCAAGGCTCGACGATTGCCTTATTTTAGGGGCTTACTTTTAAGGCCAAGACTTTTAACATCCCGATTTTTGAAGTCTAATGCCGCTTTTGGACAACCTTATCGTTCGCTTTGTGCATAAGGTCTCCCGTTTGGATAAGGAATGAAATGCCAAGCTTGATTCGTATTGTGCTGATTGATACGCACCTTCCGGGCGTTGTGGAACTCGCCCTCAATGGCCATACCAATATTTGTGGTACTAACGCCTCGGGCAAAACCACTCTGCAACGCTTAGTGCCGGTATTTTATGGCGAATATCCTAGCCGCGTGGTGCCTTCAACCCGTGACAGTTTCGAGCGTTGGTACTTGCCACACGATTCAAGCTACATCATTTACGAATACCAAAAGGCCGATGGCTTGCTCTATCAAGCTGTGCTGGCGTCGGCGGGCGATGGCAAAGGGGTGAATTACCGCTTTATCGCTAAAGGTTTTGAGTTAAGCGATTATATTAAATCGCAAAATGGTGACACTATTCTTTGCCACACCATGGCGGAACTGGGCCGCGATTTAAAACGCCAAGGTATTGCCACCACTAACTTGCTTAACACCCGCGAATACCGCGCGATTATTCAAAACGATCGCACTTTGTTAAGTACGGGCAGCAACCGCAGTGAACTGCGAGCCTATGCGCACCAATTCGCCCTGTGTGAAGGTGAGCATTCACTGCGCCATATCGAAAAACTCGCCAAGGCGGTGCACTCGAAAGAAGGCAAAATGGAAACGGTCAAATCCATGATCGCCGCCATTTTGGAAGAAGACGGGGTGAATCCACCTAGCTCACGCCTCAATCCGCAACGTGTCGAGGCGTGGATCCGCGAGAGTCAGCTTATCCAAGGCTTTGAAGTGATCCGCCCCGAGTTTGAAAAGCTCGAGCAGGAATTTAACCAATTACTCAGCGCCGAGATGCGTCTCTCGAGCCTGTCCCGTGGTTATCGCAACGACGAAAGCCTAGAAGCCGATCGTTTAGAGATCCAACAAACCCTGTCTAAGGAGCTGAATCTAAAGCTTCGAATGTTGGACGACGAATGGAAAGAAGTGCGTGACGAGCTAAACCTCGACCTATCCGCCGCCAAGGGCGACGTGGCCAAGTGCGAGTACGAACTCGATGCGATTGAAGATCAGCACGGCGCCTTTTTAGATGCCAATATCGAGCAAGCTAAGGCCGACTTGGACATGCTGCCAAACTGGCGCGCTGATATGGAAAACTTAAGCGAGCGCCATAAATTACAAACCGAAAAGCACCAAGATATTGAAGCGGCTTACAATGCCCGCCGCAGTAAAATTGGCGAGCAGTTAAACCGCGAGCTTGAAGGCTTACACGCGGATCAAGACAAGCAACGCGAAGCGCGCGATAAGCAGCGTGAAGTGGCAAGAGCCGATCTCGATGCCCTCGAAGCCCAATGGCGCAGCCAAATGGATGCGGGCAAGGCAAGCTTTAGCGAGCAGGAATATCAATTCAAACTCAATGCCGCCGAGCTTAAATTACGTGTCGATGGTGTGACCTACACCGAGGAAGAAAAGTTAAGCCTAGCGATTTTTGACGAGCGGATTCACCGCGCCGACGAAGAGCAAGAAAGCTGTAACGCTAAGGTGGAACGTTTAAGTAGCGATGAGCGTAAGCTGCGCGCCAAACGCGACCAAGCCAACGAAGCGCTGCGTATCGCCAGCCTGCGGGTTAACGAACGCCAAACCGCGCTCGATGAACTGCACCATATGCTGTTCCCGCAGTCCCATACCTTGCTCGAGTTTCTGCGCAAGGAAGCCCAAGGTTGGGAGCAGAGTCTGGGTAAAGTGATTGCCCCCGAGTTGCTACATCGCACCGATTTACATCCGAGCGTGACCGGAACGAGCGACACCCTGTTTGGGGTGCATTTGGATCTTAAAGCCATCGATGTGCCTGAATATGCCGCCTCCGAGCAGGAACTGCGTATTCGTTTAAGCAAGGCCGAAGAGGCGCTGCAAAGCGCGCAGGAATTACAGGCCGAGGCCGAATCACAGCTGGTGGCGATTAACGGTGAGCTGGATAAACTCAGCCGTGAACTCACCTTTGCCCGCACGGCTTACAAAAATAGCCGCGATGATTTACGTCGTCTGTTCGATGAAAAACGCAGTGAGCAGGACAAGATCAACAAGGCGCTGGCCGAGCGTAAAGCCTTTGCCCAGCAGCGCTTAACTCAACTCGATGGCGAGCTAAAGCAGCTTAAGCATCAACATCAGCTCTGGCTCGAAGAGCAAAAAGAGCAGGCGCTCGAAGCGCGGATGGAAAAACAAGCCTACTGGCAGGAAGTGATTGGTGCGCTCGACAATCAACTCGGGCAAATCAAGGCGACTATTGATGCTCGCCGCGAAAGCGCTAAGGCTGAGCAGAAAGCCTGCGAAACCTGGTACAAAAACGAGCTTAAGTCCCGCGGTGTGGATGAGGACAATATCCTTAAACTCAAGCAACAAATCCGTGAGCTTGAAACCAAAATCAGCCGCGCCGAGCAGCGCCGCAGTGAAGTATTGCGCTTCGACGATTGGTATCAACATACTTGGTTGCTGCGTAAGCCTAAGTTGCAGACCCAATTGAGCGACGTAAAACGTGCCGCCTCGGAAATCGATCAGCAGCTTAAAGCCAAGACTCAAGAAGTGAAGACTCGCCGCCAACAACTCGAGACCGACCGTAAGGCCTCGGATGCGGCGCAAATTGAAGCTTCTGAAAACTTAACCAAACTGCGCGCCGTGATGCGTAAGTTGGCCGAGTTGAAACTGCCCGCCAACAATGAAGAAGCCCAGGGTAGCCTAGGTGAGCGTTTGCGTCAGGGTGAAGATTTACTGCTAAAACGCGATTATTTGATGGGCTCGGTTAAGCAATATGTGGAGCATTTTGACTCTGTAATTGCCAGCAAGTCAGGCTCAGGTTTAGCCGAGACTTGGGAGCGCGCTCGCGAAGAATCGAGCTTTATCAATGACAAAGGTATTCGCCTGCTGGATTACCGCAAGCTAGTGCCACAGCTTGAACAGTTACTCAATGTGATTGTGCCGCAATCGATTATGGCGCTGCGTGAACAGGGGCGGATCTTCGGGGTCGACTTAACTGCCTTCTACGATGTACTTGCCGATATCGACCGTCGCATCGCCTCCCAGAGTGCGCGCATTACCCGCGAAGTGGGCGAGGAGTTATTCCTCGATGGCGTATCCGAGTCAGCGGTTCGTATTCGCTCTAAGATCAGTGAATTAGAGTTTTGGCCTGAGCTTGAGCAGTTCGTTAAAGCCTTCAAACAGTGGAAGGCCGACGGCTTTAATGGTCTGCCCGATGAGGAATACACCAACAGTATGCGCCGCGCCTTGGATATTATTGGCCGCGCGGCCTTAACTGGCGGCATTTCTAAGTTGCTTGAAATCGAGCTGCGCCTCAAAGAGGGCAATAGCGACCTGATTATCCGCACCGACAGACAGCTGAACGAATCCTCGAGCCACGGTATGGCTTATTTGATCCTGTGTAAGTTCCTGTTGGCATTCACGCGCTTGTTACGTGGCCGTGCCGACGTCACCATTCACTGGCCGATCGACGAGCTGGGCACGCTGCACCACACCAACGTGAAGAAGATTTTCGATGCCTGTGGTAACAACAATATCAGCGTGTTAGGCGCCTTCCCGAACCCAGAGTCAGAAGTGCTGAACCTGTTCGAGAACCGTTACATTATTAATAAACAAACCAAGAAGTTGCAGGTGGTGAAGCCCAAAGCCAATCCGATTGCCGATATGTTGAGTAAACGCCTGAGCAAGGAGGCCATCTAATGAGTGCTGCCATGAATGAGTCAAACCAAACCGTATTAGTCGGCACGGGCGCCATTATCGAACTCTTGCTAAAAGGTGAGTTTATTTGCCGCACCACCAATGAAGATGGCTGGCGCGCATTGAAAAATAACAGCACCCGCGAGCGGGTCGAGGCTTATCTGAATCAAATCAATCGCACCGTGGCTTCGGCCGCCGAGGGCGATGTGTTTTTCTGCGGTTATTTGCAGTTAGGCGAGAGCGAACGCAAGGTGATTTCATCGCAGTTTAAGGATATTTGTCAGGCACTTATTCCTATGGTGGAGTGGCTGGTATTAGTGCAGGAAGCCAGCGGCCAAGATGCGCCCTTAAGCGAAGGCGCGCCAGTGCGCTTAACCGAGTTGCAAAGCCGAATTGAAGATACGCCCGCGTTTCGTGAGCAGTTGGCCAAACTCAGCCAATACCGTTTATTCGGTTCAACCAGTACCAATAGCGATGCGCAAATTAAGCTAGTGTTCAAGCGCTTAGTAGAGCTTGGTTATCTGGTGCGCCCTAACGTGGAAAAACAAATTTATATCGCCACTGGCAAGCTGGATTACCTGTATGAAGTGATCCGCTTTATCGACGAGACCGAAGGCCTAAGCCTAGAAGCGCAGGCGGAAACGGCGACGCAGCGGGATTTACTATGATGCCTTGGACGATAACGCACAGCATCAACCAAGGAGGCCGTGATGAGCAGTAATTTACATCAGGCTGGGGTGAAGCTACTCAAGCAGTTAGGTCGCCATGCTGACATCATTATGGACGCCTATTTAGCGGGTTCCTTAAACGAGGATGCCCATGATCCCGCCGTAGTTGAAAAACTCAAGCAGGCGGGGATTTTATGGCGCCCAGAGCCTGACCAAGAGCTGCGCCTTAAACGCTCGGTGCGTGCCTTACTCGAAGAGGGCTTAAGTGATGAACGCAATCGCCAAATCGACTCCAACGTCGGCTCGGCGCTCGCCACCATTAAGACCTTGGCCGACCACTATAAAGAAGCGCGCCACAGCTCAGATTACAGTGCCGCCGAGGCGTATCTGTCTGATTTAAGTGAGCATGTGTATAGCTTTGCCGACAGTTTACGTTACTCCATCCGCGTGTTGTGGGGGCGCATCAACAACGAGTTCGGTTATGTCGGTACCATTAACGCTAAGATCCGTGAAAACGAACTCGCTCAAAGCCAAGTATCTGAATTACTTAATGGTTTGGAGATGTTCCAGTTTAGCGAATTAGGTGAAATCGCCGGTGATATCCGTGAGCTGCGTAAGCTGCTGGTGACGACTTTGCAGGAAACCATGAGCGACTGCGCCCAGGAACTCAGTGTGGTGCAGGGCAGGTTGCTGGAACTCCTCGGCCGCTTTAGGCAAATTCGCGGCCGTACCCGCTTGCTTAAGGGCTGGTTACTGTACACCGATTTGCATCCGGATTATCGCCCTGCGGACCATGTGTCCCACAAGGAAATCCCGAGTTTTTTCAATCGCGCCGAAGTGCTGTTGGCTCCAGCATCTGTGGATGTGCATAACGCCAGCCAAGAGTTTGAGTTGATGAACATTGTCGCCCATATCAAGGCGATTAGCCGTCAGGGCATAGTCGAAACGGTGCGCGAGCAGGATGTGGCCGTGCCGCTGACGCAGAATGAAGACTTTGATATTCCTGATAATCCACTCAAGCAAGCGGTCGACACTTACTTTGTCGATGTGATTGAGTCGGGCTTACGCCAGTCGGCGCTCGATTACTTAGCCGAAAAAGCGCTGCCGTGGGATGCCGAAAGCTGGATTTATCAAGTGATTGGCGGCTACGAAGGCTTACCCGATGAGCATAAGGCTTACTTCGAGTTAGAACCCTTAGGTGAACCGCACCCCATCTACAGCGGTAACTTTATTATCCGCGACGTGGAATTATGGCTCGCCTAGGTAAGCAGCAGTTGCAACTCTTGGAGGGCGTTTACCTTAATCGCTCTCCAAGGGTGAAACTCAGCCCGAATTGGCGGACGATTTACCGCGAGTTAGAAGTGGGCGAGCTGGATGGCGCGGAAAAATATTTGTGCTTTGCGCCGCGGGATTTTGAGTTGCTGCGCCAGGGCGTGTTAGCAAAAGAGGGCGTCGATTTACAGGCTCTGGACTTTAATCTAGACCGTATCGCCATGTCCGCCCAAAGCCAAAATGAAAAGCTGGCGAGTATCCGCCCAGAAGCCGAGTATGTTTTGTTGAAGTATCTCGGTTTTGAATCGCCTCCTATGGGAATGTCTACGCGTTCTTCGTTACGCACTCCCTTAGATGAAGCAGAGCAGCTTTGCCATGATCTTTATGTTAAAGCCATCTTAGTGATTGAAAACCTAGATATATTCGATGCAATAACTCAAGCGCGCTTACCGGCCGAACTTAGCCGCATTATGGTGATTTACCGTGGTAGTGGCCACCATTCCCCCATTGGTGTGCGGCATTTTTTGCAGGCAATGGCGGGTAAAATGCCGATCATTGCCTTTACCGATCTCGATCCCGCAGGGCTGCAAATTGCCCATACCTTAACGGGCATGACCCATTGTATCGTGCCGCAGTTAGCGCTTGTCGCGCCCAGCGAGTTACTCGCTATCCCACAGATTAATTCCGCTGATGACTTTGCCAAGCAAGCGCCTCAGGCCAAATATTTACAGTCAACCGACTTAAAAAATTGGCAGCAATTGAGTCTTTGGTTAAATCAGCAACGCATTAGCATTAAACAGCAGCACCTGCTAGTGCATCGGCTTGAGCTAGTGCTACTGGCATATGATGAGTCGTTATCCATCCCCATCTATCTACAAATACCTTAATTAATAGTTTTAAATTCTGATTAATTTATTTATTTGGTTTTTAAATCTGGCTTTATTCAAGCTGAATCGATTAATTGTGTTTATTTGGTTTAAATACTGTTTAAATTTTGATTTTTTAACTTGCGCATTAATAGCGTAATTATTAATCGATAATTTTATTTTCAATAAAAATCAGTTAAATACAAAATTTTTGTGATGAGTTTGGCTTAATTGAAAATGAAATAAGCAAATTTATTCATTGAATTTACAGCCAGCATGTTTCACTATCCCCGCCTGAACCGAAAAGGGAATGGCGATTTTGCTCATCAAGGAAGATGAATAATAAAAGATGAGCTATTTGGGGAAACCATAAGCATGATTAAATCACTTTCGACACGGATCTTTATCGGTCTGTTTGCGGGACTTATTCTCGGCACCTTAGTGCAATATTTTCTAAACGATATTGGCTTCTTTTCTGGCAATTTAGTCGAACTGGCTGGCGGCGTCGGCACTATGTTCGTCAATATGATCATGATGTTGGTCGTACCGCTGGTGTTTGTCAGTATCGTTTGCGGCGTGTGTGAGCTGCAGGACTTAAAAAGCTTTGGGCGCCTTGGCGGCAAAACCTTCGGCTTTTACATCGTTAATACCGTGGTCGCTATCTCAACCGCCCTATTAGTCGTATTACTGCTCGACCCAGGTAAAGGCGTCGATATGAGCAGCACTGATGGGGTGGCGATTACCGCGACTGAACTTCCCAGCTTAATGGCGCTGCTGATTGATATAGTGCCGCGCAACCCAGTGGCGGCTTTTATGTCGGGCAATATGCTGCAAGTGATCTTTATGGCACTGATGCTGGGCGGGGTGATCAAATCCCTCGGCGAGCATGTGGCTGGCGCGGTACAAGGTTTTCAAACCGCCAATAAAATCATGATGAAACTGATTTCTGTGGTGATGAGCCTTGCGCCTTATGGTGTGTTTGCGCTGATGTTTAAGTTAGGCGCTACCTTAGATGCGGCAGTATTTATGAGTGTGCTCGAATACGTCATGATCATTCTGGCGCTGCTATTACTGTGGATTTTTGTGGTCTATCCATTGGCAGTGGGTTTCTTCACACCGATTTCGGCCAAGAGCTTTCGCGAGAAAACCCAAGAGCAAGTGCTGTTTTCCCTGTCTACCGCCAGCTCTAATGCCACGATTCCTGTGACCATGCGCACCCTAACGGAAAAGCTTGGGGTTAATCGCGCCGTGGCAGGTTTTGGTGTGCCGCTTGGGGCGACCATGAACATGGGCGGCGTGGCGATTTATATCACGATTGCGATTTTCTTTGTCGCCAATGCCTTCGGTATGCCAATCACCAGCGAGCAATTGCCATCGCTGCTGTTTAGTATCTTTTTATTATCTGTTGGCGCGGGTGGTGTGCCCGGTGGCGGCATGGTGATGATTGGGGTATTAATCCATCAAATGGGCTTGCCGATTGAAGCCTTTGCGATTGTGGCCGCACTGGACCGCATCATCGACATGGTGCTGACCTCCTGCAACGTGGTGGGGGATACGGCGGTGTTGACCATAGTCGACCAAACCGAAAAGACCCATCAAGTCGAGCTAGTCGATAGCGAGTCTTAAATCGCATGTCCCGTCCTAAGATAGGTTGACAGTTTTTAGGCCAGCTCCAGTAGCTGGCCTTTTCTATTGTGCACCTGATTAGGGGAGTCCATATTCAAACTCAGATGCGGTCTCATATCGTTGTATATTGCTATCGATTCTCTAACAAGTATCTTCAGCTCCGCAAATGTCCTACATCGGTGCAGTAAAAACTCCTGCTTCAGTATGCCATTCACTCTTTCTGCTAATGCATTTTGGTAGCAATCATAACCATCCGTCATTGACGGCTGGATTTGGCTCGCCTGAAGCGCATTCTGATAAACTGCTGAGCAGTATTGTAAACCTCTGTCTGAGTGATGCACTGCGTTGCCGATATAGCGCTTATCTTTTATGGCCATTTTTAACGCTTTCACCACACTCTCGGCTTTCATGTCTTTACTCACGTGATGACCGACTATCTTACGAGAACTGGCATCGGTGACCAGTGACAGGTAGTGCACACCTTGGTCTGACTCAAGATAGGTGATATCACTGACCAATACATGCCCTGCATCATGCAGTCCTTCCTCTTTCAGCAGATTAGGATGCTTCTTCATCCAGTGTTTGCTGAACGTGGTTTTGGTGTAGCTTTTCTTCGGTTTAACCAGTAAACCTTCACTTCTCAAATAGGTAAAGAACCCATCTCGCCCGAGTTTAATATCGTGCTCAACCAGCTTGGATTTTATCAACGTGTAGAGCTTACGGGCCCCTAACCTTGGCATATATTTACGCCAGTACTGGACCCAGTCTTTGATGACCGATAGCTCAGCTCTACGACTTTCCATTCGAGCAACTGCTTGATAAATACCTTGCCTCGACATACCCGCAGCACGACATGCGGCAGCGAGGTTTATTTCTCCGTTGTTTTTTGCTTGCCAGACGTACCGGATAAGTACTTTTTTCTGAGGCCTGCTCCATATTCATTGTCCATGATATCAACCATGCCATTGAGGATTTTGTTACGCAGTTTCTCTTCTGCTAACTCACGTTCAAGGCGCTTGATAGTTTCGGCAGGGGTTTCTTTTGACTTAGGCATAAGGGGATGCTGAAAAGGTTTCGACCAATCGAGTCTACCATGTTTTCTAAGCCAAACGAGTACCGTTGAACGGCCTTGAATACCAAAATGGGCTTGGGCTTGTTTGTACGTCATTTCGCCTTTTTCAACACGCTCTACAACGCCTAATTTAAAGGCTAAGGTGTAATCTCGTTGTGTGCGCTTACGGCTTGAGTTAATTGATGTTGTCATAAAGAAGTCCTCTTTATGTCAACGTATTTCAGGACTAGACAGCACAACTAAAAAAGCCACTGATTACAGTGGCTTTTTTTTATCAGGGCGAGACATGCCCTTACTGGCTACACTTCTGTTTTAGCTGGCTGACCGCTTCACTAAATCCCACGGCCACTAAGGTTGAGCTAGTGTATTTGCTTGAGCGAAACGAAACGGCCTCAAGACTTAGCTCTTGGGTTTGCAGCTGAGCTAACGCCTGCCACAGATCGTCATCAGCCTTTGGCAAACTGGTAAAGTTCATTAAGGTCGCGGTGCCGCGAAATTTCACACTGTGCTGCTTGTCGCTGCGAATAATCAACACGCTCGGATCGCTACCAAAGGCAAAGGATTCACCCATAGTGACGCTTAAAATAGGCTGGGTTTCGCCAACGGTGCAGCTTAAGCTCAGCTTGAGGCCTTTATCAATAAAGTCGATGCTATGGTTCTTGGGGGAGGGCTCTGCGGTGTCTAAGGTTGTTGCTAAATCTTCCTTGGCATATGCGTAGCCTAGATGACTGACAAGCATGAGGGCCAGTAATTTTGTTTTCACTTTACTACCTTGTTAATTGTGAGGACGAATACCGGTAATGGTTTGTGTAGCCATATCGTCAAAATGTTGGCGATTATAAGGATTTTTGACGAATTTGAATAACCCTTTTGGGTTAACTGGTCTTGAATTTGATGACAAAAGAGCAGTTTGGATTTTCAATTGCCATTTAGGTTGAAACGCTGGCTATTATCTCAAGCAATAATTTCAATTTAAACATGAGGTTATGCAATGCAGATGAAATTAATACCAAAGTGCGAGGCGCAGTTTTTGTGCAAAAAATAAAAAAGCCACTACTATCAGTGGCTTGTTTTAATCTTTGGCACTCGGCATTGTTTGGTAATGGCTGGTTTAGTGATGCTTAGCACTCACACTCAAACAGCAATGCCGCTTACGGGGCGACGTCGCTGTTTATTTACGAGTCATTTTATCCAAGTAGCCCATGGCAAAGGCCGACACCACGAAGGTGATATGGATAAGCAAATACCACATGATTTTGTCGTTATCGATATTCTTCACATCCATAAAGATTTTCAGCAGGTGAATTGACGAAATCGCCACAATGGAGGCGGCCACTTTGTTTTTGAGTGAGCCTGAATCTAATTTACCCAACCAGCTGAGCTTCTCACTGTCTTCGCCGACATCCAGCTGCGAGACAAAATTCTCATAGCCAGAAAACATCACCATCACAATCAGACCGCCCACTAGGGTGATATCAATTAAGGACAGGGTGACCAACACCAGATCCACTTCGGTCATCTCAAAAATAATCGGCAGAATATGGAAGATCTCTTGGAAGAATTTAATGCCTAAACCCAACAACACTAGACTCAGTCCCAAGTAAATGGGCGCCATAATCCAGCGTGATGCGTACATTAGCCTTTCAAATATTTTTTCCATATGGAGCAAATCCTTAGTGGTTAAAGCTTAATAATCGAATCTATGAAGCCAAAACAATAACATACTGGGTTAACGCCGCGCTATCGGCCAATCGCAAAGGCGTGAGGTATATGCAGCTAAGCCTTAGATGTGGCATAGCAGATTTGGTTTTGCGGCCTTACGGCCAAGTGAGTTAGGTTAGTGGGGTTTCACCCCACATTTGATAATAGTGCTGGTTTGTTTGGCGTTTGAATAGGCCGATTATCGGAGTGAGTATGTGGGTCATTGCGGCCTTACGGCCGAGGTAAATCAAAGTCGTGGGGCTTCACCCCACATTTGATAATAGTGTTGGTTTGTTTTGTGTTTTAATTGGCCGGTTATCGGAGTGAGTATGTGAGTCATTGCGGCCTTACGGCCGAGGTGAATCAAAGTCGTGGGTCTTCAACCCACACCCGACCAAAAGGGGAAAACGCCTGTTCCCCTTTTGGAAATCCCCCGGCGTCCCTAGCGAAATTACATGCATTGGTTAGTGGCTTCGTGCTTATTCGAAAATCACTAACGCTTCCGATGGTACATCCTGTACCCCGAAAGCTAGCGAGGCATCCATGCCTCGCACACGCGATTTTCTTCAACGCCCTTCAGCAACTTCGCAGGGGAAGGTGTACTTCTGTAGCCAGTATGTGGGCTGTTAATCCCATCTTTCTGCTTCCTTAGTAGGTTAAGTCGATTTATTTACTCCACTCTCGTGTACCACTAATATTTGACATAACATCTGCAAAATCAAAATTTGGATCAAGATTTCCAGAGAACTCACCTCGATTACCATGATATATAAAATTAGGGCAATCACACTTTTCGTAACCTTCTCCACAATCCATACACACTGGATTACAAGCATCTACCATACGGTCAATTGCATCATGCGGCTCGTAGTCATAATTAAAATGACCGTAGCCGGAACTACCATATATCCGCCCGTTTATAAAATCATCTATATCATCTGTAGTTTTAAGGTCACAGTTAAAAATTGCAGCAATGGGTCTTAAAACCACCCTTGAGTAATCAAATTTATAATCAGGCATAACGAAAAATACTTTACCGTTTTCATACATTAGGCTGTGAAAAGATAGTGCTCCATATTTTTTTATGAGTTCTTTGTACCATATTTTATTAAGCTCAACATGTTTAAATGAGTTGTTGATAGCATCCAGCAATGTAAATTTATTGTTTATGTGCTCACAGCCATCTACAGCATATCTATCGTCAAATTCTTTAATGAAAGCTTTTCTACTCGCCTTGTTGTTATTTTTTTTAGCAATAAAAACCATATAGTCAATAGCGTGAGCCAAAATGGCATTAAATGAATAAACATGGTGGAGCCTTACTTTGTTCTTACTCAAGTGGTTGGAAAACTCATTTGATGCAGGAATAAGAACATCGTTTATGTAAGAAATAAGATAATTTTCACCTTTTTCATTAGGTATTTTATTGTGCTTACCCATATCTAAACCTCCATGTTGACATGTAACTCTTTGTTAATGTTGCAAAGTTGGCTAGTTGAAATTTTGAGCAGAGAAATAAGCTCTCTACACGATCTTTAACCGTTATTTTAAAGTGTAATTTAGAATAAGCTTTCAAAAACCTTTAAATCACTTGCGAGCTATGGCTGCAATCTTGGCAGGTGAGGGTATAGCTCTGGTTGCGTTTTTGTATTTTGATATTTTTGCTTTGGCACTGTGGGCATGCTTGTTTCATTGGCGTGTTTTTGGTGCATTGATTGCATTTTATGTAGTAACCAAACTTACCGTACATCGGGGTGTAGTTTGTTGATTCGCCGCAATGTTTACACCGAAGCATGCTGTTTGTTGTAGGTTGCGCTATTTCAGGTTTTTTCGCTTCCACCATTTTTTTAACGACAAAGGAGGCTACAGGTTCTTTGATTTGTGGTGTGTGTACGGACGTTATTTCGGTCGTAGATTGAGATGGGTCTAGATGGCGATCGATTAAGAACTTAGCGATTGAATTCAGTTCTTCTTGATTAAAGTCTGGGCGGGTATCACTCACATTAATAATTCGGAAGAATTTGCTTTTAAGATTCATAATCTTTTCAAGCTTCTCGACTAAAAACTCTGTCTTAACTAACTGCTCTGAAACTGCCGCAGGCATAGTTTCTCTGTTGATGACCGCATCGCTTGAGACCGTACATAAATGATCCCAACACCGCATACCAAAGCCTTGCTGTCTTATCCCGAGTAACTTACCGAGAATTTCACTTCTATGCTGCTTTAGCATCTCTTTAAGCAGTGATTGTTGTAGTTCAACCTGTTTGATTGGTGATGGCATACCAAACCAGTTATTGCCGTGACTGCGAGTCCATTCGCCATGTTGGTTTACATCCACATGACCTTTTATGCTTTTAGACTCAATTAAAACAAAGCCGTAGGGATAAATAATTAAGTGATCAATTTGAGCTGTTTCGCCGTTAAAGGTGAATCGAAAATCATTGATAACGAGTACTTCTGGATGATCTTTGAAAGCGCGGCGCAGATAGAAGGCAACGTCCTGTTCTTGTTTTTGACCCGCAATCGTTTGTGGTGTTTGGGTATTTTGCAGTGTTTTAGTTTTCAGAATCATTTATCAACAGCGTCCATTCATAACTTGATAATATCCATCCCCATAATACTCACTTTGCCATTGAAAGATAAAGACAAAAATCCCTAAACGTTAACGTTGGTCAAAGATGAAAGAGCGAATAGGCGCAGATTTTTCGGGAGTTACAGCCAACACAGAAGTTACAGAAGTTCACCTTCCCCTGCGAAGTTGCTGAAGGGCGTTGAAGAAAATCGAGTGACGCAGACAGGATGTCTGCGTAGCTACAAAGATGGGACATGCATATCTTTTTCAGTCAATTGCACCTAACACCAATACACCAGAAGTTCACCATCCCCTCGGAGTTGCCGCAGGGCGAATAGACAAATTGCGTGAGTCTTGCCATGGATGGCAAGCTAGCTTTCGCAGGTGCAGGGACGCATCCTTCGGAAGCGATAGCAAATTTGTCAATGAGCACAAGGGGTTTTCAACTCCGTTAGGGGCGTCTTGGAGCATCCAAGGAGGATAGGACGAGCAGTCCTCCTTGGTCGGGTGTGGGTTGAAGACCCACGATCTTGATTCACCTCGGCTGTTAAGCCGCATAAACTTTAAATGTAAAACCCATCGCTAAAACTTTACTGATCCCTGATTTCGCAATCAAAACTCAAATGTCGCATTCCGCGACAACAAAAAAGCCACTATGGTCAGTGGCTTTTATCTGTAAAAAAAATCAAAGCTTAAGCGATTCGGCTTAATCCAGAGTTGGTTCTTCGCTGTAATCGATACCATGGTAGCTTAGGCAAGCGTCCACTTCATTGGCGCTACCTAGGATAACCGCAACGCGTTGGTGAATTTGCGTCGGTTGAATATCCAAAATGGTTTCATAACCGGTAGACGCCTTACCGCCAGCTTGCTCAACTAACAAGGCCATTGGGTTGGCTTCGTACATTAAACGCAGCTTGTATGGCTTTTTCGGATCTTTATTGTCGGTTGGGTAAGTAAAGATACCGCCGCGAGAAAGTACGCGGTGCACATCACCGACCATGGCGGCAATCCAGCGCATGTTGAAGGATTTTTCGCGCGGGCCAATTTTGCCTAGCAGTAAATCGGCGATATAGGTCTGCATTGGCGCTTCCCAAAAACGTTGGTTCGACATGTTAATGGCGAACTCTTGGGTGTCTGGGCTGATGCTCATGGCCGCGTTGGTCAGTAAAAATTCGTTGGTTTCTGGGTGCAGGGTAAAGAGTTGCACGCCTTGGCCTGTGGTGAGGGCGAGCATGGTTGATGGGCCGTAGAGCACATAACCTGCGGCTAACTGATTGCGACCCGATTGCAAAAAGCTTGTTTCAGTCAACTCGCCAGCAGGGGCGGGCAGGACAGAGAAAATGGTGCCGACCAGCGAGTTGATATCGATATTCGATGAACCATCTAAAGGGTCGAAACATACCAGATATTTACCATTGGCGCTGACTTCAACCACATGATCTTCTTCCTCAGAGGCTAAGCCGCGCACTGTGCCGTCGACTTTTAATGCATCTTTGAGCATATCGTTGGTGATGATATCCAGTTTTTTCTGGGTTTCACCTTGCACGTTTTCCTGTTCGGTTGCGCCTAACACACCGGCTAAGGCACCGTGGCGCACGGCATGGCTGATGGCTTTGGAGGTATCGGCTAAGGTCAAAATCAGTTGCGAGAGGGATTCGTTCACTGCCTTTGAGGTTAAGTGCTGGGCAAGAGTCTGCATGTTAGGTCCTTTAGGGGTTCAACATTGAGGTCAATTTCATTATTTGCCGCGAATAATAACTCAGTTAGTCGACAATTTCAGCGATGTTGCTGTGGGTTTTAATCAATTTAAGCCAAGAGGGTTATCCTTTGTGTCAGACTGAGTGGGTTATCTTGAAAATTGAGCTAACCGCAGGAGTTCGCCAGCTAATTTGTATCTGTATATTGCCTGCGCTTTTTATTTAGGCTTTGCCTTGGCACAATGACGGCAGTTTTTGATCGCCACCTAAAGGCGAGTATGCTTCCAAGGAATAATAATGACTAAAAATGGGTTAGCTTCTTCCCTGCGCTCGGTGACATTGGGCGCCTCATCCCTACTGATAGCGAGTCAACTGGCCATGGTTTCTAGCGCGATATTGACCCCCGCCTATGCGCTTGAGGGCGGCACAACGCCGCTGACTATCGAGCGCATGAATGCTTCGCCTGCCTTGGCGGGCACGAGTCCCCGTGGATTAAAGTTATCCCCAGATGGTCAAAGGGTGACCTATCTTGCGGGACGTAAAGACAACCAGAACTTTTACGATCTCTGGCAGATGGACGTGAAGACGGGCGAATCTAGCCTGTTGCTAAACGCCGATAAACTGGCGAGCAATGAGTTATCCGATGAAGAAAAGGCCCGCCGTGAGCGCCAACGTATTTATGGCGAAGGCATTATGGAATATTTCTGGGCGGACGATAGCAAGGCGTTGTTGATCCCTGCCTCGGGGAATCTGTATTACTTCTCCTTAGCGGATAACAGCGTCAGCCAACTGCCGATAGGCGAGGGCTTTGCCACCGATGCGCGCCTATCGCCCAAGGGTAATTTTGTGTCCTTTGTGCGGGACCAAAATCTGTATGTGCTCAATTTAGCGACTAAAAAGCTTGAGGCCATGACCACAGACGGTGGCGGCGCGATTAAAAATGCCATGGCGGAATTTGTTGCCCAGGAAGAAATGGATCGTATGACGGGTTACTGGTGGGCGCCCGATGAGTCGGCCATTGCCTTTACCCGTATCGATGAGTCTGGCGTTGAGTTAGTCACCCGTAATGAAATCTACGCCGATGGCATTAAGCTTACCGAGCAGCGTTATCCGGCGGCGGGTAAAAACAATGTCGAGATCCAACTGGGGGTTGTGGCCCTTAATAATAAAGCCATCAATTGGGTCACCTTAAGCGATGATAAAAATAAGGATATTTACCTGCCTCGCGTCGATTGGTTGCCCGACAGTAAGCATTTATCCTTCCAGTGGCAGAGCCGCGATCAACAAAAATTAGACCTGCAACTGGTGGCGCTCGATGCGCTGACCAAGCCGAAAACCTTAGTCAAAGAGCGCAGCGATGCTTGGGTGAATCTAAACAATGACCTGCACTTCTTAAAGCAGCAATCGGCGTTTATCTGGGCCTCTGAGCGTGACGGCTTTAATCATCTCTATTTGTTTGACCTAAAAGGTAAGCTGAAGACACAACTGACCAAGGGCAATTGGGCAGTCGATGAGCTGGAATATATCGATGAAACCGCAGGCTGGGTGTATTTCACCGGCCGCAAAGATACCCCTATCGAAAAACATCTCTACCGTGTGTCGTTAGCGGGTGGCAAGGTTGAGCGCGTGAGCAGCGAGGCGGGGATGCACAATCCGGTATTTGCCGATAGTCAAAGTGTGTATCTGGATTATTTTAATAGCTTATCTCAGCCGCCACAGATCAGTTTGCACGGCGATAAGGGTCAACACTTGGCGTGGGTCGAGCAGAACCAAGTCAAAGCAGGTCATCCTCTGTATGACTATGCTGGCCTGTGGCAACTGCCTGAGTTTAAAGAGCTTAAAGCCGAAGATGGTCAAATCTTACAAACGCGTCTCTTTAAACCTGTGCCCTTCGATGCGAACAAAAAATACCCTGTGGTAGTACGCGTTTATGGTGGCCCACATGCGCAATTGGTGACCAATAGTTGGAGTGAGCAGGATTACTTTACCCAATACTTAGTGCAGCAAGGTTATGTGGTATTTCAACTGGATAACCGTGGCAGTGCCCATAGAGGCACTCAGTTCGAACAGGTGATTTACCGTCACTTGGGTGAGGCGGAAGTGAACGACCAAAAGGTTGGCGTCGACTATCTGCGCAGTCTGCCCTTTGTCGATAGCGATAATGTGGCGATTTATGGCCACAGCTACGGCGGTTATATGGCCTTGATGAGTTTGTTTAAGGCGCCAGATTACTTTAAGGCGGCGATTTCGGGTGCGCCCGTCACCGATTGGCGCTTGTACGACACTCACTACACCGAGCGTTATCTCGCCCATCCCGCGAATAATGAACAAGGTTACGAAGCCAGTAGCGTGTTCCCCTATGTGAAAAACTATCAGTCGGGGTTATTGATGTACCACGGCATGGCCGACGATAACGTGTTGTTTGAAAACAGTACTCGCGTGTATAAGGCGTTGCAGGACGAAGGCAAACTGTTCCAGATGATTGATTATCCAGGTTCTAAGCATTCGATGCGCGGTGAGAAAGTGCGTAATCATTTATATCGCTCACTGGCGGATTTCCTCGATAGACAGCTTAAAAGCGGCAAATAACCCACAGCAGAGCACTGTTTAACCAAGCGTACGCAGTTAAACTAGCGCATGCAGTTATCCAAGAGTGAGGCTAACACCTCACTCTTTTTTTACACTCGGTATTTGGCTAATACCTTAGCTACCACCTTAGCTAACATCTGAGTTAAGGCTGTGGATAGCACTTGGTTGTGAGTAAGTGCTCCATTCCAATCGATGCGCTTAAGGTTTGCGATGGCTATTTAAACTTGGTTATTCAAGTTTAGCGATTCAAGTTTGGCGGGGTGATAAAGCGGGGCAGAGGATTGGCCATATTGCAGAGATAAAAAAACCAGATCCGAGGATCTGGTTTTTATTATTCAAACGGACTTCGAAGATTAGTCTTCTAAGTTACCGCAGAAACGGTAGCCTTCACCGTGGATAGTCGCGATGATTTCTGGCGTATCTGGCAAGCTCTCGAAGTGCTTACGGATACGACGGATAGTCACGTCAACAGTACGGTCGTGTGGCTTTAACTCACGGCCAGTCATCTTCATCAGCAGATCGGCACGAGTTAAGATTTTGCCTGGGTTTTCAACAAAGTGCAGCATAGCGCGGAATTCGCTACGTGGCAGTTTGTAAGATTCACCCTGTGGGCTCACCAGAGAACGGCTATTGATCTCTAGGCTCCAATCGTTGAAACGGTAGTATTCGACAGAGCTCTTTTCTTCGACTTCGTTACCAGCGCTATTCACACGAGTCAGAAGGTTGCGAGCACGAATCGTCAATTCACGTGGGTTGAACGGCTTGGTAATATAATCGTCCGCGCCAATTTCAAGTCCAAGGATTTTGTCGACTTCGTTGTCACGGCCTGTCAGGAAGATCAGACCAATGTTGTTGATTTCACGTAATTCACGTGCCAACAACAGACCGTTTTTACCTGGTAGGTTAATGTCCATAACCACGAGGTTAATTTTGTTTTCCTGCATAGCCTTATGCATTTCTGCGCCATCATTGGCCTCAGTTACCACATACCCTTCTGCCTCGAAAATACTTCTCAGCGTGTTACGGGTAACGGCTTCATCTTCAACGATCAGAATGTGCGGATTTTGCATATTAATTACCTAAATTTTAACCAATTTTATTCTAACCATAAGGAACACTTACATCGGATCCTTATATTCATAAAATGTTGATACTTCCTCTAACTGCTCTGTGCTTCAAAGGAAAGATCTTTACGGCGACACGTCAGGATGTATATAAAGTGCACGTTTAAAGTGTAATACGATAAAACGTAACCAGTATCAACTTCGATAAGCAATAGTTATAAATAGTTCCTTAACTATTGTTTTTTTTAAAATGTTTAAATGATAAATCAAATGTAGAACACATTTTAAAAGATGTCTGGCTAGCTTTGGGTGATTTCACTGAGGAATCTAACAAACCCTTGTCAAGATTAAGCAAACTTAATGTTATCTGCTCAACTAGCCAATGGCGACATTGTACTCGTTTTAGGCATTTGTTAACAAATGAAATGTTAACAAATTTCTGGATGAAGCCCTGATTTACCATGATATTTACTTTAGTTATTGATTAGTATAACTAATGTATTTTTAATTCTTGTGACCTAGTTCACGCCTCTTTGGATTTTGAAGGCGCTCTGCTACACTAGCTCGGGTTCATTTTTCGACTAGACAACCAATGGACAACATGACTCAAGATTTGTGGCAGCATTACCAGAAGCCGTTGTTTTTGCTTACTCAAGCATTATCCTGTGATTTTTCCTTTGCTGTAATTACCGCCCATAATCCCGCTTCAACCCTCCTCAGTCCCAGCCAAAACCGTTTACTCGACCGCCAACTTCTCCGTGATATTGAATTAATCGGCAGCCCCTATCGTGCAATGGTGGGCGCATCGCCAGATTTATCCCATATGGAAAAGAGCTGGGCCGTGTTCGTCGATAGAAGCATGGCGCTGCAGTTGGGGAAAAAGTTTAATCAATATGCCATCTACATGGTGGAAAAGGGCGAGGTGAGTTTAGTGCCTTGCACCATCACCGGGCATGATGAAGTGTGTTTAGGCCTGTTTAATGATCACGTGCGTTTGGTTTACGAACTGCCGGATCTAGCGACCTAAGCCGCGCGAGTTTATTGCTATTTTTCTTGTCCGGCTTTGCCTGTAAAGGGCAAGGCTAGGTCGGTTATTTTTTAATCCTGTTAATGCCTGCATGATACCTCGCCACCATTTTTGCTTTGGCTTTACCGCTAAATTGCTCATTGTTTTTAAAAGCGTTTATTGAATTTGTTTATGCGATGTGAAATTAGCATTGACTTCATTAGGGGTTTATTGCTACTTTTTTCGTCCCTTTCCGGCGGAAAGGAACAGAAGAGGAGCGTTAACTAGGTAGTCAGTCAGAGGAGCACAAACTCCAGCGATGATTGATGAGGGAGATTAACGCCGAGGCATAGATGTGGTTGCTGCATGTTTATGTCGGTCGCTTAGGCTGAATCCTAACGATTGTCACCTGTAATTGGTGGAGAGCTTCTGGTGACGATTGCTGTTTCCCTTCTATTGGGGTGCGTATCATTGAGCACCAGGCTCTTCGAACGAAGTTGGTTCGGAGCGTAATCATGTTAGTTAATCAAGATCTTATCCTAGTTTGTGCCGTGTCTTCTGCTTCTGCGGAGGTACGATAATGTCTCTTGTTGTCGCAAAATTTGGTGGTACCTCTGTCGCCGATTACGGTGCAATGAATCGCTGCGCCGATATCGTACTGGGCAATCCCGATTGCCGTTTAGTGGTGGTTAGCGCCTCCAGTGGCGTGACTAACCTCTTGGTTGAACTCACTCAAGAGTCGATGAATGACGATGGTCGTTTACAGCGCTTAAAGCAAATAGCCCAAATTCAATACGCTATCTTAGATAAACTGGGTCGCCCCAACGATGTAGCTGCGGCATTGGATAAGCTGTTAAGTCGTATGGCGGTATTGAGCGAAGCGCTGGCATCCCAACGCAGCAAGGCCACCATGGATGAGTTATTGTCCCTTGGCGAGCAGTGTTCGTCGGCATTATTTGCGGCGGTATTGCGCGAAAAAGGCGCCAACTCGAGTGCCTTCGATGTGCGCCGAGTGCTGCGCACCGACAGCCATTTTGGCCGCGCCGAGCCACAGGTTGAGCAAATTGCCATTCTCTCTCGTGAGCATTTACTGCCGCTGTTATCTGAACAAGTGATTGTGACTCAAGGCTTTATTGGTTCAGATGAGGCCGGACAAACCACCACACTTGGCCGTGGCGGTAGCGACTATTCTGCGGCACTGTTAGCCGAAGCCTTAAAAGCCTCTGCGGTTGAGATTTGGACCGATGTGGCCGGGATTTACACGACCGATCCGCGTCTTGCGCCAAACGCCCATCCTATTGCCGAAATCAGTTTTAACGAAGCCGCCGAAATGGCGACTTTTGGTGCCAAAGTGCTGCACCCTGCGACGATCCTGCCTGCGGTGCGCCAGCAAATTCAAGTGTTTGTCGGTTCGAGTAAGGAGCCTGAAAAGGGAGGCACTTGGATCCGTCATCAGGTTGAAGATGCGCCTGTATTTCGTGCGGTTGCGCTGCGCCGCGACCAAACGCTACTCAATTTACACAGCCTGCAAATGTTGCATGCTCAGGGCTTCTTGGCTGAAACCTTTGCCACACTGGCAAGGCATAAGATCAGTGTGGATTTGATCACCACTTCAGAAGTTAACGTATCGCTGACCCTAGATAAAACCGGCTCGGATTCAAGCGGCCAAGGGCTGTTGAGCGAGGCGTTGCTGCAGGAATTATCACAGCATTGCCGTGTACGTGTTGAAGATGGTTTAGCACTGGTGGCGATTATCGGTAACCGTATTGCCACCACTGCGGGCATTTGCCGCCGGGTGTTTGAAGTGCTTGAGCCCCACAATGTGCGTATGATCTGCCAAGGCGCCAGCCCGCATAATTTGTGCGTATTGGTCGCCGAATCAGAAGCGGCGCAAGTGGTTAAAGCACTGCACGAAAACCTGTTCGAAGGCGCGTAATATGCAACCGACTGCGTCGTCTTTAACCATTGGGGAGCTTGCCGCAGGGCAAGCACTCACTCTGCCGATTTACCACTTCAAGCCAAGTGGTCATGTTTCTGGCCCTAAAGTGTATATTCAGGCCAATGTCCACGGCGCTGAGGTGCAGGGGAATGCGGTGATTTTCCAATTGATGAAGCAGCTTGAGCGCTGTGACATCTTAGGGGAAATCACCTTAGTGCCCTTGGCAAATCCGCTGGGGATAAATCAAAAGAGTGGTGAGTTTACGCTGGGGCGTTTTGACCCTATCACAGGGGCAAACTGGAACCGCGAGTACTTAAATCACTCGATTGATTTACCCGCTTGGTACCGTGAACATGCCGAGCTTAGTGATAGTGCGCTTATCCAAGCTTACCGCAGTACCTTAGTTGAGGCGTGTCAGCAGCGATTACGTAACGAGTGGGGCGTGACCACGGGCCACAGATTAGCGGTTAACCTGCAGGCCATGGCCCACGAGGCGGATATAGTATTGGATCTGCATACCGGGCCTAAATCCTGTAAACACTTGTATTGCCCAGAATATGATATTGTGGCGGCGCAGTTTTTCTCGATTCCTTACACCTTAGTGATCCCCAATAGTTTTGGCGGGGCTATGGATGAAGCGGCATTTTGCCCTTGGTGGCAATTGAGTGAAGTCGCCAAAGCACAGGGGCGAGAACTTGAGATCGCTGTTTCGGCCTTTACCTTGGAACTTGCGAGCCAAGAACGCATTTGCCTTGAGGATGCTTTAGTCGATGCTCAGGGGATTTTGGCCTACTTGAGTCATCGTGGGGTGATCGCCGAGCGAGTCGCACCCGCAAAGATGCCACGTTTTGGCTGTTATCTTAAGGATTACAAAAAGTACCATGCGCCCATGGCGGGATTGGTGGAATATGTGGCGCCCGTGGGAGAGCCACTGGCGGCGGGTGAGACCTTAGTCAATCTGCTGCGGCTCGACTTATATGGCAGTGAGCAGGAGCTGACGGCGCTAAGCTTGCCGCAGGATTGTGTGCCCATACTCCATTTTGCCTCGGCGTCAGTGCATCAAGGCACAGAGCTTTATAAAGTCATGACGAATTTGTTTGAATTGCCACAGTAACGGCAATGGGTAAAACAAAACGCCAATCATAAGATTGGCGTTTTTTATTCCAGTCTACAACCACTTAAAGCGATAGAAGAGTGCCATTTGCAGGGCGACCAGCGAGATAAGAATGCCGCAGAAGGTCGCAAAAGCCCAAGCATTATCGGCACCGGGAATGCCACCAATATTGACCCCAAGCAATCCGGTCAAAAAGCCCAGCGGTAAGAAGATTGCCGAGACTAAGGATAAGAAATACAAGCGCTTGTTTAGTTGCTCCGATTGTTGACTGAGTAATTCTTCCTGGGTCACATTGGCCCTATCGCGCAGGGCGTCTAAGTCTTCAATGGTGCGGATCAGCTTATCTGTGGTTTCGCGCATCTTGAGTCTTTCGGATTCATTAAACAGCACAAATTGATCCGAGAGCATCTTGGCGTAAGCTTCTTTCTGCGGGCCTAAATAACGGCGCAGCGCCACGGTTTGCCTGCGTAGCTCGGCGATATCTGTGCGTAAATCTTTTACATTGCCAGAGACAACTTGTTCTTCTAACTCAGAAAGTTGCTCTTCAAGGGTGTCGATAAAATCCACTTTACGGGTGGTGAGTCTTTCGCAAACCGCAAGGATAAAGTCCCCTGTGGTGGTGGGACCGGCGCCTTCCATAATGAGTTCTGCAACATCTTTAACCGAGAGTAGCTCGCGATCACAGGTTGAGATAATCCGTTGTTTGTCGGCGTAAATTCGCACTGCAACCATGTCTTCGGGGGCCGAATTGGGGTTTAAGTTTACCCCGCGCAGGGCCAGCAAGACGCCTTCACCTGCAAACACGGCCCGTGGGCGGGTATCTTGGGCCAGAAGGGCATCGGTTTCGACTTTATTTAGGCCGCTGTTTAGCACCCAATGACGGGCTTTTTTATGGCGATAACGTAGGTGTATCCAGATCAGTCCATCCTTAGGATCCCAGTTTTCAAGCTCTTCTGGGCTTAAGGTTGAACCTGCCTGAGCGCCACTAAGCACTAAGCTGTAGATAAATCCATCGTGCATATCGCATTCCATCTCTTACTCAATCATGGATTCAAGCTAACTGATTTCGTTGCGAAAATGAAGTATAGGCGTCGTTTGTGCTGATAATTGCCTCACTTCTCGGGCCTAAATTGCTGGTCAAGCAACTTATGATGAAATAGATTAAAATTAGCCATAGTTGTGATGCATTGAGAAGATAAAATGGAATATGAATTTCGGCGCAATAGTTTGACGGGCACTTATCTAGCCAGCTTTAGTATGGACCATGAGGTGCTGGGCCAATGGTTTTCGGAAGAGTTGGGGCCAGAGTTAGCCAAAATTCAACAAGTGCTCGATATTATCAAAGATATTCAAGCGGGCAAGCGAGATTCTTGGCGTCTGATTGGTGGCGATCTCACCCTAGATCTCGATGAAGAACAGGCGCGGATTTATGCCAATGCTCTAGGATTTGAGCAGGAATATGAGCTCGAAGAATCGATGTCACTCTACGATGCGGAATCAGAAGCCTATTGTGGCTTAGAGGATTTAGAGGAAGCCCTGTTAAGTTGGTATGAGTTTGTGGAAAAAGGGCGCTAGCTAAGCCCTTTTAATCTCGATATAACAAAGGCAATCTATTGATTGCCTTTGTTATTTTTAACCTTGCGTTTAATCATGAGGTTTCAGCATTAGTTATTCAGATACCTTACTGCCATTTCGGTTCTCGATTTAGCATTGGCCTTACGCAGCAGATTTTTCACGTGTACTTTTACTGTGCCTTCACTGATATGTAAGTGCTCTGAAATCATCCGGTTGCTTAACCCTTCCGCCAGTTGTTGCAGGATCTGTAGCTCCCTTGGTGTGAGGCTTGAGATCCATTCCTGTTCATCGGCGGCATTTTTAAGCTCGTACAGATATTCTTCGACTTCGTCGCTGATCACTCTGTGGCCCAACATGGCATTTTTGAGCTTATCGAGCAGCAGATCCGGTTCGGTATCTTTCAGTAAATAACCATCGGCGCCCGCGCGCAGTAGTCGAATAACATCTTGTTTTGCATCGGAAACGGTGAGGATCACTATCCTTGATGTCACGCCTTCCTGGCGCATGGCATTGAGGGTATCGAGCCCAGTCATTCCCTTCATATTCAGATCGAGCAGTACAATATCGGGCTCATCGGTGGCTACGGCGCTTAAGGCATCTAAGCCACCGCCCACTTCACCGAAGAGACTAAAGTCAGGATCGGATGCGATCAGTTGGCAGATCCCTTTGCGAAGAAGAGGATGGTCATCGACCACTAGGACTGAATAAGGCTTACCCATGTGTAGGCTCCTGTTGAGAAGGGAAAACTAATGTAACTTTGGTTCCCTGAGACAAATTGGATTTGTTATTAGGTGTTAAGGACATCTCCGAGTTTTCTTGGTCTAGTTGTTCGGCAATTCCCTTGCTATTAGTGTGCGTATCATTGCTACTAAATACAACAGTTCCGCCTAATTTACTTGCGCGTTCGTGCATTATCCCTATGCCAAAGTGTTGATCTCGTTCTTTAAGATAACCAATCCCTATGCCGTTATCACTGACGCTGATATTGACCATACCATTGTCATCTTTATAACAGCGAATGATGACCCGACTGGCATTCGCATGCTTGATGGCATTGAGTGTGGCCTCACGGGTGATCTGCAGAATGTGGATATGCTGCTTGGCCTCGAGCCATTGGGGCGAAAGTTTGTAATCGAGGTGGATCTTGATATCGGTATTGGCCCTAAGCTGCTCTAGCATGGCTTCCATCGCGTTCTTCAGATTCGGTTCCTTAATGGTTAATCTGAAGGTGGATAATAACTCCCTGAGCTGTACATAGGCTGTACTCACCCCTTCGTTTATCTCCGTCAGTTGATTCTCCACCGCAGGACTGCGACAGCTATGATCCAAGTTTTTGCGTAGCAAACTAATTTGAATTTTGAGGAAAGACAGAACTTGGCCGAGGGAGTCGTGTAACTCTCTGGCGATAACCCCACGTTCTTCCATCAAGGCCAGTTGTTGACGCTGCTCGGTGGCGTTATGGATAACGATGGAGCGGGTGAGCATGATGGCAAAGTTTTTAAACAGCGGCGTATTGGTATCCTGCGCCGAAATCAGTTCTAAGTAACCTAAGTCGGCCTGCTCAAATTGCAATGGAAAGCGGGTGCAAAGGGGAGTCGTTTCCGGCCAGCCGCCATCAGCTTCAACCACTTCTAGCTCTTGCTCTGGGTACTGAATGATCAGTCTTAAATGGTCGATAGACTCATAGTCCTTCAATTGATTCAACGCCGCCTTGAGCGCCTTGTAGTCCAGCTTTTTGGCATTAAGTGTCAATAGGTTATCGTATAAAAATGCTAGCTCATTGTTTGCCCTAGTGAGTGCTAGGGTCTTTTCGGCGACTTGGGATTCTAAGTTGCTATACAGGGTTGCCAGCTCGCGTGCGGTTTTTTGCAGCGCATGGGTTAGGGCGGTGAGCTCGATATATTCAGTCTCGGGCATTTCTATCTCGAAGTTGCCCTTGGAAATGGTATTGGCCGATTCCATTAACTGCTGCAAGGGCACTACGACTTTGCGCTTGGTAAAACGTACCGCGAGAAAAGCGATAACGAGCATCAGCCCAAGCCCAAAAATCTGGCTCGCGGCAAGGAGGCGCAACTTGAAGGCGGCATGGTGCTCCATTTCGAGCACTAATAAATCGATAGTATCGACAAAGTCCTTGAGCGAGGCGGCGTAGTCGCGGGAGTTTTCCTGCTCAATGTAGTACTTCATGACCAGCCATTTATCGATAACGAGCTGATACTGTTCGGCGATTTTTTTCGGGCTGAACCAGCTGTTTGATGGTTGCAGCGCCTCGGAATGCAGAGTGTTTTCAAACTCGGCAATTTTTTCTTGGGCGGCTTCACTGCCTGAATTGGCATAAAACATCAGGCGATAGCTTTGCATCCGCAGTGAACCCGAGGCATTGATGGCCTTTGCATCGCCTAAGCTGTAAGACAAATTGATGATTGCGAAGATGGCTAGGCTGCTAGAAAGCAAAATCAGTACTAACATTAAACCCAGTATTTTGGAGGTAAGGCTGCCTCGTTTCATATGTCCATTACCTAATATATGGCCATTGATTTAACGGCTCTTTAGTCGTGTTTTTTACATTAGAAAATAATGTATTACATTAACAAAAACATAAAAGTGTGAACAACAACACTATTACATTTTGATCTAGCGCAAACTTCGCTCTAGATACCCCCTAAGAGGTATGTCTTTGGTGGGTTTAAGCCACTAACTTTGGCCTTGGAGATGTCGTGATTTATTAAAATAATGCAACACGGAGATGAGATGATGAAGAAGATGACAGGTAAGTCCTTTGCACTCAGTGCATTGGTAGCCGCGAGCTTCATGGCTGCGGGTGCGATGGCGAGCGATAAGACCGAGCCTCGCAACGAAGTATATAAAGACAAGTTTGCTAATCAATATAATAGCTGGCATGACACAGCGAAAAGCGAAGAGATCACCGATGCATTAGCGGGCGATCCAAGCTTAGTGATTCTGTGGGCTGGTTATGGTTTTGCTAAAGACTACAACGCACCACGCGGCCATATGTATGCTGTGACCGACGTGCGTAACACCCTACGTACTGGCGCACCTACCAACGCCGAAGATGGTCCAATGCCAATGGCATGTTGGAGCTGTAAGAGCCCTGACGTACCTCGCCTGATTGAAGAACAAGGTGAAGATGGTTACTTCAAAGGCAAGTGGGCTAAAGGTGGCCCAGAAGTGGTGAACACAATCGGTTGTAGCGACTGCCACGAAAAAGGCACGCCAAAACTGCGTATTTCACGCCCATTCGCTGAACGTGGTATGGAAGCATTAGGCACTCCATTCGACAAAGCCTCGAAGAAAGACAAGCAATCTATGGTTTGCGGTCAGTGTCACGTTGAATACTACTTCGAGAAGAAAGATGATCGTAAAGGCTTCGTAAAATTCCCTTGGGATTCAGGTACTACTGTTGAACAAATGGAAGCTTACTACGACGCTATCGAGTTCTCTGACTGGACTCATTCACTGTCTAAAACCCCAATGTTGAAGGCGCAGCACCCTGGTTATGAAACCTGGAAAATGGGCGTACACGGTAAGAACGATGTGAGCTGTGTTGACTGTCACATGCCTAAAGTGACTAACGACAAAGGTCGTAAGTACACAGATCATAAAGTGGGTAACCCATTCGATCGCTTCGATGAAACCTGTGCAACTTGCCATAGCCAAAGCAAAGAGTTCTTAGAAGGCATCACTAAAGAACGTTATGCCAAAGTGAAAGAGCTGAAAGCACGTGCCGAAGGTCAATTAGTGAAAGCACACTTCGAAGCGGCTAAAGCGTGGGAAGTAGGTGCAACTGAAGCCGAAATGAAGCCAATCCTGACTGATATCCGTCATGCTCAATGGCGCTGGGACTTCGCGATTGCTTCTCACGGTGTAGCGGCTCACGCTCCAGAAGAAGCACTGCGTATCCTAGGTACTGCGGTTGATAAAGCGGCCGATGCCCGTGTGAAATTAGCCCAATTACTGGCGAAGAAAGGCGTGACTGATGCTGTTGCTATCCCTGATATCTCCACTAAAGCCAAAGCTCAGGCAGCTCTGGGTATGGACATGGACAAGATGAATGCAGAGAAAGAAGCATTCAAGAAAGACATGTTACCTAAGTGGGATGCAGAAGCGAAAAAACGCGAAGCAACTTATAAGTAATTCCTGTTGAATATGAGCTAACCCCTCATAGCAAAGCCCCCGCAACTTAGGTTACGGGGGCTTTTTTTATTGCCTATGCGTCTTATAAAATCAGTTGCTTAGCTTTTATCTCAGAGCAATATGTCTTAGTTAACCCATCAATGCATTTGCTTAAGGCTTACCGATGAAATCACGCTCAAATTGTTCAGGTGTGACGGGTTTGCCATATAGATAGCCTTGCCCTAAATCGCAGTCTTCACTGCGGATAAAACTGTCCTGATTTGGGTTTTCGACGCCTTCGGCAATCACCTGTAGTTTGAGTTTTTTGCCAATCGCTATGATGGCCTTAGTTAACTCTCTGTCTTGTTCGCTGTTTTCGAGTTTGCTGATAAAGCAGCGGTCGATTTTTAAGGTATTGAAGGAGTACTTCTGCAGATAGCTTAATGAAGAGTAGCCGGTGCCAAAGTCATCGAGTGAGATGCGGATCCCCAGTTCCTGCAACTGGATAATGGCCTTATGGGCTAAGTGTTCGTCCTGTAACAACATGCCCTCGGTGATCTCCAGCTCCAGCGCGGTGGCGGGTAATTGGTATAAGGTTAATAGCTCGGCAATATGTTCAACAAAGCGAGGATTACGCATTTGCACCGGGGAGATATTGATGGCGATTTTAAAGTCCCGCTGCAACATTTGGCACCAGTCAGCGGCTTGCTTAATGGCGCTGTGCAGGACGAAGTTGCCTATCTCCATGATTTGCCCATTACGCTCGGCTAAGGCGATAAATCGGTCTGGAGAGACTTGACCCAACACCGGATTATGCCAACGTAGTAGCGCTTCTGCGCCAATGACCTTGTGGGTTTTTAGTTCAATAAAGGGTTGATATTGCAGGCTGAGTTCGTTTTTTTGCAGTGCGTCGACTAAGCGAGACTCGAGTTGATAACGCTGACGAAGTGCGGTTTGAGTATCTTGATTGAAAAAGCTATAGGGTATGCCTTCGGCCTTGCTGATGGTCATGGCGGCGCCCGCTTTTTGTAGCAAAACCGCGGCATCGATACCATCGCTTGGGGCCTGTGCTATGCCAATCGAAGAAGGCGTAGTGATCACAAAGTCTGCAATGCCAAAGGGGGCATTGCAGCAGTTGATTATCTGATTAAGTAGTTTATTGGTTTCGCGCTGAGAGGGCTTGTGGGCTTGTACGAGAACAAACTCCGCCCCTGCGATGCGGGCAATAAAGGTATGGCCGTCTGTGCAATGCTGTAATCGCTGGCTCAAGATGGTCAATATCTTATCGCCGATAAGGTAACCATAGCTGTCATTGATGGATTTGAAGTTACGTAGACCTAGGTAAAACACTGAGATTTTTTCTTTACGGTTAATCTCTTCCAGCATTCTAGCCAAAGTGTTGAGTAGATTGAGCCTGTTGGGGAGGCCAGTCAGCGGATCGTAGCTCTTATGGTACTCAAGTGAGCTTTCGGTCGTGGTACGTGTTTCGATTTCGCGGATTAGCTTGGCACTGAGTTCAGCGAGCTCGTGGGTTCGCTGCTGTACTTTTTGCTCGAGTTGCTGGTTATGGAGCTGCAATTTAGCTTGTTGGTACAGGGTGATCAAATTGGCTTCGATGGCATTTTGAAACCGTGCTAGCAAACTGCGGAACTGCTGACTGTAGTTATGCTCCTTGCTGTCGAGCATACAAATAGTGCCGAAGGTGCTGCTATCGGGCCAGTGTAAGGGGAGGCCGCAATAGGCAATCATCCCTAGCTTGATGTCGGGGTTTTTATCCCAATTGGCGTCTTTCAAGGCATTGGGAATATGGAGCTCTCGACATTCTTTCATCACGGTTTCGCAATAAAGACCATGGCCTAAATGGTCTTTATCGTGGGGTTTGTAGGGATTTCCCAAGCTATGGCTCGAGACGAATACTTCAATCTCTGTAGGGTGGACACGCATAATAAGCGCGGCGGGCGTATCCACAATCTCGGAGAGTAGATCTAAGGTTTGTTGCCAATTTTCTAGCATTTCAGGCGGTACAGTAATCTTATCTGTATCAATCGCCATATCTGCGAATAAGCGCTCTCTTTGAGATTGTTGAAGGGCAAACTTGTAGGGCATTTGAGGCTCATCCGAAAGCACATTGTTGTTTATAAACTATAGTCTTTTTATCTCAGCGTGAGTTTACCGAAACAATTAAGTTTGCTTTAATTTGTAAATGGTATGTTAATTGCGGTGTTTTGTGTTTCTTAAGCTTTTGATAAGAATTCGCCCGTAGTCTGGTGCTGGGTATTTTTGGCTAGTGGATAATTAAGTGCATCACAATATGAAAAGTAATGTTAGGACGACATTTTTCAGCTTCGCAAAGGGACATTTGCTTGCACCTTGGCTCGTGTTTGCGGTGATTATTTTTTGGCTCGAATTGACCCATGCCGATATGCGATTCGCCAGCATGTTATTTCACTGGCAGGGTGGTGTCGATTCTTGGCCACTGCGTGGCCATTGGTTGACTGAGAATTTGCTGCATGTCACTGGGCGAAACCTGGTTATTTTGCTTGCCGTTGTCGTGGTTAGCTGTATTGGTTTAAGCTTTCGCGTCAACAGACTTCGCCCTTACCGTAAAGGCTTTATCTATTTATTCTGCAGTGTGCTGGCCAGCGTGGTGTTAGTGCGCCTTGGCAAAAATTTCACCCATATGACTTGCCCTTGGGATGTGATTGAGTTTGGTGGTCGTATGCTGCACTCATCCCTGTTTGCTCGCTTGCCTGATGGCGCCGCGTTTGGTCAGTGTTTCCCCGGTGGACATTCGAGTGGTGGTTTTGCTTGGGTAGCAAGCTATTATGTGTTGAAGGAATACCGCCCAGCTTATGCCAAAGCGGGACTCATCTTTGGGATAGTATTAGGCGCGGTGTTTGGTTTTGCGCAGGAGCTGCGTGGTGCCCACTTTTTGAGCCATGATCTCTGGAGTTTGGCAATTGCCTGGACATCCGCCAGCTTGCTCTACTATGGCTTCTTCCTTCGTGTGCCCAAGGTTAAAAAGATTAAAGTCGCCAACCAAATCAGTATTATCAATACTAAAGAAGCCATCTCTAAGTGATGGCTTATTCCTCAAGTCACTCTTATCCCTCAAGCTAGTCTGAGGCGAAAGCTTAGAAGCGAAACTCAAAGCGGATATCGCCTTGACGCAATCTGAGTCTTTCGTCGAGGAGATGGTTTTTCTCGTTCAATAGGATGTTCTTCTGCCGCAGCAGATCGGCTTTATCGGTGAGATTGTTCAGCTTGTTGTTGATACTACTGAGCTGGATATCGATAGCATTTAAGCGGTCGGCAATTTCGGCCAGACGTTTATTCACCAAATATTGCTCGTGTCCTTGGTTATAACGCTCAACAAACTGATTATTGCTACAAACGCCAGAGTAATTTTCCCCTGCTAAGCCCACGCGGTAGCCATTTTCGGGCAGACAATAGCTGATAAGCCCCTGTTGGTACCCTTGTTGCCATTGGGCTGCGTCCACCTTGAGGTTAAACTCATGACAATCCTGCTGATATTGATTGAGCAGACTCGCGTTGGCGCCTCGATTGCCATCGGCTAAGCCTGTGGTATACCAATCATTATCTCGGCATTCTTCGAGTGAGAGGCTAGTGCATTGGGTGAGGGAAAGGGCGGTGAGAGCTAAAGCAAGGTTAAGATAACGCATTCTAGGATCGGATAGTCACAAAATGGCATCAGCATAAAGCTTAGGTGAGAGCAGAGCCAGCGCTATATTGCGCCCACAATACGGTTACCCTGCACAATACTGTGGCTGGCTTTTCCTTGCTCAGTCACAACTTACTCGATGCAATAATGCTAAGGTATTGAGTTAATATTAGTTTTAATTTTTAACCCATTGTATTGGACATGCTTATGCAGGTTTTGCTACCTCCATCAGATAGCTCGCTCTTGGGCACAAAACGGTCTGTACCACACACAGTGACGACTTCTGCGCCTGCAAAAGAGCTGAAGACGGAGCTTAAGAGTGGCACTGAATCTCAAGAATCGAGCGCTCATAATGCCACGACAGAGGTCGGTGTCCTGCAATCCTTTGCCCATGGCGCGCTTGGATTGGCCGAGCCACAGGGTTGTGAACATACGAGTGAGCAGGAAGCATCGCCCCAAGATGAGGCTCAAGGCTATTACAAAGCAGGGCAGTTACTCAAAGCCGCCGCAACAGTTGGCAGTGTGATCGCACTCTTTGTATAAATCACTATTAACTTCAGTATCTTGTGATATAAATCAATCCAAGTGTTTCTTAAAGCTATGGCTGGGTCATGAGGGGACATTTTCAGCAAGTTTACTGACTTTAAATCTACTGCGTTTTGCTATTGTGTTCCTAAGCTAGGTGCTTTAGTTTTTACTGAAGCGAGGTATTTTTCACTGAATCTTTTTATCTATCATCTTTAAAAGGTTGCTTTTATATGAAGATTTGTCCGGCACATTCCATCTTACGCCTAACTAAGGTATAAGGTCGGTATGAAAACTCCTAAACGAATCCAACCTCTGGTTGATGAAGGACTGGTTGACGAAGTCATTAGCCAGTTGATGAGCGGTAAAGAGGCTACAGTGTACGTGGTACGCTGTGGTGAGGATATTCGCTGCGCTAAGGTATATAAAGAGGCGGATAAACGCAGTTTTAAGCAGGCGGTGGTTTACCAAGAGGGCCGTAAGGTCCGTAATAGTCGCCGTGCTCGGGCAATGGAAAAAGGCTCTAAATTTGGCCGCGAACAAATGGAAGAAGCCTGGCAAAATTCAGAAGTGGATGCGCTGTTCCGTTTAGCCCATGCGGGAGTGAGAGTGCCGACGCCATTTGGTTGTTTCGATGGCGTGTTATTGATGGAATTAGTGACCGACAGCGAAGGCCATGTTGCGCCCCGTCTTAATGACGTGAGCCTCAGCGCTGAGCAGGCCATGCGTGATCACGCTTTGGTGATGATATATGTTAAACGTATGCTTTGTGCCGGTTTGGTCCATGGCGATTTATCCGAATTTAACGTCCTAGTCGATGCCGATGGCCCAGTGATCATCGATTTACCTCAGGCAGTCGATGCCGCGGCCAACAACCATGCGAAATGGATGCTGGAGCGTGACGTTAATAACATGACGCAATATTATGGCCAGTACGCCCCAGAGCTGCTCAAGACACAATATGCAAAAGAAATGTGGGCGTTATTTGAAGCGGGTGAATTAAAACCTGATACCCAATTAACAGGCAAGTTCACCGAGGTCTTAGTCGATGCCGATGTCAATTCAGTGTTAGATGAGATCCAAGCTGCCTACGATGAAGCACAGGAACGTAAGCTGCGACTTCAAGAAGCCAATGAAGATTATTAGTGAAATATTCTTCAATAAAATAGACGCCTTATGAGCGTCTTTTTTATTGGGATTAATTATTTTGGGACTGATTTTAAAGCCTGTGGCATTGCCATCCTTGGCATGGGCACTTAGCCCCTTCCTTTCCATTGAACCACTCAATAAAAGGACAAGACCGAAGGGAGAAATATATTGATGGGTCACAGAGCCCTATCGACATATTAATCTTTGGGGGAGACAACTCCCTCGAGCCTTGCCGAAACCTTTGGTGTTGCAAGCAACACAGCCATCCGTGGCGCGCTATCCTAGTCTAGCGCTGGATCGTCATTGATCCGTGAATAAAAGGACAAGACCCAAGAGGGTAATATGTTCGTGACTTGGGGGAGCACAATTCACATATTTGATCTTTGGGGGAGATAGCTCCCTCTAAAGCCTTGTCAAAACCTTTCCTCTTTTGCTATTGCATACCCTTTAAGCATTAAGTTGACAGAGCCGGACAGTAAACAGCACAGTTATTATTGTTATTTTGTACGATTTATATCTTAGGTCGTTGGGGAGCGATAATAGATACCCATCCGACCCTGTCTAAACTGTTATTTATTGCTAATCCAATTAATTGGATGACAAGGCCGGACGTAAAAGGGCGCTGTTATTATTGTTTTTAGCACAACTTTCATACCGAGTTAGACCTACAGGGCAATATGCAATGGGGTCCGGCCTTGTCGATAAGGGCACTGGGCGAGGTTACCTCAACCTATAGTGCGTAATTCACTGTTTAGCTGTTTAATGCGTTTCTGCAACTGCGCAATTTCAGAGATTAAAGCGCACTCCCTTTGCTGCGGCTGTTGCTCACTTTCCCTTACCCATTGGTAAACCGCTTTAGCCGAAATACCGTACTGTCGTGCGACATCAGAGAGTAATCTGCCTTTGACTTTCACTTCAAAAATAACGTCAGGTTTAAGACTATGATTGGCGATTCCCATGGGTTATCCCTCTTACTCTATGTTCTGTCTGCTTGCTGGTTCTTTCGGTGCTTTCCTTGGTGATTAATGACGCTGTTCTATATCCCACTGGCTATGTCCTAGGTGGCGCAGGGACAACCATTCGTGGCGACAATGACTAATAAGTTTCATCAGATGTTTCATCTCTATTCTCCTCAATCCACTTAGGGATTGTGCTTCGATTACATGCCTCACAACGGGCACTTAGATTAACGTCCATTGATGTCAAACAGCTTACATAAGGTGTTGAGTGAGTGGCATTGAGCGCCTCTGCTCTTCTACCTATTTATTAGTATGTAAAATCCGTGCCAACATTTATAAATTTTTATTTATATTAAAAATCATAAACTTATTAAAATGTTTCAAACGGTGACTTTTTAAAGCCATGTCTGAAACGGTGCAGCTTGCACTATTTCAGTGCTTTTACTCTAAATGTTATCTAGATGATATTAAGATGTTTTTATTTAGTGTTGTTTTCGATTGAATCAGTCATAAACTGAGCAAAGAAGCGATTAAAGATTGTCTCAAAAGAGAATGCTTATATACTGCGATTTTTTATGGTGTCCTTTGGCGACTTGCCACGCCCTTTGCCTTTTGGCGGGCAAATACCATCATCAATCATGTTATGAGGTCATAAATGATGAAGCCTTCTCTGATCAAATCACTGCCAGCATCTAAGCTTGCGATTGTTGTGGTGACAGGCGCCTTGATTGCGTCTGGCTGTTCTACAGTCAATCCCTATACCAATGAGCAACAAACGGCAAAAGCAACGACGGGTGCCTTAATTGGTGCGGTTGCTGGCGCGGCTGTTGGGGTTGCGTCCTCAAGCAAGAGCGATCGCGGTAAAGGTGCCTTAATTGGTGCCGCCTCAGGCGCCGCCGTCGGTGGTGGTATTGGTTACTACATGGATGTGCAAGAAACCAAACTGCGCCAACAACTGGCCTCGACAGGCGTGAGTGTGACCCGCGACGGTGACAATATTATTCTCAATATGCCAAACGAAGTGACCTTTGGTGTTGACCAAACTGAGCTGAGTGATGGCGCTAAGCGTGTACTTAACTCAGTGGCGCTGGTGGCCAAGGAATACAGTAAGACTCAACTGAACGTATTAGGTTACACCGATAGCAGCGGCTCAGATTCTTACAACCTACGTTTATCACAAGTCCGTGCCAGCGAGGTGGGCAACTACCTGATGAGCAAAGGCGTGGCTTCTGCTCGCGTTAAATCTAAGGGCATGGGTGAGGCGAGTCCTATCGCATCGAATGCGAATGCCGCAGGTCGCGCGCAAAACCGTCGAGTGGAAATTGTGTTAACCCCAACGGGGCAATAATTTCCATAAAATAAGAGTCGCCTACGGGCGACTTTTTACTCTCTGCACTCGGTGACTCTTTGCATTAGGCAACATGTTGCATTCGGGGACAATTTGTCCATTCACCTAAACAACTTAAGTGATCTTGGCCACAATCGTCCCGATTTGAATTTATCCAGTAGCGGTAATACTTGATCCGCTAAAGGTTTTGCCGTCTTGTATGCACTAGGACATTTTCCTGTGCAAACGGAGATAACAGCATGGCAAAACAGGGTTTAGTGTTAGCAATCAGTTTAGGGTCGACATTGATGGCGGGAATGGTACAAGGTGCGCCAATGAACACTGCAGCGACAGCCCCTATTGAACTCAGGGCCGCAGGTAGTTTAAAGGCGGCGATGAACGATATTATTGCCGCTTATCAAGCGAAATCTGACGCTAAAGTCGCGGCGCAATATGCGCCTTCAGGCCTACTACTCAAGCGGATCCAAGAGGGTGAGCGAGTGGATATCTTCGCTTCGGCGAATATGAAACACCCGCAGGCCTTAGTCGATGCGGGAGCGGGTCAACAGGTGCAAATGTTTGCCCGTAACCAGCTCTGTGCCATTGCCCAGGCGGATGTACCACTCACCAGTGCGAACTTATTAGACACCCTGCTCGCGCCGCAAATAAAGCTTGGGACATCAACGCCAAAAGCCGATCCCGCGGGGGATTATGCTTGGGCCGTGTTTGCGAAAGCCGAGGCCTTAAAAGCTAATGCAAAAACCACATTAGAAACCAAAGCATTGCAGCTAACGGGTGGGCCTGAGAGTGCTAAACCGCCCAAAGATCGCAATCCCTATGCTTGGGTGATGGAAAATAAGCAGGCGGACGTGTTCTTAACCTATTGCACCAATGCGGTGCTGGCACAAAAAGAAGTGCCGAGCCTCAAGATTGTCGATTTACCGCCAGAGTTAGCCGTTGGCGCCGACTATGGCTTATTGGTGTTAAAGGATGCCAATAGTGCGGCCGCGCCTCTGGCCGAGTTTATTTTATCCCCTGAGGGACAAGCGATTTTAACGGGCTATGGCTTTCAGCCACCTAAAAAATAGTGGTTATACCAATCGTATTAAATATCTGTTCATTCAGCGGGAGTTAAACGGGCTTTAGACAAGGCGAAGGCTTGAAGGCATAGTGGCGCTCTGTCGAAAGCCTTAAACGCAGTATAAAGCACGTTCAACCCCGCCCTTGGGGAGCCTCACAGGCATCTCACTCCCGTGTTACATTGACTTAAAAGGGAATAACCATTTCTTCGTCAATGCGCCTTGGATTGAGATGCCTGTGAGGCTCTGAACTGATTAGATATTTAATGTGATTGGTATTAAACGACCTATTAAAAATGGCGCCCTATGGCGCCATTTTTGTTGTTCGTTTTAGCCGATTGAGTACTAGTGCATTAAATATAAAGTCGCTAATCCTAAGAAGGCAAACAGGCCAATAACATCGGTGACTGTGGTGAGTACCATACCGCCCGCTAACGCCGGATCTACTTTTAAACGCTTTAAGATCAGCGGAATACTGGCGCCAGCCAGTCCAGCGACTGTCATATTGATGAGCATTGCGCCGCCAATTAGGCTGGCAAGCGCCATATCATCTTTCCAAACTAATACCGCGATAAACACCAAAATCGACCACATGAGGCCGTTCAAAAAGCCAATGGCGAGTTCTTTGCCAATCAGCCAGCGGGCGTTACTCTGGCCAATATGGCCTAAGGCGATCCCGCGGATCACTAGGGCTAAGGTTTGATTGCCCGCGACCCCGCCCATGCTCGGTACAATCGTCATTAAAATCGCAATCGTGGCGAATTGTTCGATTGTGCCTTCAAACATATTGCTGACAGAGGCCGCCAGCAGGGCGGCAAACAGGTTAATCGTCAACCAGAGTGAGCGGCGTAAGGTACTCTTTACCACAGGGGCGAAGGTGTCTTCATCGTCATCCATCCCCGCCATCCCCATCATGGAATGTTCGGCATCTTCACGGATAACATCGACCACGTCATCGATGGTAATACGCCCGAGTAACTTGCCCTCACTATCGACCACGGGCGCCGATACCCAGTCATGGCGCTCGAAAAGTTGCGCCACTTCGCTGTCGGACATGCCCACGGGAATGCTCTCGATATCGGTATCGATAATGCTGCTGATATGAGTATTGGGATCGCAGGTGAGCAGATCCGCAAGCTTTACCCCGCCGAGTACGCGATCGTGCTTATCCACCACGTATAAGGTGTCAGTGGTGTCGGGCAGGTTGCCCCGTTGGCGCAAATAACGCAGTACCACATCGATATTTACATCGGGTCTTAAGGTCACAGTATCTGTGTTCATTAAGCTGCCCGCGGTTTCATCGGGGTAGGAGAGCGCCTGCTCGACCCGCTGGCGGTTTTGCAGACTCATTGACTGCAATACTTGCTTATAGACGGTATCCGGCAAGCTTCGCAGAATATAAGCGAGATCGTCCGTATCCATGCTGGCGGTGGCTTTGGCGACTCGCTCTGGGCTCATAGCGCGGATAAGCGGATCTTTTAACTCTTCACTGAGTTCATCGAGAATATCCCCGAGCTGATCTTGATCGATAAGTTGCCATAACACTTGCCGTGCCTTAGGGGGCGAGGACTCTAGAATCAATGCGATATCTGACGCCGCCATGTTTTGCAGCATTTGCCTGACATGCACAAACATACCGCTATTGAGGGCATGGCTCAGTTGGTCGAGACGTTGTTCGACTTGTAAGCTGTCTGAGGCTTCTACAGGCATGTTTCCTCCAAGGTAGCGACAGTGGATGGGGCGTTTGGCTGTTGAGAACTTAAGCCAAAGGACTTAAGCCAAAGCGCAGCAGTATATTGTAATTGAGCGCACGGGAGGGCGTCGAGTCACAAATGTGTTTTACTGGTATAAGGTGCTGAAATCAAAACCAAACAGGGTACTGAATAACGGTAGGGTGCATTGAGATGAGATGTCGAGGCAATTAGCAGGCTTCGTCGAACTTAGCGTCGATAAGCGCGCAAATGGCATTGAGCGCGGGCTCCGCATCTGGACCTTCGGCAATCAGGGTAATGGTTTTACCCATACCCGTTTCCAGCATGAGTAGCCCTAAAACACTGGCGGCAGAGGCCTGTTTTTCACCTTGGATCAGCGT
Source organism: Shewanella sp. MR-4 (assembly GCF_000014685.1). Classification (NCBI taxonomy): domain Bacteria; kingdom Pseudomonadati; phylum Pseudomonadota; class Gammaproteobacteria; order Alteromonadales; family Shewanellaceae; genus Shewanella; species Shewanella sp. MR-4. The sequence goes on from NC_008321.1 coordinate 780,023, forward strand.
AATGCTGGCATCAAACTCTGAGGCCAACACCACGAGCTTTGTCGCGGCGCGGGCATGTAAACCGAGTTTATTGCAGATGGTGATTTGGCGCTCAAGCTTTGGCATGGCTTAACTCTCGGTGGCGGGCATTCACTTTGTGTTTACCGTTGCTAAAGCGTTTAGCCAGTTGCTCGGCCACGTAAACTGATCTGTGTTGACCGCCGGTACAGCCGATGGCGATGGTCAGATAGCTGCGGTTATTACGCTCTAAGTGAGGCAACCAAGTCTCGAGTAAATTCTCAATTTGCCAGATGAACTTATTGACAAGCGGCTGGCGATTTAAAAACTCGGCAACGGGTTCATCTAAGCCGGTGAGAGGGCGCAGCTCGGGTTCCCAATGGGGATTGGGTAAAAAGCGCACATCAAACATAAAGTCGGCTTCGGTTGGCATACCATGCTTAAAACCGAAGGACTCGAAGTTGATCACCAGTTCCTTATCGACACTGCCAAGCAGGATTTGCCGCACTTGGTCGCTGAGTTCATAGATATTCAGATTCGAGGTATCTATGTAGTGATCCATCTGTTGTGACAGGGGCTCGAGCAATTTGCCTTCAAGTTTGATGGCTTCTTGCAGTGATACTCGGCTCTTAGATAAGGGATGTAAGCGCCGAGTCTCGCTGTAGCGCTTTAGCAGTACTTTATCGCTGGAATTTAAGAAGAAGCTGGTGAGTTCAGTGCCCTCGGGCAGGCTTGTGAGCTGTTTGACGAGTACCTTGTCTTGCTCCGGCAGATTACGCACGTCGACGCTGATGGCGACGAGATCGTTACTGCCCTTGAGCTGTTCGAGTAAGCTGCCAATCAACGGCAAGGGGAGATTATCGACACAATAATAGCCGAGATCTTCAAGCACTCTAAGTGCGACCGATTTGCCTGAGCCTGAGCGCCCTGACACTATGACCAGTTTCATCCAGTGATTACCTGATAGAGTTCCGTTTCATCATGCGTCTTGCGCAATTGCTTCAATATTTGTTTGTCGCTAAGCTTTTCAGCCATGCAGGACAAAGTGCTTAAGTGCTGTTGACATTGGTCAGCAGGCACCAGCAGAGCAAATAAAATGTCGACAGGTTGTTTATCGATAGCATCAAAGGCTATCGGCTCCTCACATTTCACCAATATGGCTATGGGTTGTGTTATATCGGTTAATCGACCATGTGGGATGGCGATGCCGTTACCTATACCTGTGCTCCCCATCTTTTCGCGCGCCACTAGGCTTTCGAAGATCTCTTGAGATGAGAGGGTGGGGTACTGGGCAGCGGCTAAGTCGCTGATGAGTTCCAGTACCTTTTTCTTACTGCCCGGAGTGGCGCAGGTTGTGCACTCCGGCCGCAGTATGGTACGAAGTTCCATTGCTAGTGTTTTGTTAACTTCTCTTTGTGTTTAATAACCTGACGATCAAGCTTGTCAATCAGGACGTCTATGGCAGCATACATATCTGCATGCTCTGAAGTCGCGAAGACTTCACCACCGGTGAGGTTGATTCTCGCTTCGGCAATTTGTTGCATTTTCTCAACATTGAGCACAACGTGCACATTATTGATCTGTTCGAAATGACGTTCAAGTTTTGAAAACTTTTCCTCAACATATGCCCGTAACGATTCGGTAATCTCGATATGGTGTCCACTCAGGTTTATTTGCATATAAACGTCCTCCGATTTCCACTGTAGGCTATAAACTTTTACGCTGATTGGAAGGGGGAATAAGCATCGCTTCTCGGTACTTCGCAATGGTTCTGCGCGCAACGTTAATTCCCTGTTCTGCCAGAAGTTGCGCCATCTTGCTGTCGCTTAATGGTTTTTTCTGGTTTTCCGCTGCAACCAGTTTCTTAATGAAGGCTCTGATTGCCGTGGATGAGCACTCACCGCCATCATCAGTCCCGACGTGGCTTGAGAAGAAATATTTTAGTTCAAAAAGTCCCTTTGGGGTATGCATGTACTTTTGCGTCGTCACCCGTGAAATGGTGGATTCATGCATCTCGACCGCCTCGGCGATATCGTTCAGGACCATAGGTTTCATGGCTTCTTCACCGTATTCGAAGAAACCCTGTTGATATTGCACTATGCAGTTTGCCACCTTGAGCAGTGTTTCGTTGCGGCTTTCAAGACTTTTGATAAACCATTTAGCCTCTTGCAGATGGCCGCGAATAAATTGGCTATCGGCCTGACTTTTGGTGCTGCGCGCCATGGCTGCATATTGCTGATTAACATTGATTTTTGGCATGCAGTCAGGGTTTAATTCGACCACCCAACGGCCGTTTTTCTTCGATACCGATACATCGGGGATCACATATTCTTCATCGACAGGGGTGATGAGTAAACCGGGGCGAGGGTTTAAGGTTTGGATCAGCGCTATGCTGTCCCTTAAGTCGTCCTCTTTGAGTTTGGTCTTACGCATTAATAATCTAAAGTCGCGGGCAGCGATCAGATCTAAATGATCTTTGATCAGCATGCGGGCGTTTTCGAGGTGTGGGGTGTCCGGCGAAAAATGGGAGAGTTGGATAAGCAGACATTCGCTTAAATCCTTTGCCGCGACACCAACGGGGTCGAAGTGTTGAATACGCTTGAGCACGGCTTCGACTTCATCCAGTTCTATCTCTGGATTGCCCATGGCCTCGAGGATATCTTCAGTACTTTGAGTGAGATATCCCTGATCGTCGATGGCATCAATAATTGCGGTGGCGATGGCTAAATCGGTTTCAGAGAAGGGCGTAAGGTTTTTCTGCCATTCTAAATGTTCGTACAGGCCTTCACTGGTTTCCCCTTGAAAGGGCATATCATCTTCACGGCTAGCACCAGAACCTGAGTTTGGCGATGCGGTAAAGACTTCATCCCAAGTGGTGTCCATGGGCAGTTCTTCGGGCAGGGATTCTTTGGTCAACGACTCGGCAATATCCACGGTGGAATTGTCTTGTTCCTGTGGCTGAGCCGTCGTTTCGCTAAAGTCGGTATCGGCGATATCTTGCTTACGTTCGGTAGGCGCGTCAAATTGCTCCTCTTCCAGCTCGAGAAGAGGATTAGAGTCTAAGGCTTGCTGGATCTCTTGCTGCAGTTCCAATGACGACAATTGCAACAGACGAATGGCCTGTTGAAGTTGTGGCGTCATGGTTAACTGTTGACCCAGTTTGAGCTGGAGTGACGCTTTCATGTTACCGCTGATCCCTACGTTATTATTGTGAATTTAGGCCGCTTGTTATCATATTGATGGCGCTTATTAAGCCAAAATTCAAGGCTAATTGGCTCTGTTTAAGTAACTATAGCCTGAATTGTTCACCTAAGTACACAGCCCTAACTTGCTGATTGTCTAAGATCTCTGCGGGAGTTCCTTCGGCTATCAGATTACCGTGACTGACAATGTAGGCATGTTCACAGACGTCTAAGGTCTCGCGCACATTGTGGTCTGTGATCAGTACCCCAAGGCCTCGGCTCTTGAGTTGTTCGATGATTTTCTTGATGTCGATAACCGAAATCGGGTCGACACCTGCGAAGGGTTCATCGAGCAGAATAAACTTTGGATTGGCCGCTAAGGCGCGGGCAATTTCGACGCGGCGACGTTCACCGCCCGATAACGACATGCCTTGGCTGTCGCGAATATGGGTGATATGGAACTCTTCTAACAGGTGTTCCAGCTCTTCTTCGCGTTGATCGCGATTGAGCTCTTTACGGGTTTGCAGCACCGCCATGATATTGTCGTGCACGGTCAGCTTGCGAAAGATACTGGCTTCCTGTGGCAGGTAACCAATGCCTTTGCGGGCGCGCAGATGCATGGGATCGGCGGTTAAATCATCATCGTCGATAAAGATATGGCCTTTATCGCTTTTCACTAAACCCACGACCATGTAAAAGGTCGTGGTTTTACCCGCACCGTTTGGGCCGAGTAGGCCGACGACTTGACCCGTTTTGACCGTCAGGCTGACATCTTTCACAACCTGACGACTCTTATAACTCTTAGCGAGATTCTGTGCTTTTAAGGTGATTTGGGTCATTGAGAGTCCTGTTTTTTCACAGGTTTGTCCGTGGGCTGATTCTTGAGTTCTTCCTGATAGTTGTCAGGCTGAATAATGGTAATCACGCGATCATCACCGCTACCCGTGCTCTCAGCGATCAGTTTTTGCTGAATAATATTGTAGCGGATGAGATTCCCCGTCACTTGGCTACCCGCTTGGTCTAGGGTGGCTGAGCCGGTTAAGGTCAAGGTGCGAGTCGCCATTTCATAGCGAATTTCTTTGGCGCTGGCAGAAGCTGGACGCCCATCGTCGAGGATCTGGCTGTAGGTCGCAGGATTACCCGTTGCCACTAAAATCTTGCTGTTGTCCCCTTCGGCAGAAAACGCACGTAGTTGATCCGCATGGATTTTAATCGAACCTTGGGTGACTTCTACGGGGCCGAAGAAAATGATCTGATTGTTTTTAATGTCCGCAGTTTGGCTGACGGCCTTAATTTTAACTTCTTGCTGTAAGTCACCGACCTTGGTGAAGGCGCTCATGCTTGTCATCAGCATTAGGCCGGCAAGTAATATGTTATTTTGCTTCATAGGTTCCTACTACCTGACTGGTCAATTTCACTTCCTGCGCGTTAAGGTCGGCATAAAGGCCTTGCCCTTGAATATTAAAATCTTTCCCTGTGACGTAAATGATGCGGTCAGAGGTCATTATCATAGTGTTGAGATCGAGTTCTAAAAAACTGGTGGACAATGTCTGTATGGGTTCACCAGGGCTGATGGCATCGATAATAACATTATTTTCTAATACAACCTTGCCGGTATCTTTGTTGAGTCGACCTTGGTCGGCTCGGATCTGCCATTTTGCTTTACCTTGGTCGGGATAGACAAGATAGACGGGAGCAGTAAAGTCGGTTTGGTTTTTCAGCTCATAGTGTTCCATGTGCTTTGCCGTGACGCGACTGTTAACTTGCCCTTGCTCATTAAATTCAATGCTGCGCAGATCTTCGATAATGTAATCGGGTCTGTCACTGACATTCAAGCTGTCATCCGTATCGCCACCGCGTTTTTGCTGCACTTGCCAATATAGCACCAGTGCAGTGCCAAAAAAGGCGATAATGGCGAGGGTCACACGACTCATATGCTCATCCCATGGGCGGAAGTGAACTTATTTTGGCTCAGTAAGAGCAGATCCGTGAGTTCCCTGAGTGCACCGTGGCCACCATTTAAGTGAGTCACAAAATGGGCATGTTGGCGGACATAGGGATGACCATCGGCAACACAGGCGGCAAGGCCGACCACATTCATCACCGGCAAGTCGACAATATCATCACCGATATAGGCGACTTCTTCTGGGGTGACATTGTAGAGCGACAGCAGCTCTTCATAGGGGACGAATTTATTATCTACGCCCTGATAAATATGGGTTACACCCAGTGCCGTCATGCGGTTTTCGACAATTTTAGACTGGCGGCCAGTGATAACCGCCAGATTAAAACCACTGGTCAATAATGAGCGCACGCCATAACCATCGCGGGTGTGGAAGGCTTTGAGTTCTTCCCCCGAGTTGCTCAAATAAATGCGGCCGTCGGAAAACACTCCGTCCACATCGCAGATCAGCAGTTTAATTTTTTGTGCCCTTTGCCAAACATCGTCGCTGATGGGGCCATAAAAACCTTGCTGTGGCATTAAATCACTCCCGCTTTAACCATATCGAGCATATTGAGCGCACCGACAGGATGATTGTCTTTATCTATCACTATCAGGCCGTTGATATTTTTGGAATCCATCACTTGCAGCGCCTGTGCCGCTAAAACGTTTTCAGTAATTGTGACACAGTTTCGCGTCATCACATCGGCAATCGGCGTGGTGCGTAGGTTGACTTGGGCATCGATAACGCGGCGCAGGTCACCGTCGGTAAAGATACCCACGAGTTTGTTTTGCTCATCGATAACTGCGGTCATGCCAAGGCCTTTCTTGGAGATCTCATACAGGGCATCGGTGATGCAGATATCGTGTTTAACCAGAGGTAAGTCATCACCGCTGTGCATCACGTTGCTGACCTTAAGCAGCAGCTTACGACCTAAGGCGCCGCCCGGATGGGACATGGCGAAATCTTCTCGGGTAAAACCTTTGGCTTGCAGGAGGGCAATGGCGATGGCATCGCCCATGACTAAGGTTGCTGTGGTACTTGAGGTTGGCGCAAGCCCAAGCGGGCAGGCTTCCTCTGGTACTTCAATACATAAATGAATTTTAGATAGACGCGCCATGGTGGATTCTGGCTTGCCTGTCATGGCAATCACTGGGATGGCTTTACGTTGGATAACGGGCATCAGCGCGAGGATTTCGCTCGACTCGCCCGAGTTGGAAATCGCAAGAATCACATCATTGTCCGAGAGCACGCCTAGGTCACCATGGCTGGCTTCACCTGGATGGACAAAAAAAGCTGGGGTACCTGTGCTGGCTAGGGTGGCCGAGATTTTATTGCCAATATGGCCTGATTTTCCCATCCCCATCACTATCACTTTGCCGGTACAGTTGAGAATAAGTTCGCAGGCTTGGGCGAATTCAACGGAATCGACATATTGATAAAGATTGTCGAGGGCCGATTTTTCAATATCGATGACTTTACAGCCCCACTGGCGCAATTGTGATTGGTCTACCATGTCTATCTCTCTTCTTGCATTGTCTTTGTCGCCCCGTTCTGGGATTGGAATAGCACAATTTGGTACGCGATAAAGATGATAAAATTAACGGCTTCGTACTTGAGTAGCGTCTTATTATTCAGTCTCAGCCCATGAGGGTTGAGGCAATAGGGCAGGATAACTTGTTCAGCGATTGAATGCTTTGAGCAATATCATCGTCTTAGTCGTTTTCCACCACCATTTTGGTTGCTATGGTAAGCATGATAACGACTTTGGCATTCAATATGGTTTTTGAGTTAAGTTGTCTTGCCTAGTTCAGTGTTATTTCGCTTATTTTATTAGCCTTGGCTAAACAATCCTGCTGATTTATCAACAAGGGTGAAAACATTAAGTAACACTTTAGCTTCACAGAGCGAAAACTTAGGGCGCATTCTCGCTGGAAATGAGGCAAATTGAAAGTATCGCAGGACGATAGTGTCGATTCTGTTGTAGGTTAAAGCGCAATTACGTACAATTTGCGGCTCTTCGATTGGTCTGGGCAGGAAGCGTAGGCCACCTCTTTTCAAATATCGGAATCAAGCATGACTCAAGAACAAACGCCGTTGGTTGAGATCCGTCATTTGGGCTTCAGCCGTGGCCAGCGTGTCATATATGAAGATATTAGCCTGTCTATCCCTCGGGGCAAAGTGACCGCCATTATGGGCCCCAGTGGTATAGGTAAAACCACTTTGCTTAAGCTTATCGGTGGCCAATTAACGCCCGATAGCGGCCAAGTGTTGTTCGATGGACAAGATGTGCACGCCGTGAGTCGTAATGAATTATTTGAGCTGCGTAAGCGCATGAGCATGTTGTTTCAAAGTGGCGCCTTATTCACCGATATCAACGTCTTCGATAACGTCGCCTTTGCGCTGCGTGAGCATTCGGGATTGCCTGAAGAGATTATCCGCTCAATCGTATTGATGAAGCTCGAAGCCGTTGGCCTGCGTGGCGCCGCGCAGATGATGCCAAGTGAGTTATCCGGTGGGATGCAGCGCCGTGCCGCCCTTGCTCGGGCGATTGCCCTTGAGCCTGAAATGGTGATGTACGATGAGCCCTTTGCCGGACAAGACCCGATTTCCATGGGCGTGCTGGTGAAGCTTATCCGCGAACTCTCCGATGCGCTAAATCTGACCTCGATCGTGGTGTCCCACGATGTGGATGAAGTGCTCGGAATTGCAGATTATGTGTATGTGGTGGCCGATAAAAGAGTGATCGCCCATGGCACGCCTGAGGAGCTAAAGCATGCGGATAATCCGCAGCTCAAACAGTTTATTCAAGGCGCGCCCGATGGTCCCGTGCCTTTCCACTATCCAGCAAAGAATTATCAGCAAGAATTAATGGCTAAAGGAGTTGGCAAGTGAAGTTATTTGACAGTATTGCCGACCTCGGCCGCAGCGCTATCGAGTTAGTGCTCGGTTTTGGCCGTGCGGGCCTGATGCTCTGGGGCGCGATTGTTCGCTGGCCTCGGGTACGTAAGGGGTTTCCATTATTAGTGCGCCAAATCTATGTGGTCGGCGTACAATCTATGGTCATTATTGTGGTCTCGGGCCTGTTTATCGGCATGGTATTGGCGCTGCAGGGCTACAACATCTTAGTCGGTTTCGGTACTGAGGAGAGCTTAGGCCCCATGGTGGCCTTAAGCTTACTGCGTGAACTCGGTCCTGTGGTCACCGCGCTATTATTTGCGGGCCGCGCCGGCTCGGCGCTGACCGCTGAAATCGGTTTGATGAAGAGTACCGAACAGTTATCCAGCTTAGAGATGATGGCGATTGACCCGCTGCGGCAAATCATTGCGCCCCGTTTTTGGGCTGGGGTGATCAGCATGCCGCTGTTGGCGCTGATGTTTACCGCGGTAGGCATTTATGGCGGCCATTTAGTGGGCGTGGAATGGAAAGGTATCGATGGCGGGGCTTTTTGGTCGATTCTGCAAGCTTCGGTCGAATGGCGCCAAGACATAGTGAACTGCCTGATTAAGAGTGGCGTATTTGCCGTGGTGGTGACTTGGATTGCCTTATACCGTGGCTATCAAGTGGTGCCGAATCCTGAGGGGATCAGCCGTGCAACCACCTCAACCGTGGTGCAATCGAGCCTCGCCGTACTGGCATTGGACTTTTTACTAACAGCCCTGATGTTTGGCCGCTAACGGATTGCAGCGCCAAGGATACAGATAGACGGATTAACAGAGTGGTAACTGAGCATGTTGACACGAAAAATTGAATTATTAGTGGGTGTGTTTCTCTTAGCGGGCTTAGCCGCCTTTTTGGTATTGGTGTTTAAAGTCGCCAATATCGAAGTCCAGACCAGCGACAGCAGTTATACCCTCACAGCCAACTTCACCAATATCGGTGGCTTGAAGGTACGCTCGCCAGTCAAGGTCGGCGGGGTCGTGGTTGGTCGCGTGAGTAAGATTGACTTAGACCCGGTAAAACTGGTGGCTGTGGTCACCATTGTGATGGATAAACGTTACGATAAATTCCCTGAAACCAGTAGCTTAGCTATTTTAACTTCAGGTTTACTCGGTGAGCAGTTCCTCGGATTAACACCGGGCTTTGTCGATGATGACGTGAGTATGCTTAAAGATGGTGACAAGATTGACGATACTCGCTCCGCATTAGTGTTAGAAGATCTGATTGGTCAGTTCTTATATAGTATGGGTTCAAAGGATAAATAGGGGTTACCGCTATGTTGAAACGCTTATCGCGCTTTTTACTGCCGTTAGTATGGATATTTACTGCAACGACCGCACTGGCGGATGATGCCACTGTTAACACTATGGACCCTTACGCCATGGTCAAATCCGTTGCCAACAAAACCTTCGACCGCTTTCATCAAGATAAAGCCTTGATCGATGCCGATGCAGATCATCTTAAGGTGATCGTGCGTGAAGAGTTGATGCCTTACATCGACTATAAATACGCTTCATACAAAGTGTTAGGCCAGTATTTAAAAGAGTCGACCGAAGATCAGCGCAATCGCTTCGTCGATGCCTTCGAAGGTTACCTGGTCTCAACCTATGCCCAAGCTTTTACTGAATACACTAACCAAAAAGTGGAGTTTTCTCCCGGTAGTGATTTCAGCAATGAGAAGATTGTCGACGTAAACGTACAGATTATCGAAGCGGGTCGTCCGCCGATTAAGCTGTTGTTTAAAGTGCGTCGCCTCAAGGATGACTCTTGGAAGGCGTTTGACTTAGTTGCCGAAGGCGTGAGTTTGCTGTCCTCTAAGCAATCTGAAATCTCGAATCTTATCCGCCAACAGGGGATTGATGCCGTGATCAAGATGCTGGAAGAGCGCACCAAAGACAAAGTGACTAAACAGCCTAAAGCAGGGAAGTAAGCGCCGTGGTTGAATTTGTGCAACAGGGTAACATTTGCCACCTAAAAGGGCGTTTATCACAGGAACAAGTGGCCGCGTTATGGCCGCAAAGGCAAAGCCTGTTAAGCCAAGAAACCCAAATCTTGTCGCTCACTGAGCTGGAATACAGCGACAGTGCTGGCGTGGCTTTTTTGCTGGCGTTAGTACGCGAGCATGGCACGCCACTACAGCTATGCTCAGCGTCGGATCAGCTAAAAAAATTAATCGATTTATATGATTTACAGTCCTTCTTCACCGAAGAAGCGAATTGAAAAGGTACCGAATTTCATGGAATGCAGCTTAATAGAACAGATTTTACGTGACGCGTTAGCACTGGATGAAGTGCACGCCAGCTCCGATGGCAGCCACTACAAAGTGATCGCGGTCGGTGAATGTTTTGACGGCATGAGCCGTGTAAAACAACAACAAGCCATTTATGCACCCCTGATGAGCTATATCGCCAGCGGTGAGTTACATGCATTAACGATTAAAACTTTCACGCCGACTCAATGGAAACGCGAGAAAATTTTCAACAGCTAGTAGTGAGGAAAAGTGGATAAATTAGCGATTCAAGCAAGCCCTCCGCTTGCTGGTGATGTGATTATTTCCGGCGCTAAAAACGCTGCGCTGCCGATTCTGATGGCAGGCGTGTTAGCCGAGACTGATTTTATTGTGTCGAATGTCCCCAATTTGCGCGATGTGAGCACCAGCTGTAAATTGCTGCGCTGCCTAGGCGCCGATGTGGATGAGTTAGGCAATGGTCAAATCCGTATTTCGACCAAGAACCTTAACGAGTTCTGCGCACCTTACGATCTCGTTAAGACCATGCGTGCCTCTATTCTGATCCTTGGCCCGTTATTAGCCCGTTATGGCACGGCAGATGTGTCATTACCCGGTGGCTGCGCCATTGGTGCTCGTCCAGTAAACCTTCACTTACATGGCCTCGAAATGATGGGCGCCAAGATTGAAGTGAAAGAAGGTTATATCAAGGCCCGTGTCGATGGTCGCTTAAAGGGCGCCCATATTTTTATGGACATGGTGAGCGTGGGCGCGACTGAAAACCTGTTGATGGCCGCGGCACTTGCCGATGGCGAAACCGTGATTGAAAACGCGGCCCGTGAACCAGAAGTGATCGACTTGGCTAACTGTTTGATTGCCATGGGCGCGAAGATCACTGGTGTGGGCAGTGCTACACTGCGTATTCAAGGCGTTGAGCGTCTACAGGGCTGTGAGTACCGTGTGATGCCAGACCGTATCGAAACCGGTTCCTTCCTTGTTGCCGCAGCAGTGACCCGTGGTCGTATCCGTTGCTTAAAGGCCGATCCTGCTTCATTAGAGTCTGTTATCGCAAAACTTGAAGATGCGGGCGCCAAGATCACCACTGGTGAAGATTGGATTGAGCTCGATATGGAAGGCAAGCGTCCAAAAGCGGTAAATATCAAGACGGCGCCATACCCAGGTTTCCCAACCGATATGCAGGCGCAGTTCTGCGTGCTTAACGTATTAGCCCAGGGCACGGCAACCATTACCGAAACCATCTTCGAAAACCGCTTTATGCACGTGCCAGAACTTATCCGTATGGGCGCGAACATGGAGCTTGAAGGCAATACCTGCATTATCCAAGGCATTGAGTCTTTGAGTGGTGCGCAGGTGATGGCGACCGATTTACGTGCTTCGGCAAGTCTAGTGATCGCAGGCTTAGTCGCCGATGGTAAAACCATAGTCGATCGCATCTATCACTTAGATCGCGGTTATGAGCATATCGAGCAGAAGTTCCAAGGATTGGGCGCACATGTAGAACGTGTGCAATAACATTTGCTTAGGATTCGCTTCCAATAAAAAACCAGCTAAGTGCTGGTTTTTTATTGGGTGCAATTTGTTTAGGTAAAAAGGAAAGGGACAAAAACTATTAATCTTTTTACCTATTTATGGAGTTTATTGTCATTGTTTACCCAGTGACTCGCCGCCTCTTTATTTAACATGAAGTATCCCTATAGGCTCGACGGCGACATCTGTAGCACATGGAAGTGTAAATGCCGCGTTCACATGGATGTGAAAGAGCGCCCATGTCGCCAACGGTCACTGGTGCCCCAATGCCAATTTTAACTACCCATTTACGATATGTACGTAAAAAGCAAAGGGACATTTTCGAGTTAAGCCTTAACTCTAACGCGCCTGTTTCGGATAAAAATTTTTATGGGTTAACCCCGCCAACACAGGCCGAACGATAGCGAGGTCCAGCCCATGCATTTTTTGCATGGACGATTGTGTTTGGCTTTGTTATACGCCATCACATGTAACTCCCATACAGTCTTCGATTGTTTTTGCAGATATGTCTATTTGGCATTGTTGGCTAACAGATATTTCTATTTCAATCATCACTGGCCGAATTTTATCAATTTCAGATTGGGGAGGGCGGCGATTGATATCAATGTATGTGTGTCGAAACTCAACTATGCCTTTGTAGTTGGTTCGAAAATAGTAATTTCCATTAAGACCATCGTAGGTATAGAGAAACCTATCAATAATTTCTGGCTGCTGTATACCGCCGAAAGTTAACTCTCGACCGCCTTCTTCTGTGCGGTGCTCAACATCAGAAACACCAACAACTGATTTTGTCGCCTCTACCATGCATTCAATGGGAAGCCTTACAGCGCCAACTGGCGAGTATCTAGAAACACCGTATGTGGTGTCACAGCCCCATAAAATAACCATGCTAAAAGCTGTGAGTAGTATCTTTGCTACTCTCATGAACAGAACTCGAATTGCGTATAACGCTTTAAACAGCGGAAAACGCGAACGTTTTGGCGCAACCAGTAAGCGGTTGCCCGATGATTTAACTTGTTAAATGCCATTTTTCTCACGCTCAGGTTGTTTTATTTTAGGCATTTGTATTTGTAGCAAAACAAATGCTGGCACTAATGGTGCAAATGCTAGCCAAGATTGCATTTGAAAAGCTCAAAAGTAAATGAATCAACTTTGGGTTGGAATAAATCCAAGAATAAATCCGGCCACCCATTTTAAATCAATAACATAATGCACTTTCAGTTTATCTACAACTTGCCCGAGTTAAAATGGCTTAAATAAGAACCATAAATAGTCGTATGAACAGCATAGAGGTAATAAGTTGAGCTAATTTATTCAAAAACGAAGTATTTCAGACGTGTCAAGTGAGCCCATAGTGCTTGAAAGGTGTTAGGCGATGATTATTTTCGAAGTTATATAAGTCAGTTGCTGTGAAAGTGTTGGCAGCTTGCCGTAAAGTGTCGTCGTCAACAACCCAGTAATTTGACATTAAATGTACCTTTTGAGGGTTATTAAATTGCCTAACGCCCGACTAAGGGCAGGCCAACGCATTACATTAAACTCAAGCACAACAACCATAATCACAGTGACTCATTGGGACTGGAAACGCTATGCGTGGCAGTCCCTCTTGAAGCGTTTGTTATATAGCGAAATTCACGTCTACTAATGCGCTAATTTCAACATTTGTACATTCAGGCTTATTGGTAAACCATGTTTCTATTGCCGTTCTGTCGTCCTCAGTTACAGAGTCATAGCGGCCTTTGGCAACAACAAAACAGTCAAATTTGCTATGACTTGCACCTCCGCCAATCATCAGATTTCTAGACTCTACAAAGTCGAGTAATTCGTCAATAACCACATCGTATTCTGATGCTTTATCAATGTTTAAGTCACAAGAGACAGAGAAGCCATAAACCGAAAATTCATCGCTATACAGTTTTTTTCTTAGTCTTCGACTTCTATTTTTCGCCATATTTCCTCCTATTTCGCATAGGCATTGAGTAGTTTGTCTGAGGTGATAGAGGATAAATAACTGGTAAAACCGAGGCAGAAAATAAGGCTGATCCCACCGAAAAAGAAGGTGAGTCGGTATCGTAGTGAGTTAAACCAGCTAAATCTGCTCAAACCTTTTAACCTCATATTCATACAGATATTCGCGTTTCATCATATAGATGCCGGCCAAAAAATCCAAATAATATGATTGTGTTAGAGGCGTGCGCGCAAGGCGAACCAAGATAGCGTTAAAACCTAGCCGCAGAGGCAATGGGCACTGAATTTCGGCAAGGGCGCCCCACTCACAAGCGAGCGGGGCGAAAGATTAGGCCTGTTGGAAGGAATAGAGTTTGTACTTGTTGTTCTCTGCTGGCACGGTTAATTGGCCGAACTCGGCGGCGATGGTGTCCGAATAGGGTAGGTGGCGGTTAGCGACGATTTGCCAAATCCCTTTAGATTGTAATTGCTTGGCACTATCGGCGACAAAACTTTGGGCAATGCTAGTGGTGCTGGCAAGGCCATCGTGGAACGGGGGATTGGAGATAATACCGTCGAATTTTCCACTGGTTTGCGCCAGTCCATCGGAGGGATAGACCTTGGCCGTCATGCCGTTTGCCGCCAGCGTAAGTTCGCAGGAGGCCAGCGCCATGGCATTGATATCAATACATTCTAGCGACAGTGTCGGTTGTGCCTTTAACAGCGCAGCGGCAATCACACCGGCGCCGCAGCCAAAATCCAGTACTCGGCCAGAGAGCGTTGGCAGATGGGACAGCAATAGCTCTGTGCCTTGGTCTAAATGCTTTTCACTGAACACACCGACTAAGTTGCAGATGGTGATATTGCCCTGCGGGGTGGCGAGTTGATACTGGCTAGTCCAATCGCTGAGTTTAATCTCGGGCGCAGTATCGATTAGGCTGCTGCCAAAGAGTAAGCAATGGCGCGCGTTATCGAGTTTGACGCCAGTGGCAAAGTATTTCGGCAACAGTTTGACTAAGGATTTAACCCCGCCTTTGTTCTCTCCCACGACTAAGAGTTGACCATCTGCCACTAAATGCTGAGCGGCCAGATTAAACAAGTAGGGCGCTAACGGCTTAGCCTTAGGAAAGTACACAATTACAGTGTCGTACTTATCCTGGTGGGGCAGTTGATGGCCAAAATAGCAGCGCAGTTTGGCATTAGCCTGCGGCGCTAAATGCAGGTAATGGTGGTAATCCAAGGCGAGGGCATCGACGGACTGGGCGACATCGAGCAGTGCTTTGGGCAATGAGTCTGCCTCATGGTTTAGCACTAAGACTTTATGTTGGCTCAGGGTTTCCTGATTGCGGATAATGACTTGCGATGGATTCGTTAACACTGCATGGCTACCGTAAAAAATAAGTGCGGGCATTATACCCCTTATTCGGCTACGAGCCAGCCTGCATGCCGCCGACTTAAGGGGTGCAGCAAAACAGCGCTCACTCGAACGGTGCGGAATGAAAGCCAATAAAAAAGGCAACTGTGTTAACACTGTTGCCTTTCATCTATTAGCTAATCGCAGCAAATTAGCCCTGAGACTGCACTGGTGCTAGTTCTGGTGCTGGTGCTGGTGCAGGCGCTGGAGCTGGAGTCGATACCTGTGCGGTGGCTTTTGGCTTTTTAGGCTTAGGTAACAGGCTAAAAATCTTATTGGCGATATCTGTGTTGTCTTGATGACCGTTAAACAACTCAGAGGCTGGGCCTGCGGCAAAGACTTGCACGTCGGTCCCCGTGTGGCCGCCGGTTGTCCAACCCGTATCGGTACGTTTATCAATCACATGGCGAATCGCAACGGCCATGGTTTCTAAGCCCTGCATTCTGGCAACATTTAACTTAGTCACTTCTTCTTCGGTCAATTCAAAGCCTAGCCCGCGGGATAGGTCGGCTTGCCAAGTGTCACCACCAAGAGCGGCTTGGGCTAAGGTATCTGAGCTTGCCGAGATATTACGTAGGATCTCTGGATTCCAGTTGTAGTTGCCATCGGCGCCAATCGATAACCCGCCAGTATTATGGTCGGCGGTGATAACCATTAAGGTATCGGGATTTTGGCGTACGAATTGTTCGACGACTTCAATCGCATTGGCAAACTCATCCATTTCGCCCATGGCGGCGGCGATATCATTGTTGTGTCCCGCCCAGTCGATAAGGCTACCTTCGACCAGCAGCACAAAGCCTTGCTCATTTTGCGACAGTAAGCTGAGGGCTTTTTGAGTCAAGGTGCTGAGTTTTTTAGCATCTTTTTCATCAATCGCCCAAGGCAGTTGCACCTCGGCAAACAAACCTAAGACCTTAGGCTGGGTAATGCTGGCCAGATCGTCAAAGCGGGTAATGTGTTGATAACCCTTGGCGGTGAACTGGGCTAACAGCTCTGGAGGAAAGTACTTTTGCCCGCCACCTAAAAACACATCGGCGTTGGTTTCGAGATAACTTAATGCCAGTGCGTCGTAGTTTTTACGGCTCTCGTTATGGGATAAAAAGGCCGCTGGTGTGGCATGGTTGATTTGTGACGTGACCGCCACACCCGTGCTCAAGCCTAAGGTTTTGGCTTTTTCAAAAATGGTAGGCAGTGGCTGTTTTTGTGTATCGACCGAAATGGCGCCGTTATAGGATTTGACTCCTGTCGCGAGGGCAGTCGCGGCGGCGGCCGAGTCGGTGACATAACCACTGACGCTGGCGGGATAAGTGCTCGCCATGCCAACCAATAAACGGTCGAAGACGGTTTGTTCGACTTCTTCGGTATCTGGATTGTCCTTGTAATAACGATAGGCACTGGTATAGGAAGGCCCCATGCCGTCGCCAATCATGATCACAATATTTTTCGGGCGTGAGGGGGCTTTTACTGGGCCAGTCTCATTCGCTCCTGCTTCAACTGCCAGTGCGGAGGTGGAGAGCCATAAACTCATACCAAGCAATAACAGTGGCGCTTTGGTGAAACTCATATCAGATCCCTAGAAGTCGTAGGCGCTCTGTGGGCGCCTTCAATGAATAATATTATCTTGTAGGTGTACAAGCTTACTGGGCAAGACGGGCTTCGATGGCATCGAACAGCATGCCAGTAATGTCCACATCGAATGCCGCTTGGATTTCACGGATACAGGTTGGGCTGGTGACGTTAATCTCGGTCAGCTTGTCACCAATCACATCCAGACCCACAAAAATCAGGCCGCGTTTTTTCAGCTCTGGGCCAATGGCGCGGGCGATTTTCCAATCTGAGTCCGATAACGGCTGGGCAACACCGCTGCCGCCTGCGGCCAAGTTACCGCGGGTTTCGCCTTTTTTCGGAATGCGCGCTAAGGCGTAGGGCACGGGCTCACCGTCCACCACCAGAATACGCTTGTCGCCCTTGGTGATTTCAGGAATAAAGGCCTGCGCCATGGCGTATTGGTTGCCATATTGGGTCAAGGTTTCGATGATCACCCCAAGGTTAGGGTCGTCCTGTTTCACGCGGAAAATTGAGGTGCCGCCCATGCCGTCTAATGGCTTGAGGATAATGTCGCCCTTGGCTTGGTGGAACGCGCGGATGCGATTAGCATCGCGGGTCACTATGGTTTCTGGCGTAAATTCGCTAAACCATGCGGTGAATAGTTTTTCGTTGGCATCGCGCAAGCTTTGCGGCTTATTTACAATCAGCACGCCTTGCTCTTCGGCGCGCTCTAGCATGTAAGTGGCGTAGATAAATTCGGTATCGAACGGTGGGTCTTTACGCATTAACACCACGTTCAACTCGCTCAGCGGCGTGTCTTGAGCCTCGCCTAGTTCGAACCATTTATTGGCATCGTTGATGACCTGTAATGGACGCATATTGCCCATAGCTACGCCGTTGACCATGGCGAGGTCGGCCATTTCCATATAAAACAGTTGGTAACCCCTTTCCTGCGCCGCCATTAGCATGGCAAAACTGGAGTCTTTCTTAATGTTGATCTCACTGATGGGGTCCATCACTATGCCGAGTTTTATCATTAATCTGTTCCTTATTGATTGCCGTCGCAGGCAAAAAGCATTTATGGATTAGCCAGTAATCGATTCGCCAGCCAGTGTGTTACCCGCTGGCGTTTAACCATTTTAGATTTAACCTAAGTCACCGAATCTAAGTTGCAGCGCGGTAATCGCCGTGAGTGAGGCGGTTTCGGTGCGCAGCACTCGGGGGCCGAGTAACACATCGGTAAACTGGTAGGTTTCCGTCATGGCGATTTCTTCCGCCGATAATCCCCCTTCGGGGCCGATCAGCAGGCGTACACGGGTATGGGATAAATCTAAGCCATTGATACCGTGCGCTGCTCTTGGGTGCAAGTTGAGTTTGAGTGCGCTGGTCGGTTCGCTGCACCATTCCTGTAATTCCATGGCGGGGCGAACGATGGGCACTTGGCTACGGCCAGATTGCTCACAGGCGCTGATCACAATCTTTTGCCATTGCTGGATTTTCTTTTCGAGACGCTCACCAGTGAGTTTGACGCCGCAGCGGTCAGAAAACAGTGGCGTAATGGTATTCACCCCTAGCTCAACGGATTTTTGAATGGTGAACTCCATCCGATCGCCGCGGGAAATCACTTGGCCTAAATGCAGGTTGAGGGGCGATTCCGATGGATTAGCCTCACAGGAGAGCACTTTTACCGTGACCGATTTTTTACCCGCATCGACAATTTCGGCAAGATAATCATTACCATCGCCATTAAACAGGCTAATGTGTTCGCCACTGCCCATACGCAACACTTTGCCAATATGGGCTGCGCCATCCTCATCTAAATTCAGCTGTTGATTTACGGCTAATGGTTGAGGTTGATAAATTCTTGGAACTCTCATTGTCGACCTTATTCGGCTAATTGTTGGCGCAGTGGCGGCGCATTGCAGGCATTCTGCACAAAGGGATTATGATTACCTTGGATTTGCGCTATGGCGTTATCGCGTTTGCATTCAATAGTATCAACTGGATAGCTTTTATCCCATGCTTTGAACAATTTTAATTGCTGCGAGGCGATTTTAAGGCCGTAGGTTTGCTGCATATACAGGTAAGTGCGGGCTATTTTGCCGCGGGCATTAGCGGGCGGCTGGGCTTGGCGATTCTTAAAGTCGATGACTATGGCGCATTGACCATATTGGTCGGCCTTACCGTTCCATTGGCTAAAACGGAAGTTGCTGCGATCGCCGTTCACTTCACCAATCGCGGGCACCAGATTGTGCATGTCCGCTTCCATTTTATTGAATTCTTTACTGTTATCGGCGCAGTTTTTACGGCCGCCCTTTTGCCAGCATTGTAATTGGTGACCAAATTCCCACGCCGGGACTATATGTTCCCACTCGATGCGGTTGGCGCGGGTCTCTTGTTTACGCACTTGATAGCCGCAGCTGTTGAGATCTGGCTTCCAGGATTTGCCCTTTATTTGGATATCACAGCCACAATAAAAACTGACCGCTGGCAAGGTGCCCTGACGGCTGCCTTGATATAAAGATTGGGACAAGACCTTGGCTTGGCTAAAACTATTGGGGTGTGAAGGAGAGGCATGGACTGAGGCCGAAACCGCCAGCCAACTGAATAGGCACAGCAAGGCTTGCCGAGACCTTAAGGCTATCTTGGAGTTGTTCAATATTTATCCCAAAAAGTAATCTGTACTACGCGAGCCTGTGGCTCGTCTCTTATACCCGAATGGTAAGGGAAATACTGCGCCTTATGCAAATCGCTCGTACTTTTGGCCGAGGATTTAGTGTACGGCGGATTATTCGGCGGCTTCGGTAAAGGTGAGGTGGGTATGGCAGCGTTTGCATAGATAACGGGTCTCACCACGCAACACTTTATTATGGCGACGGATGCTCAGCCGAATCGGGCCGCAGGCGCAGCGGTATTCAAAGTCTTTCCCTTTAACCGACTGAGTATCGAAACTGTGGGTGGTATTGGGGCTCACCTTGAACAGCTTGAGCATGATGGATTGCCACTCGCGGCCATGGGGTTTGGTTTTGCCAAAGAGTTGGAAACAGAGCAAATGGCTTATTTCGTGGGGCACCACTTCGGCTAAAAAGGCTTCGCTATTTTCCCTGAGTAATACGGAATTAAATCGTAGGCGATTCTGTTGCAAATGGGCCGTGCCCGCACTCCGTCCCCGCAGGGTAAATTGAGTTAGCGGCCGCGCAAATGGACGCTTGAAGTAGATTTCCGCCTGCTGGTAACAGTCTTCGATGCGTACCAAGATTTGTTGCTGCAGGGGTGTCAGTGGCTTTGGCTGGCGTTGTGGCGTGGCCGAGTTAGCCGCCGTTGCTGAGGTGATACTCGTGGATGAGATGGCTTTACGGCGCAGGCTATTGAGTAGGGATCTCGGGTTAAACATAGACTTAGGCGTTAACTCTTATTTTGCAAAGCATCAATTAAACAACTCATCTAGCTATCGCAAGACATCTATTACGATTCGCTGAGTTCAAAACTCTCATGCTCAAAGCCCTCATTCAAGGCGACTTGCAAGCGTTCGCATCATAACGAACGCTTGCAGACAATGCCAGTATTGCGATTGTTACAGGCTCGCCGCAGCTTGCATCACCATAGTGCGCACTTGCTCGACGATGGCTTGTTCAGTGGCATTGTCGTAGCCCTTCACCCTTGGGGTGTGGATATGGCCGACCTTGGCTGGGCTGTTGAACTTTTGCTGTAACACAATGGCGCGATAAGAAATCTCGTTTGAGAGATACCCACCGCCAGAACCTTCGACCGAGGTTTCATTTTGCAGCTCGTTTAGGGAGCTGGCATTAAATTCGCCGCGGGCTAGGGTGGTCACTGTATGGTTGTCGTTGACTTTCCATTGGCCGTCTTTGACCTGCATGGCGGCGACGGGCAGTGAAAACTCAACAAACTCAGGGCCGATAAAGTCTTTACCATTGAGTTTGGGGGCGACAGGCGCGGTTTTGCTTCCGCCTGTGTACAGATTTTGGTTATCCGGCGCGGCGGCGCTACGGTTACGGCCGGGGAAGCGTTCAATATCAAAGTCACTGCGGCCCATGCTGACGGTAAAGACAAACTGGGTTTTAGGATCGCGATAAATGGGGCTGAGTAAGGATTCGATAATGCCTTGGTCAAAATCCTCGAAGCGCACTGGGATCATCGCGGTTTCGATTTGGGCTTTTTTGCCGTTGATATCAAACCTAAAACCATCGAGGGCAAGGGCGACCAAGCCTGAAGGATTGCTCTGGCTGATGTCTTTATCGAGGAAGAAAGGGTCG
Source organism: Shewanella sp. MR-4 (assembly GCF_000014685.1). Classification (NCBI taxonomy): domain Bacteria; kingdom Pseudomonadati; phylum Pseudomonadota; class Gammaproteobacteria; order Alteromonadales; family Shewanellaceae; genus Shewanella; species Shewanella sp. MR-4. The sequence continues at coordinate 801,046 of NC_008321.1, forward strand.
AATCCCGTCAGGAAGATTTTTATCTGAACATCGTCGCCGAATTGGATATCGCTAAAACCGCGAGATGCCTTCTCGACGGCGCTGGCTAAAATATTCTGTTGCCAATCGGCCATTTTGAAATTGGCGCTATTGCTCTTGATGCTATTTAACATTGAGAGCCGAGCCCAGTAGAGGGATCTGTCGTCAAAGTGACCTGACTGCACATCACGCACCGCCTGTTGCCACAGTCTGTGGCCTTGGCGGGCTGCAAGTTGGGTTGCATCGCGTTCATTCTTCTGTGCGGAAAGCTGAGTCGCCAAGCCTTCGTCCAAGGCTTGATAGCGGTTGACCACTTCTGCCATGGTTTTTTCTGCAGTAGGAATGCGGGAAACTTCCACATCTCCTAGGAGTTGTACGGCAGCTGCGGTTTGCGCCACTGTGCTGGCGAGGATAAAAACGAGGCTGGGCTTTAACATTGGCGTTTCCTTTTTATTTTAATCACTTATTTTGCTGGAAAAGGGCGATGTTCCTAAGGCGTTTGGGTTTGCTTCATCCTAGAGAGGATGTAACTTATGCCAAAAAGTCACAATGATTGTTTTGAGTATAAGAGTTTACCTAGAGTGATTCGAGGATCTTATTCCTGTTTTGCATATTGAGGTCAGTGTACGGGCGTTAATCAGCGTTGAGTGGCGAGAAACGCGGGCATAAGTGCCTGCCTTATTTTTGCCACAATTGGTCAGCAGTTTGCTAGGGAAAGCCCGCCAAGACGGTGCTACTCTTAGCGCCTCATTTTTATGGATTTATTGCATTAGGCAAGGGGACATTATGCGTGCGTTAGCCTTATCGGCTGTGTTGATGGTGACAACGATGATTGGCATGCCTGCGGTGGCAAAGGAGTGGCAAGAGAACAAGAGCTGGAATGCTCACTTTAGCGAACATAAAACCCAAGGCGTGGTTGTGCTCTGGAACGAGAATACACAGCAGGGTTTTACTAACGATCTTAAACGGGCAAACCAAGCATTTTTACCGGCATCGACCTTTAAGATCCCAAACAGTTTAATTGCCTTGGACTTAGGTGTGGTTAAGGATGAGCATCAGGTCTTTAAATGGGATGGACAGACGCGAGATATCGCCGCATGGAATCGTGACCATGATTTAATCACCGCGATGAAGTATTCGGTTGTGCCTGTTTATCAAGAATTTGCCCGCCAAATTGGCGAGGCTCGTATGAATAAAATGCTGCACGCCTTCGATTATGGCAATGAGGATATCTCGGGCAATTTGGACAGTTTTTGGCTCGATGGTGGTATTCGCATTTCGGCTACCCAGCAAATCGCTTTTTTACGCAAGCTGTACCACAACAAGCTGCACGTTTCTGAGCGTAGTCAGCGCATCGTGAAACAAGCCATGCTGACCGAGGCAAATGCCGACTATATCATCCGAGCGAAAACCGGCTATTCGGTCAGAATTGAACCGAAAATCGGTTGGTGGGTTGGCTGGGTCGAACTGGATGATAATGTGTGGTTTTTCGCGACCAATATGGATATGCCTTCCGCTGAGGGCTTAGGGTTACGTCAAAGCATTACGAAAGCAGTGCTGAAACAGGAAAAAATTATTCCTTAGAAGTGGTTAGCGGCGCATTTGTGTAAAATAGCCGTCATATAAGCTGTAAAGATATATGGACAAAATGCTTATGCTTATGCTGATGCGCTCATAGCTAATTGCTCATACTTAATTCGGTCAGACACCATAGACTTATACTCAGCGAGCTACCAGTTAGTCTGAGCAGTCGCACCTTATTCCTAAACGCAAAAAGCCTAGTCAATTCGCTAGGCTTTTTGTTATCTCAATGGCATGGTCTTTCAACATAGGTATGTGAATCAAGGAGAGGAGATATAGGCAAAGGAGAATACCGCTGCGATAAAGTGCTTAGCCCATCAAGGATTGCAGGCTTTCTTGGCTACTAAAGCGTTTGACGAAAAAGTCCAAGAAGGCACTGATATTAGTGGCTAATTGGCGACGGCTCGAATACACCCCATAGACCTTAAAGGGTTCGATTGGCCATTCTTGTAGTATGGGAACCAGTTGACCATTCGCCAACTCCGTCTTGCAGGCGGAGTTGGACAGCATGGCAATACCAAAGTCATCGAGGGCTAACTGCTTGACCATAATAGGGCTATTAACCCTAACCTTACGTTGAAAATTCACCATGGTCTTACGTGCGCCTTTACCGAGGGGCCAAATGGGCGCAGAGCGTGATGTCCCGAGTAAGATGCCACTGTGCTCACTTAATTCCTTGGGGGTTGCAGGCGTGCCTCGGGCTTTTAAATAGGCCGGGCTTGCCACGAGAATGGGTTGGCGCTCGAACAGTAATCTTGCAACAAGATCAGAGGATTGCAGTGGCCCATATTTGATAGCTATGTCATATCCTTCACCCACTAAACCGATATCATTGTCGGTAAACTGGACATCTAATTCCACATTGGGATATAAACGCATGAATCCGCTACAGAGGTTAGCGATTAATTCTTGGCTAAAAGAGACTGGAATAGCTATCCGTAATGATCCTGACACATCATCATGGGTACTCTCGATAACAGCCTTGGCCGCTTCCACCTCATTGCGAATGGAATCACAGTGTTGATAAAAGAGGGCCCCGACTTGAGTAAGGCTTAAGTTGCGGGTGTCGCGTTGTAATAATCGCACGCCAAGTTCTTCTTCGAGCTGCGCGATTTTGCGACTTATGGTGGATTTTGGGTGGCCGGTTTCACGTGCAGCTTGGGAGAATCCCTTCGCTCTAACTACGGCTGCAAATAGCATCATACCGTTTAAATCTGGCATGTTTTTCCCACTGTCTCATATTTGGAACATAGCGTCTTATGCAGTTTAATGGCATTTGGCGGGATAACAAAGTTATATTTATTGGCTAAAAATTTTCAGAGGCTAAAGCAGAGGATCTTTTGATGACCAGCAATAATCAGCCCACACACATGACTCAAGCCCAAACGCCCGATCCGCTTTTTTTACAAGCCGAGCATTTGGCAAAAGATTTTTCTCTGTTTCCTAAACACAGTAAACAGAGCTTATCAGATGAAATTAAAGGTCTTTTAAACGATGACGCCATTCAGGCAAATTTAAAAGACTTGGCATCTTTAGATGTCGATGGTTACGTCGCAAAAGTGATCCAGCCGACCCAAGATAAAGGTCGTCCTGGTGCAAAACGTATCATTGCTGACCTAAAAGGTCGCTTGATTACCGAAACTCACTTGGGTTCTTTCTACAGCGCTGAGGTCGAGCTGAATTTCGGTTCACGCACTCGTCGTATCGGTTTTATTGCCCAAGAGCGTACCACGGCTAACGGCGCGTGGATGCCTGAACATCACTATGCGGCCTGTAAAGCGATTCGTCATTTCGCCGAATTGTCTATGCCTATCGTTTATCTCATCGACACCCCTGGGGCCGATGCGGGCGAAGTGGCTAACAGCCAAAACCAAGCACATTCTATTTCTAAGGCGATTGCTGAGAGTGCCAACGTTGACGTGCCAACAGTCGGTATCGTTATCGGTGCGGGTTACTCGGGCGGTGCGATTCCATTAGCGGCGGCCAACATCCTGTTATCGCTGCGCGATGGTATTTTCAACACGATTCAGCCACAAGGTCTGCAGAGTATTGCGCGTAAGTACAACCTGTCATGGCAGGAATGTGCTAAGTCTGTGGGCGTGTCTCCAGAAGAGCTATACACCGCGGGTTGTATCGATGGCATCATCGATTTCTCTCCTGGTGACCGTGACGAGCGTCAGCACAACTTACGCCGCGCTATCATCAGCAGTATCGAAGCTGTTGAACGTGCAGCCATCAACTTTGTGCGTGAATCTAAAGATTTACGTGAGCACTATGACCGCAGTTTAGCGCGCTTCCTCAGCCCATCTAAAAACCTGATGGCGTTAGAGTTAAACGCAGAATTGGCCGTGGCAACTAGCCCGACCAACCATCACAACCTGTTTGGTAGTGCTTACCGTTACCTGCGTTATTTAACGCTGCGTAGCCGCATTCATTCAATCTCTCAGGAGCAATACGGACGTCTGTCACGTGTTAGCGTGCCTGAAGGTGACTTGTTAGCTCGTATCCAGCAAGAGCAAGACCGTGTATTCCAAGCTTGGTTATCAAGCCCTGATAAGCTGGTTTACGATGAAGATCTAAACAAGCTGTGGGCGAACTTTATTGCTAAGCGCGATGAAGTGTCTACCGAGCGTAACATGCTGACTCGTTTGATTTTGGGTGAACCAAAAGAGAACTACAAAAAAGCACGTAAGGCGCTGTTATTTAACATCGGTTGGTCTTTATATCACCGCTGGAAGAGCAATGCGGCAAACAACTTCAAGGGCTTAATCCAGCACCTTGAAAATCTGCCAAAGTCAGTGACTCAAGCCAAGTGGCCTGAACTGAATCAACTGACTGTGCTCGATGTGGTTGTGAACGACGAACTGCGTGAAGACTTCATTTGGCAATGTCATAACATCCTGATCTTTAACTCACTGTACGACAACGTTGTGGGCAGCTTAGCGTCTATCGCGAAAGAAGCCATGATGTCTAAGAGCCTGTCTCGTAACTCAGTGAACAACCTGCTGCACAAGTCAATTGACCATGCGCTGTCGACTCAGGATACCGCTAACGACAAGGCGAAATTCTACAAGTGGCTTAAGTACTTTATGGGCCAATCTAACCGTGCCGATCTCTTGGTGCGTGTAGAGCAGTGGAAGAGTGTGGGGTTCCCACAACTTAACGACAGTTTATTCGTTATCCTGACTTACTTCTTCGAGCGTTTACTGCCTGAATACTTCGACAGTGAAAGCGATAACAGCAAGTACACTGGCGCGATTAACCCTGTGCGTATCGGTCGTCGTAAGGACTTCTGGAACCGCTTGACCATGGGTTATCAGGACTTACTGATCCAAAAAGTATTACGTGACGAAAAACGTACCGGCAAGATGACGTGGGAAAATGTGATTAAGCAATTTTTCACTCATTTTGAAGAGATCAATGGCGACAAAATGTCGGCCAACTTGCTTAACTTCCCTGGTTTCCGTCTCTCAATCGAAGATGCGTTAGACAAAGGCATTCGTCCTTGCGGTCTGATCACAGGTATTGCTGACTTTAAAGAAAAAGGTCAAAAAGTCCGTGTGGGTGTGGCTGTGTCTAACACTGCATTCCAAGCGGGGGCCTTCGATATGGCGAGTGCTGAGAAATTCTCTGCGCTGCTGATCGAGTGTGCTAAGCGTAAGCTACCTGTTGTTTGCTTTATCAGCTCAGGCGGTATGCAGACTAAAGAAGGTGCTGCGGCACTGTTCTCTATGGCTGTTGTGAACGACCGTATCACTCGTTTCATCCGTGATAACGAATTGCCAGTACTGATGTTCGGTTTTGGTGACTGTACTGGTGGTGCGCAGGCGAGTTTCGTGACTCACCCATTAGTGCAAACCTATTACCTGTCTGGTACTAACATGCCATTCGCGGGTCAAATGGTGGTGCCAGCTTACTTGCCTTCGACTTCGACACTGTCTAACTACTTGTCGAAAGTACCAGGTGCAATGGCGGGCTTAGTCCACAACCCATTCAGCGAAACCTTAGATAACCAATTGGCGAGCATCGATCCTCTGATGCCAATGCCAACGGCGAAGATCAGTGACGTGATCATCAACGCCCTATCAACACTGGTTGTTGAAGCGCCTGTTGAAGAAGAAGTGATTGTTCAAAACGATCCACGTAAGTTAATGAAACCAATTAACAAAGTATTGGTTCATGCCCGTGGTTGTACCGCTGTTAAGTTGATCCGTAAGGCTCACGATAACGATATCAACGTGGTATTAGTGGCGTCAGATCCTGACATGACCGCCGTACCTGCGGATATGCTGAAAGACTCAGACAAGTTAGTCTGCTTAGGTGGTAACACCTCTGACGAAAGTTACCTGAACGCTTACTCAGTGCTCAAAGTGGCCGAATACGAGCAAGTTGATGCACTGCACCCAGGTATCGGCTTCCTGTCTGAAAGCCCACAATTTGCGGCATTGTGTGTGAACAATGGGGTTAACTTCGTTGGTCCTAGCGTGCATTCAATGACGACTATGGGTAACAAGTCGAACGCGATTAAGACATCACAAAGCCAAAACGTGCCAGTAGTACCAGGTTCACACGGTATTCTGACGAACGCTGAGCAAGCAGTGAACGTGGCCAATGAAATTGGTTACCCTGTGCTGCTCAAAGCGGTACAAGGCGGTGGCGGTAAAGGTATCCAGGTCGTTAAACGCCCTGAGGATATGATTGGTTTATTCCAAAAGACCTCTACCGAAGCGGCTGCGGCCTTTGGTAACGGCGACTTGTACTTAGAGAAATATGTAACGTCACTGCGTCATATCGAAGTGCAGTTACTGCGTGACAAGTTTGGTAACGCTAAGGTTCTGGGTTTACGTGACTGTTCTGTACAACGTAACAACCAGAAAGTGGTCGAAGAGTCTGGTTCAACCATGCTGCCAGAAGAACTGAAGAAACAAGTGCTGGCTTACACCCGTGCTTTAGGTGATGCGACCGATTATATGGGCGCAGGTACAGTTGAGTTCATCTATAACTTAGATGCGAACGAAGTGTACTTCATGGAAATGAACACCCGTCTGCAGGTAGAGCATCCAGTTACTGAAGCGACTTCAGGTATCGATATCGTGAGCGCGCAGTTTGATATCGCTGCGGGTCGTTCAATCGAGAACCTAGAGCCGAAAGAAATTGGTTATGCGATGGAAGTGCGTGTGACTGCAGAAAAAGCAGCACTGGACAGCCATGGTGTACTCCAACTTATCCCAAATCCTGGCAAGATCACCGAATGTGTATTCCCTGATCATCCAGATGTGGAAATCATCTCGATTGCCGCCGCGGGTAAAGAAGTATCACCATACTACGACAGCTTAATCGCTCAGGTGATTATGCGCGGTGAAAACCGTGAAGACGTTATCGCGAAACTGCACGCTTACTTAGACAGCGTAGTGCTTAAAGGTATCGCGACTAACATTCCATTGCTGAAACTGATCCTAAGTGATGGCACCTTCAAAGAAGGCGTATACGACACTAACTACCTGCCACGTTTCATGGCTGAGCTAGATATTCCAGCGCTGATCGCTGAAATGGAAGCCGCTGCTGAAACCGTGGGTGTAGACACTGAGTCACTGCGTGTCGGTGAAAGTAACGAACTGAAAGTATTAGCCCAAGGCGCAGGTATCTTCTATACCTCTCCAGCCCCTGGCGAACCTGACTTCGTGAAAGAAGGCGATATTGTTACTGCAGATCAAACGCTTGCGTTAACTGAAGCGATGAAGATGTTCTCTCAGGTCAACTTAGCCGGCTTCAACCGTCAAGGTGCAGTGCTGTACCCTGAAGATAAGAAGTACCGCATCGAGCGTATTCTGAACAGCAATGGTCAGCAAGTATCGCAAGGTGACTTACTCTTCGTGGTATCGCCAGTAGAAGATTAATCGCGCTTAAGCGATGAGTGCATCGAAATACCCGCCAGTTGGCGGGTATTTTTTTATCCGATTAAATAGCATATGGACAAACCCTGTAAGCCTATTTCCATAAACAATCTAGGGTTTATTGGTATTATCTTAGTATCGCGTATACACTTTTTTTACCTTGTAAGACTAACTGATGAGTGTATTCGAGAAGCGACATGGGTTGCAGATTCTGGGTTTTATTCTTCTGTTTATGCTCACCTTTATGTGTCAATGCCGAGCGCTTGGCCTCATACCTCAATGCTGCAGACGATCTCAGCAGTGCCACCCAATTAATTCGTTATTGCGTCGATCCCGATTGGTTACCCTATGAAGCGATTCGTGATGGTCAACATGTTGGGATTTCGTCGGATTATATTCGTTACATCGAATCCCATTCATCGTTAAAGTTTAGTCTGGTACCTACCACCTCTTGGACACAAACCTTAGATTTTCTGCAAACGGGACGCTGCAATTTAACTCCGCTACTCAATAAGACTGTGACTCGGGAGCAGTTTTTGCATTTTAGCCATGTGTATTTTCGTTCCCCCAATGTATTGGTCTCTCTCAAGGACCAGCCCTTTTTGCAAGGGTTTGAAAACATCGGTCCGCGCACCTTGGCGGTGCCTGATGGCTATCGTCTCGCCGAATATATTCAGCATTACTATCCCAAGGTTCGCACTATTACAGTGGCGAGCGAGCCTGCGGGGCTTGAGGCTGTGCTTGAGAAAAAAGTCGATCTCTTTGTGGGGTCGATGTTTTCCGTCAATGCCTATATTCAGCAGACGGGATTCAATCACCTAAAAATTGCCGGTTGGGGTGGCCCGGAGGATGAACTGCGGGTGGGGGTGAGCGCTGGACATGAGGCGCTGCTGCCATTAATCAATCAAGTGCTAGACAATGTAGATGAGCTGGAGCGGATCAGGATTTACCAGAAATGGAACAACATCACTATCATCGATGAAACCAACTACTTACTTATCTATCAAGTGATTGCGGCGACACTGTTAGTCGTGTGCCTACTGGTAACGCGCACTTATATGATCAGTCGTTACAATCGCCGACTAACCGATAAAAACCAGCAGCTTGAAGAATTGCGTTTGCAGTTAGAGCAAAGCAATACCGAGCTTGAGTTTTTATCTACCCATGATCCGCTCACGAAACTCTACAATCGGCATTACTTTAATCGACAATTTGTCCATGAACACCGCGCCGCCGCTTCCACGCAAGGGGCCATTTGCTTGGTGATGTTAGATATCGATTTCTTTAAAGAGATCAATGACACCTTAGGCCATTCCGTTGGGGATACTATTTTGATGGAGTTGTCCTCTGTGTTGCAGCATTGTGTGCGTGAAAGCGATGTGGTTGCGCGTTGGGGCGGGGAAGAGTTTGTGATCCTCTGCCATAACACCTCGCTCGAGGCCGTTAAGTCTCTGTGTCAGCGGATTGCAACAGCCATCAAAGATAACCATTTCAGTGGTGATGTGCGCCTGACTTGTAGTTTTGGGATTGCCAAACTCGCTGCAAATGAGCCGATGCAATCTTGCTTCGAACGGGCAGATAAGGCGCTATATCAGGCAAAAGCACAGGGGCGGGATCAGATTTGTGTCGGTGAAACTCACCTTTAAAGTGGTAAATACATTGGATGAAATGAGCGTATTCCTAAGCTCGCAGCGGATTTTATTCAGAAATCCTGTATTTATCCTAGAAAACCTTCCCAGTTGCGCATTTTTTTACAGAGTTGGGCGGTTTGTTGGCTGGCTCAAGATGGTCTTATCGCTATTTGTTAACAGCTAAAGCGTGGAAAAGTATCGCTACAGACAAAAATCTGCTTATTTTTAGGGTTTTTACTAATTGATTGAATATTGAGCTAAATTATTTTATTTAGTTGTTTTCAAATATTTTTCTGATTTTTTTTTAATTTTTTCCGCGACTTTATCGTGAAAAATTGCAAGAGCCATTTGCGCATAGCGGGGTTCCAATTTACAATATGCGCCTAAAATAATCTGATGTGCGGTGTGTCGGTGGTTTGTCGCATACTCCGTCTACTTCTTAAACTAATCATTAAAGTTGAATCATGACCGAATTATCCAAATACAGAAACATTGGTATCTTCGCTCACGTTGACGCGGGTAAAACCACGACCACCGAGCGCATTCTTAAGCTAACTGGTAGAATTCACAAAGCTGGTGAAACCCACGATGGTGAATCTACAACAGACTTCATGGTTCAGGAAGCTGAGCGCGGTATTACTATCCAATCAGCAGCAGTAAGCTGTTTCTGGAAAGACCACCGTTTCAACGTTATCGACACCCCTGGGCACGTTGACTTCACCGTTGAAGTTTACCGTTCTCTGAAAGTGCTTGACGGCGGTATCGCTGTATTCTGTGGTTCTGGTGGTGTTGAACCTCAATCAGAAACTAACTGGCGCTATGCTAACGAATCTGAAGTTGCTCGTATCATCTTCGTAAACAAGTTAGACCGTATGGGTGCTGACTTCTTACGTGTTGTTAAGCAAACTAAAGACGTTTTAGCTGCTACACCATTGGTTATGGTTCTGCCTATCGGTATTGAAGACGAGTTCAAAGGTGTTGTTGACCTGTTAACTCGCCAAGCTTACGTGTGGGATGAAACTGGTTTACCAGAAAACTACTCTATCCAAGAGATCCCTGCTGACATGGTTGACTTAGTTGAAGAATACCGTGAACAGCTGATCGAAACTGCTGTTGAGCAAGATGACGATCTGATGGAAGCTTACATGGAAGGCGAAGAGCCATCTATTGAAGACCTGAAGCGTTGTATCCGTAAGGGTACTCGTACTATGGCATTCTTCCCAACATTCTGTGGTTCTGCGTTCAAGAACAAAGGTATGCAACTGGTTCTAGACGCTGTTGTTGACTACCTGCCAGCACCAAACGAAGTTGATCCACAACCTTTAACTGACGAAGAAGGCAACGAAACTGGCGAATACGCAATCGTTTCTGCTGACGAGTCATTAAAAGCATTAGCATTCAAGATCATGGACGACCGTTTCGGCGCCCTGACCTTCGTACGTATTTACTCTGGTCGCCTGAAGAAGGGTGATACCATTCTTAACAGTGCAACTGGTAAGACTGAGCGTATCGGCCGTATGTGCGAAATGCTTGCAAACGATCGTATCGAAATTGAATCAGCTGAAGCTGGTGACATTATCGCTATCGTGGGTATGAAGAACGTACAAACTGGTCACACTCTGTGTGATGTTAAGTATCCATGTACTCTGGAAGCCATGGTGTTCCCAGAGCCAGTTATCTCTATCGCAGTAGCGCCAAAAGATAAAGGCGGCAGCGAGAAGATGGCTATCGCTATCGGTAAGATGATCGCAGAAGATCCATCATTCCGCGTAGAAACTGACGAAGATTCAGGTGAAACCATCCTTAAAGGTATGGGTGAACTGCACTTAGACATTAAAGTGGACATCCTGAAGCGTACTTACGGTGTTGAGCTGATCGTGGGTGAACCACAAGTAGCATACCGTGAAACCATTACTCAAATGGTTGAAGACCAATACACCCACAAGAAACAATCTGGTGGTTCTGGTCAATTCGGTAAGATCGAATACATCATCCGCCCAGGTGAGCCAAACTCTGGCTTCGTGTTCAAGTCTTCAGTTGTTGGTGGTAACGTTCCTAAGGAATACTGGCCAGCAGTTGAGAAAGGCTTCGCGAGCATGATGAACACTGGTACTATCGCTGGCTTCCCAGTGTTAGACGTTGAGTTCGAACTGACTGACGGTGCTTACCACGCAGTTGACTCTTCAGCAATCGCGTTCGAAATCGCTGCTAAAGCGGCATTCCGTCAGTCTATTGCTAAAGCTAAACCACAACTGCTTGAGCCAATCATGAAAGTTGACGTGTTCAGCCCAGATGACAACGTTGGTGACGTAATCGGTGACTTAAACCGTCGTCGCGGTATGATCAAAGACCAAGTTGCTGGTGTAACTGGTGTTCGCGTTAAGGCTGACGTTCCGTTATCAGAAATGTTCGGTTACATCGGTACTCTGCGTACAATGACTTCAGGCCGTGGTCAGTTCTCTATGGAGTTCTCACACTACAGCCCATGTCCAAACAGCGTTGCGGACAAAGTTGTTGAACAAGTTAAAGAGCGTAAAGCTGCAGAAGCTAAGAAGTAATTCTTAACTTTACCAAATAGAAACCGCTGCTAAGCCTAGGCTAGCAGCGGTTTTTTTATGAGTGAAATTTAAGGATAAACACAATTTGAGAAGGAGAGCCTAAGGCGAACCATACACTTGAAGTGGCATTAGCTCAGCGTTTTCTGTTTGCTTAACTCCAGTAATGCATTAGCCGCTGGGGTTAAGGGCAGATTTTGCCGCCAAATCAATGCTAGATCCCAGGTTCTCGCCGGTTGCATGGGCCTAAATACCAATTTGCTGGTGCTGAGTTTTTGGCAGATGGGTTCTGGTAAAATGGCCAGTCCCATATCGGCCTCGACCATGGCGGCGAGGAAGTCCCATTGACCGCTTCGAAACGCGATATTCAATTGCACTCCCGCCTTACGACTTAGCCGATTGATTAACTTAGCGAGGGAGAAATCCTCGTTATAGAGAATAAAGGGATAAGGCTCAAAATCCTGCCAGCTGAGGTGGGGTTTAGCTGCCAGCGGATGCCCATCGGGCAAACAAGCTAGCAGGGGATACTTGGTTAGCGGTTGGTTGACCAGCTCAGTCTCATGGGTGGTTGGCAGTGCGGTAAAGGCGATGTCTAAACTGTTATTCAGCAGCGCTTGCTCACAACCAAAGCCACCGTATTCATACATTTGCAGCTCAACGCCGGGATAGCGTTTCCGGTAACTGGTCAGTAGTCCGATAATTAGACTGCTCATCATAGGGCAGACGCCTAATCGTAACCGTCCCGTCTTAAGTCCGCTTAAGTTGCTCATGTCCTCTTGCAATCTATGCCATTGCCCGAGTATTTCCCGCGCGCTGTGCTCAAACAGTTGCCCTGCTTGGGTCAGCTCGACTTTCTGATTGTTACGGATAAGCAATGTCTCTCCTAAACTCTCTTCGAGCCTCTGGATAATCTTGCTCAGCGTGGGCTGGGTGATAAAGCATTTTTCCGCGGCACGGGTGAAGTTTTCCGTTTCGACTAAGGTCAGAAAACATTGCAAGGTCTTGATTGGAATGTTCATGCTTAAATGGAATCCATTGTATGGCGTTAATTCATTTTACTGATGATGGCCTAAGTATTACTTTGAGCTTGTTAACAGAACAGGGGAATAATCAATGAAATCCACATCGAGTTTATGGGTAGGTGCTTTGTGGCAGGCGGCTATGCCTGAAGCAAAGAATGTGCAAACTGCTAAAGCGGCGCAAACTAGATTAACGGCTCCAGCGGGTGATTTGCATAAAGCAAAACAACAAGTAAACCCAGCCTAGGCTGGGTTTTTACTTTTTGGTACTTGAGTATTTTAGTTCTCTTCCCATCCCTTATCTTTCCCTGCCTAATATCTCTCCGCACTGCTTTCTACATTCTGTGCTAACGCTGATTTTTTTTACTGCACTCTTACCCTATTAATGGCAAAACCCTCTAAGACTTTTAAATTGCGGAGAGTAAAAAGCCACTGGGTTGGCAGTGGCTTTTGGGGGCAGGGAAGTGCTGTGTTATTGGTTTGAGAACTTATTCTCGACTAGAGGCGCCTTGTTTTCTGCCTGTGCAACGTGGCACTGAGTACAGAAATAGTTATGGCCATTGAGCGTGCCTTTATCGTCGATTACGTGGGACTTCGCCACTGGCGTGGCCTTCATCCGTGGGGCTTTATCCCAGCTGTGACAAGTTAAACAGCCATTCTTATCCAAGGTGATTTTGTAATCATCCTTATGGGGAATGAGTGGCGGTTGGTCGGTAAAGCTGCGCTCTAACGCCTTGCCACGGCTTGGGTAGACGGGCATAGCATCGGCTGGGCGAATATCCGTTACCGTGCTATCGCCAGCAAGGGATTTAATGTTTACGGGTGTGGTTTGTGTGTCTGCTTGTTGGCCTGAGCAGCCGCCGATGGCTAATACAATCGCAGCTAAGGTGAGTATTTTTTTCATTGGTCATTCTCCGCCTTGGGGGCAATGTGTTGACGAATTGGTGAAGTGGTTGATGGCGACTGACAATCGGTCGAATCGCCTTTACTAAGTTGAGCCTGAGTGGCCGTAAAGCGTGTTTGATAGCGAAATACGCGTTGTGCGCAGACGTCGATACAGCGGCCGCATTGGGTGCAGTCTGGGCTAGCGATCACCGGGTTTTGCCCTTTTAACGCCGGCTTTAATACTTGGCGTTCAGGGCAAACACTAAAGCAGTCCATGCAGTTATCACAGGCACTGGCTTTGCTGGCAACGATCTTGACCGGGCTCCATTTGCCGATTAAGCCAAACAGGGCGCCTGTTGGACACAGGTGACCACACCAAGCGCGCTCGGCGATAAACAGATCCAGCAGAAATATCGCCGCTAAGATCCATAAACCACTGAGACTGCCAAATAACACGGCGCGATAGACTAAGGGCACAGGGTTAACCCATTCCCAAATCAAGTTGCCCGTGAGCAGTGGCAATAACAGCACGAGAGCCAGCAGGTAATAACGTAAATTGCGCGGTAACTCGCTGGTGCGAGGGAGGTTCAATTTACGTCTGAGCCAGCTTGCTGCATCGGTAACCAGATTGACCGGACACACCCAACTGCAAAACACCCGGCCACCGGCGAGGGCATAAAACAGTATGACCAAGGCGGCGCCTATCAGTAGGCTAAGCTCGGGAATATGCCCACTAATGAGCATTTGTAAGCTCACGAGCGGATCGGCAAAGGGAATGGTATCGAGCAGTAAACTGGCCGATAGATTACCCTTAAATAGCCAAATTCCCAGTAATGGCCCAAGTGCAAATAAGCCTAATAAGCCGAATTGCACCGCGCGGCGTAGTAGCAAATATTTGTGTGCGCCAAACCAACCGAGTTCTGCAATGGCTGCGGCATGCTCGCCCTGCATGCGGGCTTTTGAGTTCATGGTCTGGTTATTCATAGACTTGTTACTCATAGACTCATTGCTCATAACGTCAGCCCCTTATTCAACATCTCTAAGGTAGTTTCTTCGGTGTTGATATAAGTGTCATGCGCCGCCGCTTTACCGAGCGCCAGAGCGGTCGGTAACACCTTAATCGCGGCCGTGTCGAGCACGCAGGCATGCTCGCATTTACCGCAACCCGTGCAGGTATTGCTGTTGACTGTGGGTAAAAACATGGCGTGGTGATCGCTATGTTGATTGCGTTGGCGTTCTAAGGTGATGGCATTGTCGATTAACGGACAAACCCGATAACAGACGTCACAACGTAATCCCTTAAAGTTTAGGCAGTTTTTCTCATCTATCAGTACCGCAACACCCATCTTAGCATCGCTAATTTGCTCAAGTTGAGGATCAAGCGCGCCCGATGGGCAGGCTTTGATGCAGGGAATATCCTCACACATTTCGCAGGGAATGCGTCTTGCAGTAAAGAATGGCGTGCCAGTGGCGGCGCCATCAAACCAACGTGCCAGCGATAGGGTGTCGTAGGGACAGGCCTCGACACACAAACCGCAACGCACACAGGCGGAGAGAAAATCGCTTTCTTCAAGGGCGCCCGGCGGTCTGCAAGCTTGGGGGGCGAGCTGGCTTTGGCTTTTTGCCGTGGCCGTCAAGCCTAATCCCACGAGCCCCATCACGCAGCCAGCCTTAGCCGTCGTTGCCAAAAACTGGCGACGGTTGACTTGCTTGACTGTGAATGGACTCTTCACTTGCTGACTCACCTTAGCACTCCTTAATCGCTTTCAAATACGCTTATCGCTATCAAATGAGGCTTAGGCCTTCATCACTTTAACGGGACACTTCTTAAAGTCAGTTTCTTTTGACAGTGGATCGGTTGCATCCAGAATCAACTTATTAACTAACTGACGCGCATCGAAGAAGGGCATAAACACCACGCCGCGTGGCGGTTTGTTACGACCTTTGGTTTCGACACGGGTTTTGACCTCACCACGGGGGGATGCGACTAGCACTTCATCACCACGTTGCAGACCACGGGCCTTAGCGTCTTCAGGATGCATAAAGATTTGTGCATCGGGGTAAGCGCGGTACAGTTCAGGTACACGGGCGGTCATCGAACCTGTATGCCAGTGTTCGAGTACACGGCCGGTAGACATCCACAGATCGTATTCTTCATTTGGCTCTTCTGCTGCAGGCTCGTAGGGCAGGGCGAAAATCACCGCTTTGCCATCGGGTTTACCGTAGAACTTGTAGCCTTCACCTGCCTTCACATAAGGATCGCTACCTTCAACGAAGCGGCGCAGGGTTTCTTTGCCCTCAACCACAGGCCAGCGTAGGCCGCGGGTTTCGTGGTAACGGTCGAAGTCGGCTAAGTCATGGCCATGGCCGCGACCGAAGGCGGCGTATTCTTCGAAAATGCCTTTTTGTAGATAGAAGCCAAAGTGCGCGCTTTCATCGTTTAAGTCGCCCTTACAATCTGTGGTCGGGAACTTGTTGATGACGCCGTTGGCAAACAGCACTTCATAAAGCGTTTTGTCAGCGTATTCAGGTTGCTTGGCGATAAGCTCAGCAGGCCACACTTCAGACACTTTAAAGCGTTTTGAAAACTCGACTAATTGCCACAGATCCGATTTAGCCCCTTCTGGCGCTTTGACCTGTTGATGCCACATATGGGTGCGGCGCTCGGCGTTACCATAGGCTCCTTCTTTTTCTACCCACATGGCGGTAGGCAGGATTAAGTCGGCGGCCATGGCGGTGACGGTTGGGTATGGATCGGATACCACGATAAAGTTTTCTGGGTTACGGAAACCTGGGTAGATTTCATCGTTGATATTCGGACCCGCCTGCATATTGTTGGTACACATGGTCCAATAGCAGTTGAGTTTACCGTCTTTGAGCATGCGGCTTTGCAGCACGGCATGGAAGCCAGGTTTTGGCGGAATGGTGCCTTCTGGTACCTGCCACACTTTTTCGGTGATGGCGCGGTGTGCATCGTTAGCCACTACCATATCTGCAGGTAAGCGGTGGGCGAAGGTACCGACTTCACGGGCAGTACCACAGGCCGAAGGTTGACCCGTTAATGAGAATGGGCTGTTACCTGGGGTGGCGATTTTACCTGTGAGTAAGTGGATGTTGTAGAGCATGTTGTTTGCCCATACGCCACGTACGTGTTGGTTGATCCCCATGGTCCACAGACTCATGACTTTTACCTTAGGATCGGCATAGGCCTTAGCTAAGGTTTCTAATTTTTCAGGCTCTACACCACTCATCTTCGCCGCATATTCCAGCGTATAAGTGCTGACGAACTTAGCGTATTCTTCGAAGCTGATAGGGCTGGATTTACCATTGCCTGGGTTTTTAGCTTTCTTCTCTAACGGATGATCTGGACGCAGGCCATAACCGATATCATCCACACCAAGGGCAAACTTAGTATGCTTAGTCACAAAGTCGGTATTCACGGCTTTGTTTTGAATGATGTAGTTAGCAATAAAGTTGAGGATCACTAAGTCTGACTGTGGGCGGAACACCATAGGGTTGTCCGCTAAGTCGAAGCTGCGGTTCTCGAAGGTGGAGAGTACGTGTACGCGGCAGTCTTTGTGGCTTAAGCGGCGGTCGGATAAACGCGCCCACAGGATCGGGTGCATCTCGGCCATGTTGGCGCCCCAGAGCACAAAGTGATCGGCGGCTTCTAAGTCATCGTAACAACCCATAGGCTCGTCGATACCGAAGGTACGCATAAAGCCACCTACGGCCGATGCCATACAATGGCGGGCATTAGGGTCGATATTGTTAGTGAGGAAACCGGCCTTATGTAATTTAGAGGCGGCATAACCTTCCCAAATGGTCCATTGGCCAGAACCGAACATACCGACTGAGGTTGGTCCCTTAGTGGCGATGCTGTGTTTCCACTTAGCGGCCATAGTATCTAAGGCGACATCCCAGCTAACTGGGGTAAATTCGCCTTCTTTGTGGTATTTGCCCTCTTTCATCCGCAGCAGCGGCGTGGTTAATCTGTCCTTGCCGTACATGATTTTCGACAGGAAGTAACCCTTAATACAGTTCAAACCACGGTTAACAGGGCTTTCAGGATCGCCCTTAGTGGCGACCACTTTACCCGCTTTGGTACCAACTAATACGCTACAACCCACACCGCAAAAACGGCAGGGCGCTTTATCCCACTTAATATTATCTGACTCGGCGGCTTCGACCATCTTCACGGGAAGCGTGACGCCAACGGCTGTGGCAGCGGCAACCGCTGCGTTAGCCTTGAGAAACTCGCGGCGGCTAATGCTCATAGTGTTTCCTCACTCTCTTGTTCTAACAGTTTTTGTTCTAGGGGTTCTACTTGGTGGTAAATCAAACTGGCGGATAGCACGCCGGACAGGGCATTGATGGCTTCAACATTGTCGAGAATGGCTTTTTGGCTATTCCCTTCGAGAGTAATGACCAACTTACCTTCGGGGGAAATGGCGTGGATATCGCAACCATTTAACGCGGCAATATCGATCTCAACCTGTTGTAAGGCATTGGGGGCGGCATGTACCACAAGACTGGTGACATGGTATTCCTGACTCATAGCAGTACCTTTATCTTGAGATTCATTCAGTTGATTTCGATAAATATCGCGACAACTCAATGTGGATAACTGTGAGTCTAGACCTGATAAAAATTGTGGGTATACCTCACAAGAGGTATTGGCGGGGATAGTCGATCGGGATCAAAGTTTTGCGCGTGATCTAACTCTCAGTTTGAAATTTAAACAATCCCTATCCCTTTGGAGAGGGAGTCGGCGGGTGACTTAAGCGGGGGATTAGGCCTATAAATATTGCCATTGCTTGAGCAGGATGACCGCGGGCTTAGCGTTACCTTCGCCTAAGTCGGCTGCGCCTAAGGCATTGTCATAGTGGATTTTTCCATTTCCGGTCGCTGTGATGGATTTGCCCCTCACCGAGCCGAAAATCTCAGGGCCGCCGGGGAGATTGACCTTAGATTTGGGTGCGTAGAGCGCGGCGTAAATTGGCACGTTACCGCTAACAGTCACATCCTTATCCGAACCAGAAAAAATAGACAGTGGCGGCTTGTTGCTGTCGGTCAGGGTTTGCCCTTTAATGTTATTGCCGTTATTTGTCCCCGCCGTAAAGGCGACCTCACCGCCAACAAACAGGGTAAGGCTCGAGCCTGGGGCAATATTTAGCTGATTCGAGCCACTCATCTTAAAGTCACCATTGACTATCAGGGTGACATCGCCACCACTGATATTGAGTACCCCATCGGCACTCATGATTAAGCTATCGAGGTTATATACTGGCGTTTCACTGCCGAAAATGTTTTCTGATGTGGGGGTTAGGCTGGGGAAATAATCACCTTTCCAGCCGAGTTCGGTCTTACTCGACCCCGTTGGCGTGATAGTGACATTAGCGTTGGAATCAATGGTCCGTGCGCCGTTATTGGGCATCTTAAAGCCGCCCATCACAGCGCCTATATCCAATGGATCGCAGGATTTTGCGGGCAAGGGGGGCAAGTTGGGGCGCGCGTTGACTAAGTTACCAATCTGACTATCTTGATGGAAGTTACCGTCGCCACCATATTGCAGTGTGCCATTCACTTGGGCTTTGGGCGCCGTGGCGGCATTGTTATTGGCTTTGACTGAGCCTTCCACCGTGCCGCTATTGGCCAAGTTAAAGTTATTACCCGCTGCGATATTTCCACTGATGGTCCCCGCGCCTAGGGTGACATCATTATTGGCCTGAATGCTGCCATGAATATCCGCCGAACCCGTGAGGGTTACGCTGCCGGTGGCACTGACATCGCCATAAATCGGCGCGCTACCCGTGAGCGTAATATTGGCATTGGGCTCTATGGTCGTGACATTGCCTTTGCCGTGTTGATTAAGCTCACTGCCACCTTGGCCGTTACTGATGCTTTCGCCATAGGCGCCTTTACGGGAATCGTAGCCATCGATGCTACTGCTGCCGGTTAAATTTAAGCTCTCGCAGGACACAATCGCATCATTGAAAATTGTGTTTCCGTGACTGCCCTGCAGTGTGAACTGGGCATTGAGTTTGGCCTCGCCTTCTAAATGATTGCCACGACTGTCGAGGCTAAGATCGGCCCCGGCGATTTGGCCGTTTTCGAGGGCATAGCTGCTGCCTTCGAGGCTGCCATCGGCTTCGGCGGGGAGTTGCTCATAAAGGGTTTGCAGGCCTTGATTAGGCGCGCGCTGTAGCTGAGTCTTGAGTTGGTTGTAGCTCTCGTGCATCCCCTGTTCGGCGAGTAGCTGCGCATTGACCTGCTTTTGAAAGTTACCGCTCAGTCGCTCTTGCACTAGATTATCCCTGAGCGAGGTGACCACCAGCAAACTCGCTAACAGACTGAAGACCAAGACGATAAGCAGTACCGCGCCGTGTTCCTTGTTGCCTAAAGCTGGTCTTAGATTATCCATTATGGCTTCCTTGCTTTATGGGTTCTGTTGGCTGTTGAGGGCTTGTTGCCATAGGGGTTTACGCAGGGCGATATCGAGCTGGATCCCTTGGCCATATTGCGCGGGGAGTTTTTCGGGCTTGAGTATTACAGTCACCAGTTCGCCATTCAGTGTAAAACGGGTCGATTCTAGCCCCGTGAGTAACACCTGGGCGCCATCGCCGTCGTCACAGCTTAAATTAGGGGCGTTAAAACGGTAGGTTTCGTTGTAATCACTGGTTTTGCTGGTTCCTAGGCAAGTTAAACTCGGTTGGGCTGGGGATGCTGCAACTGCCAGCACTAACTCATTCGCGCTGAGGGATACGATATTTGAGGCACGTTTGACGCTCTTGCTGAGGCTAAGGGTGGCGTATCTCAGCGCATCGGCAGCGTTTTCGAGGCGTTTACTTTCTTCAACAGTGGCCTTGAGCGGGGCGAAAAAGTTGACCACGGCCAGCATAATAATCAGCCCAAGCACCATAGCGATCATCAGCTCAGATAAGCTAAAGCCCGCTTGCTGTTTTTTCGCGCTTAAGGACATAGCTACACCTGACATAAGTGCGGAAAGCTGGCGTTGAGGCTCACACTGTTATTGTCCTCAATGCGGCCGTCCTGCCAAGTCACAGTGATGGGCATAGTGTCTTGATAAGTGTTCGGTAACACTAAGCTGTAACCGCTGGGCATATCTTGGCTGAGGCTGGCCCTAAAATTGACATCCTCAAAGCGTGCGGGTTGGCGCTGAATATCGCAGATCCTCGGCCAGATCCTTTCAATGGCATTCTGCGCTTGAATGGTGGCGACCGTATACTGGAAGCTATTGGTCGCATGCTGCAATGAAGATAGCTGAGCTTTGCCGAGCGCCAGCAACGAAGTGACCGAAACCACTAATGAAATCAGCACTTCGGTCATGGTAAAGCCTTGTTGTTTCTCACTCAGCACCATTATGCGCATGCCGCCTCCTGTAGATAACTTTGCCCGCTTGGCAATATGCATAGATTGAGCGTTTCGCCTTGGGTGTTTTCGAGGCTCATCTGGGTTTTAGTGGTGTTGCCTGTCGCATTGATATTGAGGGTGTTAAAGCCATCGATGCTGACGCCGCGGTTAGATGGGCTAAAGACTTTAAGTTGTTCCTGATTGCTGATAACTAGCCAGCGTCCATCTTCTGTCGCTTCCAGTGTCACCGCCTGATTGCGCTTGATGGCCTCCCCACGGGCGAATTTATAACTGGAGATCAATTCATTCGCTGTGCTGGTGAGGCTTTCTCTGGCGATCAAATCCCGATAGGAAGGCAGGGCGATGCTCGCCAAGATACCTATGATGGCAATCGCGACCATTAACTCGACTAAGGTGAAACCCGCATTAGTGCGACTTGCCATCTTAGTGGGTCCAGCAATGGGTTGCGGGGGCGCGTACACCTTTATGATCGAGGCTTAAGGTACCGCAGGAATCCGATTGACGACTGGTGGGGACGGCCTTGAGGCTAAAACCTAATTTATCCGCCGTGGGCGTGTAGCTAAAACTGTAATAGGCACTGTTGGTTAAACTCTGCGAAGCGGGATACAGGCCGTTGCGGGAATAATGCCGCTCGAGCGCTTGGGCGCTACTGACGAGATATTGCTGCGCATCGAAGCGTCGACCCTGTTTTAAGTACTCATTAAACGAAGGAATCGCAATGGCGGCAAGGATGCCAATAATGGCGACGGCGATCATCAGTTCAATCAGGGTAAACCCTTTACGTAAAGCGCTCATCCACCCCTCCCTGTGTTATTGAACTGAATAGAATCGTCCGTAAACTCGATAACTATCTTGTTGTTTTAATTGTTTTGACAACGTTGTCATATCAATTTATTGGGATTTTGATCGAAATGCAATCACTGAGTGAAAATTCAACAGCATTTGCAATCGATAGTATGAGAATGGAAAGTGTTAAGTGGCTTTACTTGAGAGGCTAATCACATTCGGACATTAATAGCCCGTTAGCTCCATATAACCCGTGCCGCTATGACTGCCGCTAAGCTCAATTGGGCCTTCCCAATACTGGGTGGATAACGCCATGGCACTATTGGGGTTTAAGGGTGAGATGTTAATGTCGATTTGTTCACTCGGAATTTGCACTTGCCAGCTAACGGGGTATTTCCCCGTGCTGGTGGTTTGCCACTCGAGTGTCGTCATTTTTATCCCATCGGGGGTGTCGCGGGAATTGATGTTGCGTCCGGTACCATCGGCAAACATTCGTCTGGCGCTGTAAAAGGCGGATTGCGCTTTATCGGAGGATTGTTCCCTGAGCTGAAATAGCATCAGCGCCGAACCATCATCTAACCTAAGAGCAAACCAATCCCAGCCCTGCTGGCTCTTATTTAAAAACTGCGAGCTCCATTCTCTATCTAGCCAGCCTTGACCTGTGACTTTTTCGACGCGGTTTTCCACTTGGCCATTAATCTTGATATGGCGGGTGATTTCGCCGTGAATCGTGATAAAGGGTTGGCTGTAGTAGTAAGAGGCGACTTTGCTGTCGCGACTCTTAATGCTGTAACCCTTATCCCCTTGATATTGCAGTGGTGCTTGGCTGTTAAGCTCGAGTTGATAACTAAAGTCGTCGTTTGCAACGCTCAAGGTTGCAGGGAACAACTCATTTGACTGACTACGCCATTGCCAATTATCGAGGTGAATTTGGTAGGGATCTGCGCTTACCCCTGCAAGTAATCGATGCGCCCGCGACCATTTTTCATGGGCGAGGTGAAAAGTGCTGGAGGTGAGTGCGCTGTGGGCAAAATAAAGCTGATCCGTCGCCCAAGTGGACTTAGGATTAGGTTCCACGTTTTGCGGTTCAGTGTGCTTAGGTTTTAGCGCTACCCTAAATTGCGTCCATTGGGCGCCAAGTTGCTCACCATTCTCAGTGGTTAAATTAGCTGTGAGATACCACCATTCCTGACGAAAATCCTGATGGGCGAGGTGATCTTGAGGAAATTGAAAGTGGTTTCCTGGCGTCACCTTGGCAAAGCTTTGGCTATCAGCGCTTGCTTGCCCCAGTAAAGTCCCCATGGATTGAGGCTCGGTCGTTGAAGGCGCTTTATCGCAGCCGCTTATTGTCGCAAGCAGTAAGCCACCTATGGCACTCTTCAAAATAAAGCCTGCGCTTGTACTGATCTTAAATCGCGTTGCAGACGCTAATGGATTAAGGTGCCAAGTCTTGGTTTGAGGTACGCGAGCGCTCATAGGGTTTCCTGCTGCAAACTGGCGATTAAGGGCCTGCGGGTTTGCCAGTAAAGCGGTAAGAGTACGGCTAAGGTGCAGGTCACTAAGGCAATGAGGATGGCTTTTCCATAGGCGAACCAATCCCATATCATCTTGATTGTCCAGCCGAAGGCCTGCAGGGTGATTTTATCAATTAATAAATAGCCGAGCAGCGCGCCTGTGGGCATGGCCATCAGGCAAGTGATGACCACGACTAGCAGCATTTGGCTGAACACCATAGTCCGCAATTGGTTACGACTTACCCCGAGGGAATACAGCCTCGCCAATGGCGCTTGCCTGGATTGAGTTAACATCAAGCAGGCGCTAAATAGCCCTATGGCCGCCACCAGCAAAGTTAAGCTATTGAGCACTAAGGTGATTGAGAATGTACGTTTAAACATGGCAATGGCCTGAGCCTTGATCTTGGCTTGGCTGTAAATTTGCGCCTGCGCTAAACCCAATGTGACGGCCAATTGCCCTTGCAGGTCATCGAGCTCAGCCTCGCTGAGTTTGAGGTGAGTCGCTGTGGTTTGCTCTTCTGGCTCGACAGAGTGGAAACTGGCCGCAAGGCTAATGGGTAACACGGGTAGCTGCGCCCGTTGCCATAGCTCATGGCTGATGATGAGCTCATTACGGGTATTACCATGGTCGTAGTAGATACCTGCGATCACCACGGGATTATTGGCGGTTTTGTCTAGCACATTTAACGCCAAACTATCGCCGAGTTGCAGTTGATACTTAATGGCCATGGGTTCGCTGACTAACACGTAGCGCCCTTCAAAGTAGGTTTGCCAGAGATCCGGCAAGCTTTGTTTGAGTGTGCTGGTGTGTTGAATCGATGCATCATCGCGGCTAATCAGGTTGACTGGGATAGTTTGTGCCGCCCCTTGGAGTGATACTTCGGCCTCCACTTGCCATTGCTGATACAGGCCACTCAGGCGAGGATCTTGGCTTAATTTATCGCGCACTTCGGCCATATGGTTGGCGCTGGGGCGCAGGTAAAAATCGGCATGCAGACGGGTTTCTAACCAGCTTCTTAAGGTTTGCTCGAAGCTACCGACTAAGGTGTTCATCGACACATTGGCGCTCAGTGCCAGCAGTATCGCCATCATGGCGAGGGACAATGGCGCGATAAGCTCGCGGGTTTCGGCAAGGAGATAGTGCTTAAGTCCGGGGCGAGTCAATGGCAGCAGCAAGCTGATGCCCCAATGCAATACTTGCGGTAATAACAATGGAATCGCGACGGCGACCATGCCCAGCAATACCAAACTGGTGTTATAGCTTTGGCTGAAGGGCATGAGTATTGCGGCGAGCGTGAGTAGGCCGCAGGCTAAGATAAACTGCCTGCCATGGGTTTTGTTGTGAGCTTGCGTTTGTTGATAACGATTAGCGCCTTGGGCGAGGGATTGGCGGGTTAAGTCAAAATACAAGGGTAAACAGGCGGCCAGGGCGGCGACTAAAGTGAGGGCTATCGCCTCGGCTAACCAACGCCATTGCCAAATCCCCGGCAACAAGTGGGCGCCGTAGAGTTGCTCTAAGGTCATAGCGACCATAGGTTGCAACCAGTGACTGAGCTGTAATCCTAAGATAAATCCCATTAGCGAGCCTAGCACCACCAACAGTAGTAACTCGCCAAGCAGGGCAAGCATAACTTCGCGCCGCGCTAAGCCCTGTTGCAGCAATTGGATTAATAGACGTTGGCGTTTCATCAGGCTGTAACGTACACCGTTATAGGCAATAAACAGTCCGACCACAAAGGCTAACATGCTCATCGCATTGAGGTTTAAATGAAAACTGCGGGTAAGCGCCATCAAGGCTTGGCCTTGATCCTGTTGACTGTAACTGGCGCGAAGCGGCGTAATGCCTAAGGTATCGAGCCGCTGCTTTAAGGCGGGGAGCTTATCCCTGTCACTGAATAGGGCGATATAGCTGAGTTTACCTTGCATCCCGAGTAAGCTTTGGGCGAGGGAAATATCGGTCAGAATCGCACTGCCCAGCCCCCAGCTATCATCGATACTAATGACCTTAAGCTTGTCTGGTGCAAAAGACGCGGGCGCGAGGTCGAGTTGGCCATTGGGCGCGATCTTATTGGCAAGGCTCTGACTCATAACCACTATCGGCTCACCACTCATTAACTCGGCGAGCGGCATCGCTCCCATCGACATTCTAGGATTGGCTGCTTGCTTTGTGCTGGCGTTGTGCTTTTGCCCCTCTTTTGAGCTTAGGCTTGCCGTCAGCGCGGCGACGATATCACTGCCTTCAATTTGCCAGAACTGACCGTTCAGGCCCGCCACTCTGCCACTGACAACCGCAAGGCTTTGGCTTATGCCCGCTTGGCGCAGGCTGAAATACACGGATTCGTCGAGGGTTTCTTGGCCAATGGGCGCGCTTAAGAGCACATCGGCTCGCTGGCTCAAGAGTTCTGTGGCCTCACTGTAGCTACGAATGGCATTATCATTGGTGGCTTTAACCCCGATAAGTAAAGTCACGGCGAGGGCAAGTCCAAGCAAAATCGCGCCCGCTTGTAGCGGCGCATGGCGATAATGGGCGAGAAAGACCTTTAATACCCAATAGATCCGCAGCCATGGGTGGTTTCTGCTTGGGGTTTTGTTGTCACTTGCCTTAGGGGTTAATGCTGGACTCATCATCTAGTTAACCGGAGATAGACACAGCGGCGTGGGAAAGATGCCAGCGTTTGTGCATAAAGGCGGCGCATTCCTCACTGTGGGTGACCATGAGTATGCTGGTTTGGCTTTCTTTGGCCAGTTCGCACAGCAGCGACATTACCTGTTTTCCCGATTCATCATCGAGGTTGCCCGTGGGTTCGTCGGCCAGCAGTAAACTCGGGTTGTGGGCTAAGGCTCTGGCGATAGCAACCCTTTGCTGTTGCCCGCCTGAAAGTGCCTCGACCTGCCGATTGAGCAGTGAAGCCAGCCCCAATTTGTCGACGAGATAATCGCACCAAGGATTCCAACTGGTGCCATTGAGGTTGAGTGAAAAACCTATGTTGTTTCTCACATTGAGCGGCGTCAGCAGATTAAATTGTTGAAACACCACGCCCAAATGATTGCGCCTGAACTCGCTCCAGTGTTTGTCTTGCCAATCTTGGGTGGATTGATGATTCAACACTATCTGGCCGCTGTCTGGCGTTTCAAAGCCAGCGATCAAATTTAGCAGTGTGCTTTTACCGCTGCCGCTGGGGCCCGTGAGTGCGATGGTTTCACCGCGATGCAAGGTTAAATCGACGGCTTGCAGTACGGTATGGCGCTGCTCGCCGTCGCGAAAACTTTTACTCACTTGGATAAGTTTGGCTACTTCTGACATTTATCCTTCCACTAGGGATTTCCCCAACCTAGACGCCCGACTAAAGATAAAACATTTTATCTTCTGATAGATACTGCTATTTGGTCCTTAAGGTTCACTTTGCATGGATTCAGACTTAGGTTTTATGCTGTTTAAATTATCAGCAATTGTGGTTTTAGGTACGCATTCTGTGAGCGAATGGGCTTGAGCTATTTTTGTGTTTGTTGCATGCTGTGCGACCTGTTAAATCGATAGCGGACTATCGATTTAACAATCCGTTCGGATGAAGGTAGCAGGAGAGTGGGGAATTAACCCCACACCGACGAGGCAACTTTGTTTTGGGATCTTTCCCGATACAAAGCACTCTTTCAGGTGCCGCAAGGCGTGGACTGTTACTGGACGAGCCTCTGGAGAGACTACCGATTGCGTTAAGTCGCGATAATAGGTGGCGCCGAAGGCGAAAGTAGGTGCGTCGATGGATGCATTCTGCGAAACGCTCAGGCAAAAGGACAGAGGAGAGGATGACTGCACGGTCTCTGTCGTTTGTCTTTTGGACTCTTTCCCTGCCTTTATTGGCTGGGTGATAGTCTTTCTTTAGGCTGGCAGCGGTGTGTCACAGCCATTTCTTTTCCTCCTCCTTTATTAATTTAGTTGTTTAATAATTGAGGAATATCATGAGTTTTCAAGCTTTACTCAGCAGCCTGAACGGTATCGTTTGGGGACCCGTTACCCTGTGTTTACTCGTGGGTACGGGCATTTATCTCACCTTGCGTTTGCGGCTTATCCAAGTGTTTCGTCTGCCAATGGCACTCGGCCTATTGTTTAAACCTGCCAAAGGGCATGGGGATTTATCTTCCTTCGCCGCCTTGTGCACGGCACTCTCCGCCACCATCGGTACGGGCAACATTGTCGGGGTGGCAACCGCGATTAAGATGGGCGGCCCAGGGGCATTATTTTGGATGTGGCTGGCGGCCTTCTTTGGCATGGCGACCAAATATGCCGAATGTATGTTGGCGGTAAAATACCGCACTACCGATGCGCGCGGACAAATTGCGGGCGGCCCTATGTATTATATCGAGCGGGGTTTGGGCATACATTGGATGGCGAAGTTGTTTGCCCTGTTTGGTGTAGGGGTGGCATTTTTCGGTATTGGTACTTTCGCCCAAGTGAATGCGATTAGCGATGCCCTGACCATTGCCTTTGAGGTGCCCACTTGGGCCACGGCATCGGTGCTCACCTTGTTAGTTGCGGCGGTGACCTTAGGTGGGGTTAAGCGTATTTCTAACGTGGCGCAAAAGTTAGTGCCAGCGATGTCAATTGGTTATGTGCTGGCTTGTGTGTGGATTTTAGCGAGTTTTGCGGAATCGATTTTACCCGCCTTGCAATTAGTGGTGGAGTCGGCCTTTACACCTGTCTCGGCGGCGGGGGGATTCTTAGGTGCAACTGTGGCGCAGGCGATTCAAATGGGGATTGCCCGCGGGGTGTTTTCCAACGAGTCGGGCCTCGGTAGCGCCCCAATCGCTGCCGCGGCGGCAAAAACCAATGAGCCGGTCGAGCAGGGTTTAGTCAGCATGACGGGCACCTTTTTCGATACCATCATCATCTGCACTATGACGGGACTGGTACTGATTATCACCGGAGTCTGGAGCGGTGATACTGCAGGCGCTGCCATGACCAGCGCGGCCTTCAGCCTAGGCGGCTCGGCAGTCGTTGGTCAGTATTTAGTGACTATCGCCTTAGTCTGCTTTGCATTCACCACTATTTTAGGCTGGCACTACTATGGCGAGCGCTGCTGGTACTATTTAGTGGGTGAGCGTGGGCTGCGTGCCTATCAAATCCTATTTTTAGGTTTGATTGCCGTGGGGGCTTTTATCAAGCTGGATGTGATCTGGTTACTGGCCGATACGGTAAACGGTTTAATGGCGATACCTAACCTGATCGCGATAATTGGACTTAGGCACGTTATCATCGCTGAAACTCAAAGTTATTTTGTTCGGGCACTCTCAAACCGTACACTAGACCCAATTTATTAATGTTGTGAAAACAATATATTAGTTCACATTATTTTAACTTTGAGATTGTCGATACCGCGTTCTTCGTTTACTTTATAAGAGCTACCCCAAAATGGGGAGACTTAACACGGGTACTTTGAGGCGACGCCATGGACAAAAGTAAACTTCGTACTTTTCGCAGCAAGATCTTATCCCATATTGCGCTGCCATTGATTCTAATCATGGCAGCCGTTTATGGTATTAATGCTTGGTTTAATTATCTTTCTGCCGAGAGCAAGCTTTACGATTCCTTAGCTCAGGCATCCAACCATTCCGCCTATCGCCTACAACTGCTACTCGAGCATGCGCAGATCAATACTCAAGGAATGGCGGATTTTATTGGGTTTATCACCAATAAAGAAGACATCAGTAACAGCGAGAAAATCAAACGGATACTCACCAATCGCCTCGAACGCAACCCCGATTTTTACGGCTCTGCCGTTGCCTTTAAGCCATACACTTTTGCAAATAAAAAACTCTTTTCTCCCTATGTTTTCCGTGATGGTGATGACTTCCATTACTTAGATATTGGCGCCGAAGGCTATGACTACACAGACGGCTCTTGGGATTGGTGGTCTAAGGCGATTAATCAAGCGGGAGGATATTGGTCTAAGGTTTACTTTGATGAAGGAGCCGGCAACACCTTAATGGTGACCTATTCTGTCCCCTTTGGTCCTGAAAATGCTTACTTTGGGGTAGCGACTGTCGATTTAGCCCTAAATCAATTACCCGAGCAGCTAGGTGTGTCACCGAGTCAGTTAGTGGTGCTCGATGATCAAGGACGGCTCATCTTCCACAGCGATAAAGAAAAAGTGCTCGCGATGACTTCGGCCGAATGGCTAGATAGGAATACTCGTCAGAATAAAGACTTTTGGGCGCTATTGGATAAGGGGGTGAATGGCCAAGCACGGTTTGTGGATGACAAGAACCTAGTCTACCTCGCCAGCGTTGCATCGGTCGCTAAGCATAAGTGGCGCGTGATTGTCATGGTGCCCGAGCAACAACTATTGTCTACGCTATTGGATGATATGGCCTCCGTGGTACTCAACCTCAGTTTACTGACGCTGCTGCTGATATTGACCTGCTATATCGCCGCGAAACGTCTGACGAGGCCGCTTGAAATGCTGGAGTCTGGTATTTTGGCCTTCGGTCAGGGGAAAACTCAACAATTAGCGATCCCTAACGGAGCCGTCAGTGAAATAGTCACCTTAAGCAGCACCTTTAATCAGATGGCGGAACTCCTCGCCGAACGTGAACAGGCGATTTTAGATTCCCGTGGAAATCGCTTTGCACGGTTAATCGACGGTATGAGTGATAAGTCATTCTACTGCTCGCTCGACGCTTCAGGGCAGCTGGCTCAGGTGAGTGAGGGGGTTACTAAGGTCTTAGGTATGTCGCCTGAGCTACTCAAGCGCAAGTATCAAAGATTATTTACCGCCAATCCCTTAAATGAAAAGAATTGGGAATATACAGACTTGGCCCTCAAGGGACAAAACGTACCCTCTCATCAAGTGGAATTACTCGATGCGGGTGGTCATCCGCGCAGGCTCGATCTCTTTATGCAGCCCCTAGTCTCAGATACGGGCGAGCTGATGTCGGTAGAGATGTTATTTACCGATGTGACAGAGCAGTTCTCCGCCGCGGCTTGGTCTAATGCCGTGCTCGAAGCGGCACCAGAGGCCATGTTAATCGTGGACCAAATGGGATTAATTGTCTTCAGCAATACTCGCTGCCAAATTCTCTTCGGTTACGAAGCCAGCGCAATGTTAGGGCTGCAGGTCGAATCATTATTGCCAGAAGCATTGCGTAGTAACCATGCCCGCGATCGCCTGCAATTTTTGCGTGAAGGGCGCGATCGCCCCATGGCCAATGCAAAGCATGTGCGGGCGCTCAAAGCCGATGGCGGGGAGTTTGTCGCCGAAATCGCCTTGAGTATTTTACCTGCCGATAACGAGGGGCGTCGCCAAGTGGCGGCTTCGATTCGGGATATGACCCAGAAGTTAGCCGTCGAGCAGAAAATTCGTGACAGCGAATTAAGGTTCCGCGGTCTGGTGACGAATATTCCCGGCGCCGTCTATCGTACCCGCATAGGCGATGTGTGGGTGATGGAATATGTCAGTGAAAACATTGCTGATATTACAGGTTATGCCGCAAGCCAGTTTATTGAGAATCGTCAACGCACCTTTGAATCGCTGATCTTGGAAGAAGATCGTGCCCTGTGCCATCAACATATCGATAGGGCGCTGGCGCAGCAGGAAACCTTTGAAGTGGAATACCGCATTCGCCATCGCGACGGCAGTGTGCGTTGGGTACATGAAAAGGGCAAGGCGAGTTATACCGATGAGGGCTTCCCGCTGTGGTTCGATGGCAGTATCGATGATATTACCGAGAGTAAGCTGGCTCTGGTCGAGCTTGAGAGTTCACGTCAGCAATTAACCAATATTACAGAGTCGATCCCTTGTACTGTGTATCAGTTGCGCTGGATTTCACCTGTCGATCGCACCTTTACCTTCTTATCTGGCGCGGCGTATCACATGCTTGGCTTACATCGCGATGATTTACTTAAAGATTTCAATATCATTGCCGAGCGGATTTTTGATGAAGAACGCTCAGAGGTTGTGCGTGCCTTAGCGGGCAAGAGTGAGGATAAATTGCAGTGGGTGCGTGAGTTCCGTTATCGCCACCCTAATGGCAGCACCCGTTGGATGGAGGCGGGAGCCAGCGGTCATATTTGCGATGATGGCGCCATTATCTGGAATGGCTATGTGATGGATATTACCGAACGCAAAGCCATGGAAGAAGAGCTTGCAGTGAGTGAAGCGCACTTTAAGGCATTGTTTGATGGCTCCACCATTGGCATTGTGAACATCGATGCTAAAGGGGTAATCCTCGATTGTAACGACCAATATTGTGAAGACATGGGCCAGTCCCGTGAGTCACTCTGCGGCATGTCGATTTTCGAGGTTTTAAGCCTACAGGATAAAGAAACCGCCAAGGCGCAGTTTAAGGAACTGGCGGAGGGCCGAGTCGATCATTATCGCGGTGAGCGAAGCTTTATTCGCCCCAATGGTGAACCGCTGTGGATGACGGTCAATGTGTCGGCACTCTTCGATAGCCAGAAACGGTTTGAATCGGCCGTGGTCAGTATGGTCGATATGACGGAGTTAAAACTGCTGTCTGACGAGCTGTTAGTCGCGAAGGAAGAGGCGGATGCAGCGAGTAAAGCCAAGGGTGACTTCCTCGCCAACATGTCCCACGAAATCCGTACGCCAATGAATGCGATTATCGGTATGTCGCAGCTTTGTTTGCAGACGGAACTCGATAAGAAGCAGAAAAATTATGTGGAGAAAATTGAGCGCGCCTCAAAATCCTTGCTCTCCATCATTAACGACATCCTCGACTTCTCCAAAATTGAAGCCGGTAAGTTAGATATCGAATCGGTTCCCTTCCAGCTCGATACTATGCTGGAAGATCTCAGCGATATGTTCTCCGAGAAAGCGGCCCATAAACAGCTTGAACTGTTGTTTGCAGTGGCGCCGAATGTGCCTAGGCACCTGTTTGGCGATTCGCTACGCCTTGGGCAAGTGCTGATCAACTTGATGAACAACGCAATTAAGTTTACCGAGCGGGGCGAAGTGTTGTTATCGCTCAACTTGGTTGAGCAGCAAAATGATGATGTGGTGCTGCGCTTTAGTGTGCGCGACAGCGGTATCGGCTTAACCGCCGAGCAGCAGGCCAAACTGTTTAAATCCTTCAGTCAGGCCGACACCTCGACCACCCGTAAATATGGTGGCACAGGCTTAGGGTTGGCGATTTGTAAGCAGTTAGTCGAACTGATGGGCGGCACTATTGGGGTTGAAAGCCAGTTCGGCCACGGCAGTACCTTCTACTTTACCGTTAAGTTGCAGATTTCTAGCGGTCAAAAGCTGACGGTTGCGCAAGAACTCGAAGGTATGTCAATTCTGGTTGCCGATGATAATGCCACCGCCCGTGACATCATGCGCACCACATTAGAGAGCATGGGCTTTAGGGTGGATACGGTGCGCTCCGGTGAAGAGGCTGTAACGCGTTGTAGCCAGCAGGAATATGCCGTCGCCCTGATCGACTGGAAAATGCCGAATCTTGACGGAATAGAAACGGCTAAGCAAATCAAACAATTGGCGAAGAACGCACCGCGGATCTTGATGGTGTCGGCCCATGCTACCCAAGAGTTCTTAAGCCAAATTGAAGCGTTGGGCTTGGCGGGCTATATCAGTAAACCCATCAGTGCCTCGCGGTTGCTCGATGGTATTATGAATTCCCTTGGTCGAGCTGGCGTCCTGCCTGTCAGACGTAACAGTGAGAGCATAGATCCTAAACTCCTGCTGCCGCTTAAGGGCAAACGTATCCTCTTGGTGGAGGATAACGAGATGAACCTTGAGGTGGCCACCGAGTTTTTAGAGCAAGTGGGGATTATCTTATCCATCGCCACCAACGGTCAGATAGCGCTCGATAAGCTGGCGCAGCAGAGCTTCGATCTGGTGTTGATGGATTGCCAGATGCCAGTGATGGACGGTTATCAGGCCACTCAGGCGATTAGAAAACGGCCAGAACTTGCCGAGTTGCCCGTGATTGCGATGACGGCTAATGCGATGGCGGGTGATAAGGAAATGTGTTTAAAAGCAGGGATGAATGACCATATCGCTAAGCCGATAGAGGTCAACTTGCTGTATCAAACCCTGCTTAAATACTTAGGTGCCGGTGTGCTACCGACCGAAGCTGCTTCTCCTAATCAATTGGTTGAAATCCCCGTTAAACCTATCAATCTGGATTCAAAGTCCGTCGTAAAATGGCCTGAACATCCGGAATTAGATATCGATAGGGGGTTACAGTTAGTTCAAAACTCAACCCGCCTTTATCAGCGGATATTTGATCGTTTTGTGACCAGTCAACGTAATGTGGTTGAGTTGATTAATAAAGCGCTCGCCAACGACAAGCGTGACGATGCCGTGCGGATGGCGCATACCTTAAAGGGGCTAGCGGGTAACTTAAGTTCCAGCAAGCTGGTGGAATTGGCGCGTCAACTGGAGCTGCACCTCAGCGAAAAGACGGAATACCAGACGGAGTTGGACCAAATCCAAGTCTTAGTCGCGTCGATTTGTGAAGCCATTGAGCGGGTTAACCCTCAGTTTGAAGAGCCAACTCAATCGGCGACAGAGCACTTGTCCCAGGAGGCGCTGGTGAGTGCCTTAAACCAATTGCGTCAAAGCTTGGAGGATGCCGATTCCGATGCGGTGACACAAATTGATGCATTAAAACCCCAAGTGAGTAGCAAGTTATGGCAGCAACTCAGCCCTGCGCTGACTATGATTAATCAGTATCAGTTCGATGAAGCGGTGGATTTGATTGATGAAGTGCTTGCGGAATTAGCATGAAGACCGGTCAATTGAAGAACGGTAGTTGACCATAAATAAAGCCACAGGATAAGGTGAAAGCGTTGATGGATAAGGCAACAATATTGGTCGTCGATGATACCCCGGAAAATATCGATATTTTAGTGGGCATACTCGGTGAGGATTATAAGGTCAAGGTGGCGATTGATGGACCAAGAGCACTCGCCCTTGTCGCCAAAACCCTACCGGATTTGATTTTACTCGACGTGATGATGCCCGGCATGAATGGTTATGAGGTGTGTAAGCTGCTTAAGCAGGAACCTCTAACTTGCCATATACCAGTGATTTTTGTGACCGCATTGTCTGAGGTGGCCGATGAGACCCAAGGGTTTGAATTAGGTGCCGTCGATTACATCACTAAGCCTGTTAGCGCCCCCGTGGTTAAAGCGCGGGTACGAACCCACCTCGCACTTTACGATCAAAAGCGCCTACTAGAGCAACAGGTGAAAGAGCGTACTCAAGAGCTTGAAGAAACCCGCTTCGAAATTATCCGTCGTTTAGGCCGCGCCGCCGAATACAAAGACAACGAAACGGGCCTGCACGTGGTGCGTATGAGCCATTATGCACGGCTGCTGGCCGTGAAATTAGGCTTGCCTAGCACCTTCTGTGAGCTGTTGTATAACGCCGCGCCCATGCATGACATCGGGAAAATCGGCACGCCCGATGCGGTGCTGAAAAAGCCCGGTAAGCTCGATGCCGATGAGTGGGAAATCATGCAACAACATGCCGCCATTGGCGCCGAGATCATTGGCGAACATGGCGATCCACTGCTGCAAATGGCGCGGCGCATCGCCTTAACCCACCACGAAAAATGGGACGGTTCGGGTTATCCCAATGGCTTATCGGGGGAGAATATTCCCATCGAGGGGCGGATAGTCGCGATAGCGGACGTTTTCGATGCGTTAACATCTCAGCGGCCTTACAAGGAGCCTTGGACCATTGAAGCCACGGTGGAGTTGCTCGAAAGCCAAGCGGGCAAACACTTTGACCCTAAGCTGGTGGACGAGTTTAAGCAAATTCTGCCCGAGGTGATTGCGATTCGAGATACTTATCTCGAACATTAAAAAAGAAAAGGCGCCTAAGGCGCCTTTTTTAACTCAAACTCTTATTAGCTTAATAACCGCAAACTATTCCTCTTCGAGCGAGTAGGGCAGCGCTTGGATCCCTAAGCTGGATTGCTCGTCATCAGCGAAACGCAGCTTGGCATTATTCTGGGTATCGTTTGCGAGCACGGCGGTCAGTAACACTTGATTGCCACGCTGCACGAACTCAATAATTTGTCCGCCCTTGCGGTAGCCATCTTCTAATGCAATCTCGATAACGCTTTCTAAATTAATCGTTAATGCTGTGGTGCCCTGAAGAATATAGAGTGCGCGCTTGTTACCACCACGGTATTTCATCCGGGCAACGGTTTCTTGGCCCATGTAGCAGCCTTTGTTAAAGCTAATGCCGTTGATCGCCTGTAGATTACACATCTGCGGAACATACTGATTGGCATGGCTTGGTGCTAGGTTAGGGTAACCTGCGGTGATTTCTAACGCTTGCCAAGCGCTGGCATCAAAGACTGTGTGCTCGCCCACTAAGGCCGTTGCCGCTTCTGGCTGTAGCACCAGAATAAAACGGTCTGCATCCTTTAGGATGGCGCCATGTTCAACCAGTGTGAGTTCTTCAGTGATTTCACCGAAGTGTTGAGTCACAAACGGCACTGCTTGTTCGCCCGCCACACCGAGTAAGGTCCACTCGTCAGAGGCATTGCTCAGTGTCGCCTTACTAAATACCGCATATTTTTGCAGTTGCGGCAGGTCTAGCTCTAGGGTGTCCTTTGGCATCAGCATCAACAGCACATCTTGGATGGCGAAGGTGCGGAAGCTGGCGAGCATCTTACCCTTAGGGTCGCAATGTGCGCCCCAGCGCCATTGGTTGGCTTCGAGTGAGCTGATATCCGTGGTGACTTGGCCATGGATAAAACTGCGACCCTGTTCGCCGACCACTTTGATGAGGCCGAGGTGGGATAGGTTGGCGAGCATAAGTGGAGGCATTGAGGCGTCCAGATCCCAAGTGGGTGTCGAAACTGCAATAGTCATAGCGGAGATCCTGAAAATGAAGACGATGCAAGAGGCTAGATTGTAGCGGAATTAAGCGGCGCTCAAAAGCATAAGGCGCACATATCTTGAATGAAATGTGCGCCTTATAAATACACTCAAGCTGAGTGCGAAAAGCCTTAGAACAATACGCGGGTGCGCAGAGTGCCTTCAATGGCCTTAAGTTCGACCAGTGCTTCCTCGGCTTGGTGAGTATCGACTTCCATCACCACATAACCGATTTCAGCAGTGGTTTGCAGATACTGAGCGGCAATGTTGATGCCTTTTTCAGAGAAAGCTTTGTTGATTTTGATCAGCACGCCAGGACGGTTTTGGTGAATGTGCAGCAAGCGCGAAATGCCTTTGTGCATTGGCAGCGACACTTCAGGGAAGTTAACCGCAGAAACGGTCGAACCGTTATCTGAGTATTTGGCTAACTTACCAGCCACTTCGATACCGATATTTTCTTGGGCTTCAGCAGTACTGCCGCCCACGTGCGGGGTCAATAGCACATTGTCTAAGCCACGTAATGGGCTGATAAATTCATCATCATTCGATTGTGGCTCGACAGGGAATACGTCGATTGCCGCGCCCGCAAGGTGACGCTCTTTAAGGGCAACCGTCAGGGCATCGATATCAACCACAGTGCCGCGTGAGGCGTTGATGAAGATGCTGCCTTTACGCATGGCTGCAAATTCTGCTGCGCTGATCATATCTTTAGTTTGCGCTGTCTCAGGGACGTGTAAGCTCACCACATCGGACTGTGCCAGTAATTGTTCCATCGAATGGATTTGCTGAGCGTTACCTAATGGCAGTTTGTCTTCGATATCGAAAAACACCACGCGCATACCTAAGGTTTCAGCCAAGATCCCTAGCTGAGTACCAATATGGCCATAACCTATCACACCTAAGGTTTTGCCACGGACTTCGTAACTGCCTGCGGCTGTCTTCATCCAGCCACCACGGTGGGCAATCGCATTACGCTCAGGAATGCCGCGCATCAACATGATGATTTCGCCTAATACCAGTTCAGCTACGCTGCGGGTATTAGAAAACGGTGCGTTAAATACCGGGATACCGAGCAATTCGGCGGTCGCCAGATCCACCTGGTTAGTGCCGATACAGAAACAACCAATCGCAATCAGTTTTTCGGCACGTTTTAACACGTCAGCGGTCAATTGGGTACGGGAACGAATACCAACAAAGTGAGCATCTTTGATGGACTCGAGCAGGGCTTCATCACCTAAGGAGGCTTTGTGATACTCGATATTGGTGTATCCAGCACGTTCAAATACATCGACCGCAGATTGGTGGACGCCTTCCAACAACAGGATCTTGATCTTATCCTTGTCCAGCGAATGTTTCGCCATGATATGGGTACCCTCTAATTAATTGAAATGGTTCAGTGTGATATGCTGACAGCCTTGGACCTCCAAAGTAGCACTTTTTTTGCTCACTGTGGAGGGCTAGATGGCTAAAGTTAATATTCTAGAATTAGAACAATATCGCATAAGAGGAAGGAACATTGAATAACAAAATTGCTTGGTGCGGTATTTACCTCTCAGTTTTAATATGGTCGGCGATAAAACCCGCAGATCCATTCACTTGGTGGCTCGAAGCCTTGCCCGCATTAGTGGCCGTGCCCTTACTCTTTTTTACCCGCAAGCGTTTCCCGCTGACGCCCTTAGTGTATTTTTTGGTACTGGTACATTGCTGTGTGTTGTTTGTTGGCGCGCACTATACCTACGCCGAAGTGCCGCTGTTTGACACTATTGCC
Source organism: Shewanella sp. MR-4 (assembly GCF_000014685.1). Lineage (NCBI taxonomy): Bacteria > Pseudomonadati > Pseudomonadota > Gammaproteobacteria > Alteromonadales > Shewanellaceae > Shewanella > Shewanella sp. MR-4. The sequence continues at coordinate 838,948 of NC_008321.1, forward strand.
CAGTGGATGGGCAGCGAGCGCAATAACTACGACAAGGTTGGGCATTTTGCTCAAGGCTTTATTCCTGCCATGCTAGCCCGTGAGATTATGTTACGTAATCAAGCTGTTAAGCCTGGTGCTTGGTGTGCCTTTTTAGTCACCTGCTTTGTGTTGGCCTTTAGTGCCTTCTATGAACTGATTGAATGGTGGGTGGCCGCTGCAACTGGCGAAGGCGCCGAGGCCTTCTTAGGCACTCAGGGTTATGTGTGGGACACGCAATCGGATATGTTTTTAGCCCTAATAGGTGCCATTGTCGCGTTAATCAGTTTATCGCGTGTTCAGGATAAGCAAATAGCCAAACTTGTCGGTCAAGCTTAAACTCGAACCCTTATCGATAAATGCCCTCGAAGCTTCCATTCGAGGGGATTTTTTATTCCTCAAGTTGTCATCTTTTGCTGTTAGTTTTTTGTTTAAACTTTCGATTGAGTATCTTATAGACTAAGGTGCTGTTCCGACTGAATAGGATTAAGTTCTAGGATTAATCACTGCCTAATGGTGAATTCTTGGTCTGTTAGTCGAACTGACTATATAAAAAGAGTGATTATTTAGTACATTTGGGTGATGGCATTCATGCGGTAACTAGTCAGAATGGGCTATGTTAATTAATTGTACTTTGTGTACATTTGCCCTCTTCAGTTCAGCATTAGGTTATAAAAACTAAATACTTTTCAGGGAGAAGAGTAAAGTGAATACTATCAACGAGTTAGTTTTTCTGCATCAAGTGGCTGCGCCTTGCCATTTAGCGATACTCGCAGAATCTATCGGATTAAAAACACGGATTGTTAAACAGGCTTCCGAGCTAAATTTAGATAAAGGGCAACGCAGTTTTTGCCTTATCGCCCAAAAAGGCGCTGCCTTAGATAATAAAGGCATTCCGCTGTTGGCCTCACGTCTGGTGCCCCATGTTCCCGTCGCTTTGTATCAAGTCGAGCGTAATTCCTTAGACCAAGAGTCAGCCATGTTGCTGGGGATCCGCGGTCTGTTATTTGCGGATCAGCGGATGGATTTGATGCTAACGGGGCTGCGCAAAATGGTGGCCGATGAGCTTTGGTACGATAGAACCTTACTCAGTAAGATGTTTCGCCGGGTGGTGCAAAAGTTGGATGGGCAAAATGATATGCCCGCCGATACCGTTGCCATGTTGCAAGCGCTTACCTCAAGGGAGCGAACCATTATTCAGTTCGTCTCTAGCGGCGCGCGTAATAAGGAAATCGCCCATCGACTCTGCATCAGTGAACATACGGTGAAGGCGCATATTTCCTCTATTTTCCGTAAGACCCAGTCCCGCAATCGTGTTGAGCTATTGCGTTGGGCTCAGACCTATCAAACACATTTTGAGTTTTGCAGTTAAGCTCAAAGCTTAAGCCTTAAACGCACTAAGGTGAGTTGCGAGTGAACTGGGCGGTGATTTACGTCGGCAAGATAAGACGAGCGGCAACTCACTTTTGTGCTTTATACGCAAATAAAAACGGGAACATGATTCATGTTCCCGTTTTTATTGGGCCGCCTACAGCAGACGGCCTATCGATAGAGATTAGTACTGAACAACGGTCGCAACGTTCATATCACCGGTTTGGTTAACGCTGATGCTGTTGCTGTTGCCTGCTTGCGAACCGACAACTAAGTTGTCATTACCAGTTTGGGTGATCATTAGGCTGTTGTTATCACCACGCACACCGAATGAGTTTGATGCGAATGAAGTGCCGCTATCGCCACCCACCCAGTTACCGTTACCCGCTTGAGTGATTTGAGCTGAGTTTTCATCACCTTCGATGATTAAATCGATAAGGTTCAGATCGCCACGGTGTTGCAGTGCAGTCACATCGGCGTTGTTGTTACCCGTTACACTGATGATAGTCTCATTTTGATCACCATCTTGCTCAACATCCACTTCGTTGTCGTTACCCACTGCATCCACATAAGCGAAGTTCGTATCACCTTCTTGGCTGATTTCGATGCTGTTGTCTTCACCTGTTGCGAAGGCAACCAGCTCGTTGTTATCACCCTTAGAAGATAAGTCGAAATCGTTGTCAGTACCGTAAGCACCAAAGGTCGCGAAGTTAGCATCACCACGTTGTTTTAAGTCAACGTCGTTGCTATCGCCCCATACTTGGAACTCTGCACCGTTGCTGTCGCCACGTTGCTTGATAGTGATATCGTTGTCGTTACCTTGGATGTCGGCAACTAAAGTATCGCCTACAGTATTGCGGTTGCCGTCTTGGGCGATATCGATGCTGTTGTCATCGCCTGTGGTCATTGACAGGTAAGCAGTGTTGCTGCTGCCTTCTTGTTTCATGGTGATGTCGTTTTCGCTACCTGCTAAGGCGTAAACGAAACCAGTGTGGCTGTCACCCTTTTGATAGATATCGACGCTGTTGTCGTTACCCGCGATGCCTTTAGCCGCACCAAAGTTGTTGTTACCAATCTGTTCAACCGATACGTCGTTGTTATTGCCCACGTTAGCGGTCAGGTCGAGTGCGATTAAACCCGCTTGGTTGTTGCTACCGTATTGCTTGATGTCGCCATCGTTGTTATCGCCTTGAACGCGGAATACTGCGAGGTTAGCATCACCTTCTTGTTCTACGAAGGCGCTGTTTTCGTTGCCAGTGATTTCAACGTAGCTTTCGTTCACTTCACCTAATTGGTTCACAGAAACTAGGTTGTCGTTACCAGCTATGTCGTTGCTGCTTTGGTTGAAGAAACCATCCTGCGCTACTTCAGCTTCGTTGTTATTGCCAGTGACGTTAACTGACGCAACATGCCAATCCGTTTGTTGAGTCACAGTGACTTGGTTGGCATCACCCGTTGAGTTAACTTGCGCTTCATGCCACACACCGTCTTGCAATACGGTGGCAACTTGGTCGTTACCCGTTTGAGTAACTGCTGCAGCGTTAATTAACCCTGTTTGCGCCACTAAGGTGTCTTGACCTTGGCCAGTTTGTTCAACGCTGATGTCGTTAATCAGACTGGCAGCAAATGCTTGGCCACTTAAGCCAGTTGCAATAGCTAGCGCAATGAGTGATTTTTTCGCTTGTGATTTCATGTGACTCTCCCTGTTTAATACTGAGTTATTGAGATTGCAGCACCATCTGCAATCTGCTGGATCGAAAAATTGCCGCTTCCTAGTTGGTTCAATTGCACCAAATTGTCATTGCCAATCTGGGTGATTGAAGCCGTGTTTTGAGTGCCGACTTGCAGTAGTTGGACTTCATTGTTGGAACCAATCTGTGTCACAAGCGAAACGTTGTCGTTACCTGCTTGCGTCGCATAGGCGCTGTTATCGCTGCCCGATTGGATCACTATCGCTTGGTTTGCCGTACCTTGCTGCACTAGGTCGATAAGGTTATCGCGCCCAGAACGCTCAATGAGCGCCTGCAGGGTAATGGGCAGTTCACTGACATCCGCCGCTTGGCTGGGTGACAGACAACTACATAACAAGATGAGCAGTACCAAAAAGCGTGTTAATAGACTTGGCACAAGTGACTCCTTGTATGTATAGGTGTTTTGGCTGGCTGAAAAACACACCAACCAATTCAGGCATCAAGGTACGAGTCATAGGGCCGAGAGACAATTGGCCGAAAGGGTATTTATTTGTTGGGGAACAATAGCCAGCTAGGTAGGATTAACTTTTGTTAATCCTATGATAAATCAGTTTATTGTCTATGTGTGCGCCGTACGTCTTCCCTTTTAACCTACCAAGTCGGTCTAGTAGTTAAGTCGTATTTCGCAGTGGGCGGCTTTTTTAAGTTGAAACATTATGGCAACAATTTACCGGCAAACATACTGGATGTTCGTCGCTATTATCCAATCAATTTTGAGCGGAGGCTGCGTAATTGCGGTTCCAGAATTTCAACGTAAAGGACTATAGGAAGCTCAATATGTCGATAAAACTCTCACCACTGGCGTTAGCAATTGCAGGAGCGATGACACTGTCAGCCGTGCCCGCTATGGCAAAAGATGCCCCTGTCTATGAAAAAGATGCCATTCTCGTGGTGTATAAAGACAATGCGACGAAGGCGGAGCGCTCGGCGGCTCAGCGTTTAATTCGTGGCACCTTAACCGATGCCAATGCGGACGGTGTCGATGATAAGTTCCAGCATTTACTCAATGGCAAATTGGCACGTTTAGCCCTGCGTAAGGGCGCCAATATTGAAGATGCGATTAAGGTGATTAGCCGTCATCCGGCGGTGAAATATGCCGAACCTAACTATATTCTTAAGGCGATAGGCACGCCTGACGATCCAAGCTTTGCTAGCCTGTGGGGCATGAATAACACGGGACAAAACGGTGGCACCGTCGATGCGGATATCGATGCACCAGAAGCGTGGGAAATCACTACCGGCAGTTCGGATGTGGTGATTGGGGTGATTGACACTGGGGTGGATTACAATCATCCCGATCTACAGACCAACATGTGGGTGAATGGTGGCGAGATCCCGGGTAACGGTATCGACGATGACGGCAACGGCGTGATCGACGATGTTCATGGTTACAGCGCGGTCAACAATAACGGTAACCCAATGGACGGTAACGGCCACGGTACACATGTGTCTGGCACTATTGGCGCTAAAGGCAATAACGGCGTGGGTGTCGTTGGGGTGAACTGGGACGTTAAAATCGCCGCCTGTCAGTTCCTCGATGCCGATGGTTATGGTTCTACCGCAGGCGCGATTGCCTGTTTGGACTACTTTACCGATCTTAAGGTTAATCATGGCGTGGATATCAAAGCTACCAACAACTCTTGGGGCGGCGGCAGCTTTAGCCAAGCATTAAAAGATGCGATTGAAGCGGGTGGTGAAGCAGGCATTTTATTTGTTGCAGCAGCAGGTAACGATGCGGTCGATAACGATGCCAGCCCACATTATCCCTCAAGCTACGATTCGGATGTGGTGTTGTCTATTGCCAGTACCGACCGTAATGACCGTATGTCAGATTTCTCCCAGTGGGGCTTAACCAGTGTTGATATGGGCGCGCCTGGCACGGCGATTCTGTCAACCATCCCAGGCGGTGGCTATGCCACTTACTCTGGTACCTCAATGGCGACGCCCCACGTGACAGGTGCGGCGGCACTCGTGTGGTCATTAAATCCAGATCTCTCGCCAGTAGAAATGAAATCCTTACTGATGGCGTCGGGTGATGCGAATGCGGACCTCACTGCTAAAACCGTGGCAGGTACGCGCCTCAATGTGGCAAATGCCTTAGAGCAGGCAAACCCATCTCCTAGCTATAAGTTTACAGTATCGCCAGCATCGCAATCGGTGGAAGCGGGTAACACGGCAAGTTATAACTTTAGTGTCGGTAGTGTGGCAGGGTGGGAAGGTGATGTGGCTCTTAGCGTAGCCGTGTCTCCAGCGCTTGAAGGCGTATCCTTATCAGCCTCAACTGTTTCTGCGGGTGGTTCATTTACCTTAGATGTTGCGACAACGGCGCAAACTGCTTGGGGTGATTACAGCATCACAGTAACAGGTACCGATGGCACCATTGAAAAGTCTAAAGTCGTTTCACTGAATGTGTTCCCTCAGGGATTAAATGACTTTAGCTATGGCAATGAAAACGCTGTTGCTATCCCTGATAACAACGCTAATGGCGTGGTGAGCACTATCGACGTGACCGACGATGTGCAGATTTTTGGTGTGACCGCCGATGTGAATATCAGCCACACTTGGATTGGTGACTTACGTGTCGTGTTAACCTCTCCAGCGGGTACCGAAGTGGTTCTGCATAACCGTGAGGGCGGCAGCGCCGACAACATCGTTAAGAGCTGGGACTTAAGCGCGTTTGACGGTGAAAATGCCCAGGGTACTTGGTCATTATCTGTTGACGACAATGCGGGCGCGGACACGGGGACCCTGAATAACTGGGGCTTAGTGATCAGCGGTTTAGGTGAAGCCTCTCCTGCGGCACCTGTTGCAGGTTTCGAGTATGCGGTTGAAGGCTTAAGCGTTGCCTTTACTAACACTAGTACCGATGCAAACGATGATATCGTGAGCTATAGCTGGGATTTTGGTGATGACACAAACTCTAGTGAAATGAACCCAAGCCATGTGTTTGCTGCCGCTGGTACCTACAGAGTGTCGCTTACCGTGACTGACGCCATGGAGCATAGCAACACTGTGACCATGGAAGTGCAAGTGTATGAGCATAGCATCAGTGCTGCTGTGACTCGTGCGTTAGTCTCTCGCCGTGGCAGTGCTATGGTTGACCTCACATGGGATAGCGCTTTAGGTGAAAGCGTCGCCCTGTACCGTGATGGCGAGTTAGTGGCCACGACTGAAAACGATGGTAACTACCGCGATCGCTTCACAACGACGGCATCGAGTGTGACGTACCAAGTGTGTGAAACCACAGGCTCACTCTGTTCTGCGGCGGTTGTCGCGCAGTTCTAATGAAGCCATAAATTAACAAGGCGACCCTAGGGTCGCCTTTTTTGTTCTCTAGACTCGAAAGCTAAGGTTTTTCTTTCACTTCCTCAGGCTCGGTTTCGGCGGAAATTTGTGTTTTCCTGTCGGATAACTGCTGTATTGCCTGGGTGTTATTTGAGGTTAAGCCATTAAAATGATAGTTAATTTTATTGAGCTGGCTGATGTATTCAGGGTCATCCTTTTCCTTATGTTGCCAGTAACGCTGCCGCTCCAATTTTTGTAATTCACTGGCCCTTAGGATTTCAAAATAGCTGTTTTCCTGCTTTAGCCGATACAGCTCGGCATCGAGCAGTTGCAGCAATTTTTCCTTAGAAATCGTTTGGCTATTGAGTAAGGATTGCAGCGGGTCGACAGGCGTCTCGCGTTTGTCTGAATCGGTTTCCGTGGTGATCCCTAGCTGATACTCAATCTTATGTTGGCTATATTCCTGTGGGCAGGCGGTTTGGCTAAAGACGACCTTATCGTCCTTGCGACATTTATAGACAGTATTCGCCAGCGCCGTTGTTGGCAGTGCCATACAAATAAGAGTCACTATGAGTCTTGCCATTCGACGACAGATCCTTTGTATCCGCGATGATGAATAAAATACGTATTGCTACTGCGCCAGATTGAAGCTGAGTCTGCGTGTTCTTTAAACTCTAGCAGCTATATATCTGAGGGGCAGAAATACTTGTTACTGAGCATTAACAACCGTGAATACTATGGCGTAACTCAAAGAATAAAACCAGTTTTTTGACGATGGAATTTTTTTGACACTCAATAGATTGAGACGCGTCTGCGCAGAACCGCACAAACAAAAAAGGAGCCTAAGCTCCTTTTTCTCATGCTTAAAACCCTTAGCGGTCGAAGCGCAGATTATCGATAAGACGCGCTTTACCTAAGTAAGCGGCGGCCAAAATAACTAGTGCTTGATCCTGTGGCTCGGCATTCGCCAGGGTGGTAGCATGGCGAACTTCTAAGTAATCCGGGGTAAAGCCTGCGGCGATAAGGCTCGCTTTGGCTTCCTCTGTGACTTGTTCGATGCTAACGCCTTGTTTGATGCCTTGCGCCATAGCATCGATGGCTTTTTTCAACGCCGGCGCGGCGGCTTTTTCTTCCTCTGTCAGGTAGCCATTGCGTGAACTCATGGCTAAGCCCGAGGCTTCACGAATGGTATCTACACCAATAATTTCAATCGGCAGTGACAAGTCTTCAACCATAGTGCGGATCACTAACAGTTGTTGATAATCCTTATTACCAAAGAAAGCGACATCGGGCAGCACTATGTTGAACAGTTTGCAGACGATAGTTGCCACGCCGCGGAAATGACCGGGACGACTGGCACCGCAGAGTACATCGGAAATTCCCGGTACTTCGACATAGGTTTGCTGCGCCAAGCCTTTGGGATAAATAATCGCTGGCGTTGGGGTGAACAGCAGCTCGGCACCCGCAGCGGTCAGCGCTTGGCTATCGGCCTCTAAGGTGCGCGGGTAGGCATCGAGATCTTCGTTCTGTCCAAACTGCATGGGATTCACGAAGATTGATACGACCACATGGTCGCACTTCTTCGCTGCTTCTTTCACTAAGGTGATGTGTCCCTGATGGAGATTGCCCATGGTCGGCACAAAGGCGACGGTCTCGCCCTGGGCACGCCATGCCCGCACTTGAGTACGAATATCATCGATATGGGCGCTAGTGATCATTAACTCTTACCTTGCTAAAACTTGAAATTAGTTGAACCTGTGCTCTGACTCTTAGCTAAATGTGTGCTCTGAACTTGGGAAGGTGCCATTGGCCACTTCTTCAATATAAGCGCGTACTGCCGAGCGGATTTCACCCGTTTGCTTGAGGTAGTTCTTTGAAAAACGTGGAATATAACCACTCGAAATACCGAGCACATCGTGCATCACTAGGATCTGACCATCTGTGGTGGCGCCAGCGCCGATGCCGATCACTGGGATAGTTAATGCTTGAGTGATGGCGGTGGCGAGAGATTCCGGAATACATTCAACCACTAAGAGTTGTGCGCCAGCAGCTTCTAAGGCTTTGGCTTCATCGAGAATGCGCTGGGCATTTTCAGCATCGCGGCCTTGTACTTTAAAGCCACCAAAAACGTGTACCGATTGCGGGGTAAGGCCCAAGTGGGCGCAGACAGGAATACCGCGCTCGGTCAGTTTAGTCACGGTTTCGAGTAACCAGTGACCGCCTTCCAGCTTCACCATATTGGCACCCGCCTGCATCAGTGCAGTGGCGTTTTCCATTGCTTGTTCTGGCGTGGCGTAACTCATAAATGGCATGTCGGCGATCAGCAGTGAACGCTCGATACCGCGACGCACACAACGGGTGTGGTAAGCAATATCGGCTGTCGTGACAGGCAGCGTATCATCGTGGCCTTGCAGAACCATTCCCAAAGAATCGCCGACCAGTAGCACATCGATGCCTTCGCCGTCGAACGCACTGGCAAAGCTGGCATCATAGGCTGTCAGAGCGGTGAATTTTCTACCTTCCTGTTTGTATTTCAACAGGGTTGAGCTAGTAACTTTAGACATATGGGTGATCTTCAAACCAAATAGAAGTGGTGTTATAAGCTAACTTGGGGCTGACTTCAATGATCATTGCCCAGTAGTTGTAACTCGGCCAAGTATTTTTCACTGATAAGGCTGCGTAGCGGCGTTTTACAGGGTAACACCAGATCCGGTGCTATGGCCGCCAAGGGCACTAGCACAAAACTACGCTCCTTCATGCCGTAGTGCGGCACTTTGAGTCTGGGCTCATCGATAATGGCATCGCCATATAAGAGTAAGTCGAGATCTAAGGTTCTGGGGCCCCAACGTTCTTTACGGACGCGGCCCTGAGTGTTTTCAATCTCTTGCAGTGCATCTAACAGGGCGATGGGCGCCAGAGAGGTCTCAAAGCTGGCAACGGCATTGATATAGTCGGGTTGCACTACGTCACCCATGGGAGCTGAGCCGTAATAGGGCGATACCTTGAGGCTTTGATTTTCAGCCAAGGCGGACAAGGCCGCAACGGCATTGTCCAATTGAGCTTTGGGATCTTCAAGATTTGCCCCGAGGGCGACAAAAACTTGAGTCATTATTCTTCGGCTTTGGCTTTCGCGGCACTTGGGCGGCGGCGACGGCGCTGTGGAGCGTTACGGTTACGATTGCCCGAGGCTTTGTTACCACTGCGGGCAATGGCTAAACGTTCGGTTTCATCTGCTTCAACAAACTGTTGCCACCATGCCGCACTCTTAGCGACATTGCCACCTTCGACTTCGCCGCGCAGTAACAGTAAGTCGTAGGCGGCTCTAAATTTAGGATGCTCTAACAGTTTAAAGGCGCGCGTGCCTTGGCTGCGATCGAAGCGTAACTGCAATTGCCAGATGTCTTTTGCTGGAGTGCTGAAACGGCGTGGAATGCTAATAGTTTGGCATTGCTGCTCAATCACATCACCCATGGCGGCAAAAAATGCATCGTATAAGGTCAGGCCGCTCTCGACCGCGATATCTTCGGCGCGTTGACGTAGTGGATACCAAAGGATCGCCGCATAGAAGAATGACGGAGTGACAGGTTTATCTTCGTTCACGCGCGTATCCGTGCTCTTCATAATGGCTTGCACCATTTTCATAGCAGGGCCTTTCGGCGCTTCTTTTAGCAGAGCATCCACTTGAGGGAATAGGGGCTCGAATAGCTTATATTCCTGCATCATCTCAAAGTTGGCCATGGCCTTACCGGCGAAGAAGAGTTTCAGTACTTCTTCATACATGCGGGCGGCAGGAATGTCTTTGAGCAGCGGTGCTAATTGTTTGATAGGTTTAGCGGTCACTTCATCGATAGTCATGCTGAGCTTAGTGGCAAAACGCACGGCTCTGAGCATACGTACCGGATCTTCACGGTAACGGGTTTCGGGATCGCCAATCAGCCTTAAGGTTCCCGCCTTAAGATCATCCATACCGCCGCCATAGCTGCGGATAGAGTAGTCGCTGATATCGTAGTAAAGGGCGTTAACGGTAAAATCGCGGCGCTCTGCGTCTTCATCGATTTCGCCATACACGTTATCCCTGAGCAAACGCCCTTCGGCATTGGCTTTGGAAATTTTTTCATTACTTTCACCGTGGTGGCCACGGAAAGTAGCCACTTCAATCACATCGCGGCCAAACACAATATGGGCGAGGCGGAAACGGCGGCCCACCACACGGCAATTGCGGAATAACTTTTTAATTTCTTCCGGGGTTGCATTGGTGACTACGTCGAAGTCTTTCGGTTCGAGTCCGAGGAGCAAATCCCGTACACCCCCACCGACCAAATAGGCTTGAAAACCTGATTTATTCAATCGGTATAGTACTTTAAGTGCGTTTTCGCTGATCTGCTTACGGGAAATCGAATGCGCGTCCCGCGGCACGAGCGATAAGCTTAAGCCGCCTGAAGTGAGTTCTGGCGTTTGGGGTTCAATCTGAGCTGGAGTCGGAGCGGTCGTTTTAGGCGCGTCTTCAAATAGCTGCTTGCAGAATTGGCTGATACGGCGAAAAATGGGACACCTCGGAATGTATCTGTTATGTGATTAAAAATCTGGCGGCTATGATATACCAATTGCGCTCCGATGGGTATATCGCGATTTTTGAGCTATGCCACGACTTAGCGCTGATAAAATGATGCTTTTTGGCCGATAACTCGCTCATCCGCCCTAAGGGGCTATCAAGATTTCCCGCTGTTTAGGGATAGCCGATGGCTGAAACTGGGCCACTGCCTGGGCCAGCATTTGCGGCGCCGTCGTCGGCTCCACCGGCGCTTGGCCTAAAAAGGCGAGGGCAGCATTGAGACTCGCCTGCGGATGCTGTTTATCGATAGCCTGCGCATGGTTTTGTTTCGATAGCTTAAATCCCGGCGTCAAACAGGCTAAGGGTAAATGCAGCCACTGCGGCGCGCTTAGGCCAAAGGTTTGATATAGGCTTAATTGGCGGCAACTGGCTTCGATTAAATCGTAACCTCGCACCACTTCGGTAATGCCTTGATAGGCGTCATCGAGCACCACGGCGAGTTGATAGGCATAAAGTCCATCGCTGCGTTTGATAATAAAATCTTCGGCGGCAAAGGCTTGGTCCACTACGACCTTTCCCATCAGATTATCGCTAAATTCGGCCACTTGCGCACGATTCACGATGCGGATCGCGCCCGATTGATGCGGTGTGGCTAACCGATGGCAGCGGCCATCGTAAATTCCGCCCATGGCTTGGATCTGTTTGCGGCTGCACTGGCAAAAGTAGGCGTTATCCTCGGCGAGTAACTCATCGAGCTTGGCTTGATAGGCCTCGGTGCGGTCACTCTGATACAACACTTCATCGTCCCACTCGAAGCCGAAGGCCTCTAAGGTACGTAAAATATCATCGGCAGCGCCAGCAACTTCCCTTGGAGGATCAATATCTTCTACACGAATTAACCACTTCCCGCCTAAGGAGCGCGCCCGCAGATAACTACCAAGGGCAGCGATAAGCGATCCAAAGTGCAGCGCGCCAGAAGGCGAAGGGGCAAAACGACCTACATAGGGACGCAAAGCTGAAGTGTCAAAGGTGTGAGTTGCCATCATAGGAATTTGCAGGTGTAGCCAGTCAAAGTGGCCATATTTTAGAGGGATGCGAATAAAAAAGCGAAGTGAAACAGGGAAGGTAATGCAAGGCGCATAAACAAGTAGGCGGGGAAATCCCCGCCCGAAGATGGCCGATTAACCCGCCATTTGCTTCTCTTTGATCTCTGCAAGCGTTTTACAGTCGATACATTGATCGGCCGTTGGACGCGCTTCGAGACGGCGAATGCCGATTTCGATACCGCAAGAATCGCAGAAGCCAAAATCGTCTTCTTCGATTTTTTGAAGGGTTTTTTCGATCTTCTTGATCAGTTTACGTTCTCTGTCGCGCGCACGCAGTTCGAGACTGAACTCTTCTTCCTGTGCTGCACGGTCTACAGGATCGGGAAAGTTTGCTGCTTCGTCCTGCATGTGACTCAGAGTACGGTCGACCTCTTCACGCAACTGATTGCGCCAAGCTTCAAGAATTGTCTTGAAGTGACCCAGTTGCTTAGCGTTCATATACTCCTCACCCGGCTTTTCCTGGTAGGGACTTACACCTGCGATAGCGAGTACGCCAAGTTTTTTGGTGCCTTCAGGCATAACGCATCTCCTGTCATCATTTGCGTTTGTAGGGCGTCCTTAAGAACGGCCGCTATCTATATCAGAATCTTTACAACGAGGCAAATTTTTCATTTCACCTTGGCAGAATTTTTTGACTGCCTTCGCTAATTGAAATGAAAAAGCATTTTACTCAATCTTAACATCATACTCGGACTGGACACGATTGGGCTAGATGTATCTCATCGGGGGAGATTTCGCAGCGATAGGCTAACACTTCTACGCCAGATAAGATTGCTTTTTTCAATAAGTTAGCATATTCCGGGTCGATATGTGCCGCGGGGGCCACGCTGTGGATGTCTGTGTGTTGCACCACAAATAGCAATACGGCTCTGTGCCCAAGGCTCGCCATATGCATTAATTCCCGTAGATGTTTTTGGCCGCGAAGGCTCACCGCATCGGGGAAATAGCCTTGACCATCTTCAAGCAAAGTACAACTTTTGACTTCTATATAACAGGCGGGTTTTTGAGCGGATTCCAGTAGAATATCGATGCGACTATTCTCATCCCCATACTTCACCTCGCGACTTAAGCTGTCGTAACCTGTCAGTTCAGTGATGATACCTTTATTAAGGGCTTCCTCGACCAGGGCGTTGGCATTGCCCGAATGAATGCCGATAAGGCCACCCGTTGGCGTGGCCATTAACTCCCATGTGTGGGCGTACTTGCGCTTAGGATTATTTGAGGTCGAAAACCACACCGTTTCGCCGGGGAACAGACAGTTACGCATTGAGCCGGTATTGGGACAATGCAGGGTGATTTCAGTGCCGTCTTCGAGTTGAACATCGGCGAGAAAACGTTTGTAGCGTTTGAGTAACTTTCCCGGTTTCAGTGCTGGACTAAAGTGCATGCTATAACCTGTATCTAGGCATTCTGGCGCCTAAGACTAACAAATTTCGCAAATGTTTACAGATTTTACCTAGGTAACTTAGGCCGATGGCTTTCAGTCCTCGGCCGCTGGCAGTAAACTGCCGCCAACCAGGTCGTACTGTGTATACCCCAAAAGCTTGAGGATGCTGATACTCGTCTCCTTAATTGACATGGGTATAAAAGCAAGAACAAATCAACATAAGGACCCCTCATGAGTGAACTTAAAGTGACTGAAGTGATGAGAGTTGAGTTAACCAAAGATACCCCCGCAGCCCATTGGGGCAAAGCTGATGTGACCTTCAATGCCGAAGGCGCATTAGTCCACTTAGGTGGCGGCGATGAGCTGCGCCAAATTCAAATGGCGGCGCGTAAATTACGTAATCAAGGGATTAACACCGTCGCCTTGGCGGGGTCTCTTTGGGATCTCAATAGCCAATGGGTCTTCGCCCAAGGTTTTGCCACAGCTAAACCCGGTTATAAGATCCAATGGTGCGGTGATGACGCAGTGCAAGCCGAGTTACAACGTCGCTTAGAAGTGGCGACATTTGCCCGTCAACTGATCAACGACACCCCTGAAAATCTGTCTCCGGTGAAACTGGCGCAGCAAGCAGCCAAATGGTTAGCCGATATCGGTGGCGCTAAGGTGAGCTACCGTATCATTGAAGGCGAAGCATTATTAGAAGAGCAATGGATTGGTATCCATGCCGTAGGCCGTGGCAGCGAGCGTCCACCAGCGATGTTAGAGCTAGACTTTAACCCGCTGTCAGCCGATGCCCCAGTATCTGTTGCCTTAGTCGGTAAAGGGATTACCTTCGACTCAGGCGGTTATAGCATTAAAGCCTCTGAAGGCATGCTGGGTATGAAGTGCGATATGGGCGGCGCCGCAACGGTTACCGCAGCACTGGGCCTTGCGATTAAATCGGGCCTGAACAAACGCGTTAAGTTATTCCTCTGCTGCGCAGAAAACCTCATTAGCGGCCGCGCCTATAAGCTGGGTGATATCCTCACTTACAAAAATGGCGTGACAGTCGAAGTGGTTAACACGGATGCCGAAGGTCGTTTAGTGCTGGCCGATGGTCTGCAAGCGGCTTCTGCGACGGGTGCACCTTTTATTATCGATGCGGCAACCTTAACTGGCGCAGCTGTGATGGCGGTGGGCTCTAACTACAACGCGATTTTCTCGCCTCAGACTGAAGTGTTACAGCTGGCGCAGCAAAAGGCGTCGACAGTGGCCGAGCGTGTATGGCCATTGCCATTGGATCCTTGGCACAAAGACATGTGCCCATCTGCCTATGCAGATACCGCAAACAGTCGCCCTGTAAAAGGTGGTGGTGCAGGTGGTGCCTCGAATGCGGCGGGCTTCCTGTGGCGTTTCGTTTCGCCAGAAGCGAAATGGTTACACGTTGATTTAGCGGCGGCCTTCGAAGATTCGGCTTCTGCACTATGGGGCGCAGGTGCGACCACCAATGGCGTGCTGACCATCAGCGAACTGATTAAAGGTTAAGTTTGCCTTTGCGACTGCAGCTCGCCAGTCGGCTCGCTTTTTTGATTTAAAACCGCCTTCGGGCGGTTTTTTATTGCCTAAAATTGAGGAATAGGATGTACTGATTGTTCAAGTGTTTATTCTTATGATTCAGCAGGTTAGTTGCTGGTGTGGCTGAAATGATCGTTCGGGAAAGACTATGCTAAGGATACGTAAAGCGACTCCATTAGATGCCAACACCTGTTGGGATATCCGCAATGCGGCCATCAATAAAGGCTGCGCTGGATTTTATTCTCAAGATGATTTGCGGTGCTGGACGCAGGGCGAATTGACCGAGTCTTTCACTCGCATGGTAGGCGCACATTTTTATGTGGCTGAAATCTTTGATGATGCTACTCAAGAAGGCACTTTGGTTGGCACCATTATGCTGGATGAGCCTTATGCCCAAGTCGAAGCCTTATTCGTTTCCCCCAATGCTATGGGCTTGGGTGTTGGTAAGTCACTACTGCAATTTATTGAATCAAAAGCCTTTAACTTAGGCATTGCCCAATTGCGATTGGAGTCGACCTTAAATGCGGTCGGATTTTATCGCCACTGTGGCTTCGGCGGTGAAGGCTTAGAGGAAGACGCCGTCTATTGCTCGCCCCGTGGCATCGCCTTGGATTGTCGAGTGATGTATAAGAATCTCGTGCGAAATAAATCAGTTTAATAACGGCTAGCTTAAACACTGGTATAAAGTTAACTATTGATTAGTTGTTGCTGAATGCTGACATACCCAAGGTAACCAACAGATCAAGCATTGAAGTGGGATTCACTTCTAATACTTGTTTTGAAGGGTTGTTGGCACACCCAAGGGAATCAACAGACCAAGCATTGAAGTGGAATTAACTGTTTAGACTAAACGCAAGACGGGGTTGTTGACATACCCAAGGTAACCAACAGAGCATGCATGGATGTGGAATTAATAGCTTAGACTTAACGCAATATGGGGTTGCTGACATACTCAAGGGAATCAACAGATCAAGCATTGAAGTGGAATTGACTTCTAATACTTGTTTTGAAGGGTTGTTGGCACACCCAAGGGAATCAACAGATCAAGATGGGGGAATTAACTCCCAAGAGTATGCCAACTATCGTTCTTTCGCCTGAAATCCCGATGCCAATAAGATTAACTTCAATGGCTTAAATCAAGCTTAATCTATTGCTCAAAAAGGCTTTATTTGATTAAGCCACATCTTAACTCTATCTCAGTTTGCCTGCGGGCTATTAAGCTGTTGGCGTTTTTCCATTAAATCTTTAATCAAGGGGGTGAGGATCAGCTCCATTGCTAGGGACATTTTTCCGCCCGGCACCACTAAGGTGTTGACCCGTGACATAAAGGAGCCTTGGATCATGCTCAAATAATAGGGGAAGTCGACGTTGTTGATACCGCGAAAACGGATCACCACAAAGCTTTCATCTAGGCTTGGAATATCTTTGGCGCTAAAGGGGTTAGAAGTGTCTACCGTCGGCACCCGTTGGAAGTTGATATGGGTACGGGAAAACTGCGGCGTCATATGTTTAATGTAATCGTCCATGCTGCGCACGATTGAGCCCATGACTTTTTCGCGGCTATGACCCCGCTCCGAGGTGTCACGAATGATCTTTTGGATCCACTCTAAGTTGACGATAGGCACCATGCCGATCAGCAAATCCACATGTTGGGCCACGTTGGCATCGCCCGTGACTACGCCACCATGTAAGCCTTCGTAATACAACATATCGGTGTTTTCGGGCAGTGGACGCCATTGGGTGAAGGTGCCCGGCATTTGGTTAAAAGGCACCGCCTCATCGAAGGTGTGTAAATAGCTGCGGGTTTCGCCTTGGCCCGTGGCGCCGTAATCGCGAAAGCATTGCTCTAGGCGGGCAAAGTTGTTGGCCTCGGGGCCAAAGTAACTCAGATTGCGATTCTCAGCCTGGGATTTACGGATCATCACTTCCATCTCTGCACGGGTAAAGTGATGAAAACTATCGCCTTCTACAAAGGCAGCGTTGATCCCTAGCTGGCGAAAGATATGACTAAAGGCGGTAGTAGTAGTGGTGGTTCCTGCGCCGGATGAGCCTGTAACTGCAATAATCGGATGTTTTGCTGACATTTTTTCTACCTAGCTAGGAACCTAAAGAGCCGCTCATTTGGAGCGATAAACCGTATAAGCTATTTATACGGCACAGGGATACTGGTGGTCAATCTTGCCGTTTTGCTACTTGGTCGGCGTGGCGAATAGCAAAGGATTCATCGTCCTCGCTGTATTCCAAGACGAGTTTTCCTTGTTTAAGTGCTTGTTGGCATTGCACTATTGCGGCTGATAGTTCTTGCTCATCTAGGCTAGTAAAACTACCATCCTCCACTTGGCCTAAAAGATATTCGCGGATCAAATTGGCTAACGTCTCTTTCGGAAGTTGGAGTAAAGCATCGTAGGGGATAAGCATTCGGGTTCCTTAAGGTGCCGATGAAGCATCATTGGCGAGTAAAAAGTCTAAAATGCGCCGCTCTAGATAATAGCGCGGCTTCCAAGGTGAACCACCCTCAATAAAACCGACATGGCCACCATGAGCATGTAATTCATATTCCACATGCTCCGAAAGCTGGCTGGAATGTGGGATAACGGCATCCGTCATAAAGGGATCGTCCTTGGCGTGCAAGATCAGCGTTGGCTTAGTGATGCACTTGATAAAGGGGAGGCCGCTGGCGCGAGTGTAGTAATCTTCAACGCCCAAAAATCCATGGAGCGGTGCGGTGACTTTATCGTCAAAGTCATAAAAAGTATTAAGATTAGCTACTTGCATTGGACTCAATGCCATCGCACCCGCCAGATCGGGGTCAGCGAGCTTTTGATTGACCTTATGCTGTAACTGTTTGATTAAATGGCTTTGATACACCTTTGAAAAACCATTTTCTAAGCGTTTAGCGCAGGCCGATAATTGCAGCGGCGCCGACACGACCACTGCTCTGCTTAACAGGCTCTGCTCTTGATATTCGCCTTGATATTTGGTCAGCACATTGCCGCCTAAGCTGTAACCCACGGCTAATAAAGGTGATTGCGGATACGTTTGTTGCAGCAGGCTTAGACTAAACTGCAGGTCGTCGGTATCGCCACTGTGATAACTGCGGGCGAGGCGATTGGTTTCCCCTGAGCAGCTTCTGTGATGGTGAACCACTGCTGCTAACTCTTGTTCTTTGCAGGCCTGTAGAATACGTCTGGCATAATGGGATTGGGCACTGCCCTCTAACCCATGAATGATGACCACAATCGGTTTGCCGACTTGGGGCCTTGCTTGCCAATCTAAATCGATAAAATCGCCGTCGGGAAGCTCGAGTCGTTGTCGCTCAAGCACAGGTTTGGCCACTTTAGTGAAAACGGGCAGAATAGTTTGTACATGGGGACTTTTGGCCCACCAAGGCGGATTAAAAACGTTTGGCATGGGATCTTATCTTGATATCAACTATTGCTGAAAATTAAAACGTGTGTTTAATTTAGATTCGCGGTCATTGTAGCACAATAATTTAACACTTAGCGTCTTGGGGAGACATAGATGAATAGACGTACCTTTTTACTGGGCGCGTTTGCCGGTACGGCGGCGATTGCCTTGGGGGTAAATCTCTACTCTCCCGAATTCAGCCTCCCCGATGAAGGCGAAGAAAAAGACTATCGTTTGTTATTTGGAGTGTTGTTACCTGTGATGCTCGATGGGGCCTTGCCCGATGTGGCAACCCATAAACAGGCGGCACAAAATCGCACCTTAGATGCCATTAAGCAATCGATCGCTGGGCTGCCCGATGAGCAACAGGCGGAGCTATTCGAACTACTCGATATGCTGGAAAATCGTCTCGGTTTACTGCTGCTGACCTCGAGTATGACGCCACTCTTGATGCGTTCGCCCAGCGACTTAACGCAAATGTTGGAAACCTGGCGCCACAGCTACTTTGCATTATTGCAAACGGCTTATTTAGGCCTGCGGGAATTAGTGATGGCCAGCTATTACGCCTGTCCAGAGCATTGGAGCCGACTTCACTACGCCAAGCCTGAATTGTTCAAATAGGCTGAATTTATAATAATAACAATAATGTAAGAATGGAGAATTCCAAGTGGCAATCATAGATCCCATAGTGACAGGCTTAAATTCCGGTTGGTTACATACCGACGCCAGTCAGCTGCAAGAAAACCAGCAATTTGAAGCCGATGTGGTGATTGTAGGCACGGGCGCAGGCGGCGGTGTGGCGGCGGAGATCCTCAGCCAAGCGGGGCTTAGTGTGATCATGATTGAAGCGGGGCCGCTTAAATCCTCCAGCGACTTTAATATGGAGGAGCGGGTCGCTTACCCTAATTTGTATCAACAGGCGGCCGCGATGAAAACCGCCGATAAGGCGATTGGGATTTTTCAAGGTCGCGCCGTGGGCGGCTCGACCACCATCAATTGGACCACCTCGATTCGTACTCCTAAGGAAGCCTTAGCCTTTTGGGCGCAGCATAAATCCGTTGCGGGTCTCGACCCCGACGCTCTGGCCCCTTGGTTCGAGCAGATGGAGCAGCGGCTTAATATTCATGAATGGAATTATGAACCTAACCGCAATAATGGCGCCCTCAAGCAAGGCTGCATCAACCTAGGTTGGGATTACACTGTTATTAAGCGTAACGTGGCGGGCTGTTGGAATACTGGTTATTGCGGCATGGGTTGCCCAGTCAATGCTAAGCAGTCGATGTTAGTGACTACGATTCCGACTGCATTAGAGAAGGGCGCGCAGCTTTTTAGCCGTGCCAAAGTCGTTAAGATTGAACACCATAATGGCCAAGTGTTTGCCCTCAAGGCGCAGGCGCTTGATGTTAATTTACGGCCGACGTCGGTCGAGCTGTTATTTAAAGCCAAACACTATATTTTAAGCGCTGGCGCTATCCACACGCCGACCTTGATGATGCGCTCCGACGTGCCCGATCCCTATCAGCTATTGGGCAAGCGTACCTTTTTGCATCCTACAGTGCTCTCTGGCGGCGTATTTGCCGATGCCATTAATGCCCACAGTGGGGCGCCTCAATCTATCTATTCCGATGAATTTGTTTGGAAAAATGGTGCCGATGGCGAGTTAGGTTACAAGCTTGAGGTGCCGCCGGTGCATCCGATTTTGATCGCCTCTAAAACCTTAGGTTACGGCGCCAGCCACGCCGAATTGATGGCGCAATTTAATCAGCTACAGGTCACTATCGCCTTGATCCGCGACGGTTATCATCCCGATAGCCAAGGTGGGCAAGTGCATCTCACCTCGACGGGCTTTGCCTTAGATTATCCGCTCTCCGAGGCCTTTTGGCGTGCGGCGCGGCGGGCGTATGCCAGCATGGCCGAATTGCAATTCTCGGCGGGGGCATTAAAAGTGCTGCCCATCAGTGATGGCATGCCTTATCTGTCGTCATGGAAGGAGGCGAAAGAGAGCATTGCGCAAATGGATTTAGCGCCGCTGCGGACAATCGTCGCCTCGGCGCACGTGATGGGCGGTTGCCCCTTTGGCGAGGATGAAAAGCTCTCTATGGTGAATAGCTATGGTCAGTCACATTATCTGGATAATCTGTCGGTGATGGACGGTTCTATCTTCCCGACCAGTCTCGGGGCCAATCCGCAGCTGTCGATTTATGGCATTACCGCGCGCAATGCCACGGCGCTGGCGCAAAAGCTGACCGATGGCCGAGAGCCGCAATAGCGTGGAGTCTGCATGCAATCTATAGCATCCTTGGAGGGCGGCTGTTTATGTGGGGCGATTCGTTATCGGATTGAGGGTAAGCCCTTCGACGCCGATTATTGCCATTGCCGCATGTGCCAAAAAAGCATTGGGGCCGTGTTTGGCGCCTGGATGGATTTTAAGCTGCATCAGGTGACTTGGCTTAAGGGCAAAGTGACGGAGTTTGCTTCATCTGAGTGTGTGAGACGCGGTTTTTGTGCCCACTGCGGCTGCTCGCTGACCTACAGGCACACTGAATATCCCGACTATCTCACCCTGACGATCGCAAGCTTAGATGATCCTGAACTGGTGCAGCCTAATTACCATATTTATACCGATGAGCAACCAAGTTGGCTCAAGATTGAGGATAACTGTCAGCGTTATCCTCAGGCTCGGACTAAGTAAGCTAACGTTTGGTCTATTAAGGCGCGATAAAATTCAGCGAATTTACATCGGCTGGGGATAGGCCAAACAGGGTCAGGTAACTCACCAGATTGGTTTGTGCGCCAGTTGGCGATAATCCATTGACGGCATTTAGAATTGTGCGCTGCGCCTTACGTTCCATCATCAGCTCAACGTCGAGCATCTGCTGATACTCTTCCTCATTCAGGCTTGCCTTGGCGAGGCGGCGCAGACGGCGATAGGGCGTGAGAAACTTTTCATCCCAATCCCAAACCGCATTGACCAGCTGTTGCCACTGCTCGGTTGAATATTCCCGCGGGCCCGCCACATCGCTGGTGAGATCTAAATACTGCGCCAGCAGTAAGAGATTCACATTCACTTGGCAGTTATCCTGTAGCTCGAGGCAAAGCTGCTTATTTTGCCCGTAGCTCATATCACACCAATGCCAAATTTGACTGTCTAACGGGGTTGCATCCGACATACTGTTTCCTTGTACGTTAGGCGATAGAGGGCCAATTACTGGCCCATCAGCTCAAGTTCCATTGAATCAATTTCTTCTTGCAGCTCAAGCCATTGCATTTCACTTTCTTCCAGCGTTTGTGTCAAGCTGGTGCGCTCACTGAGTACCGATGTGAGTTTGGCTTTATTGTCCTGATCGTAAAGCTCGCTATCGGCCAGTAGATGCTCCAACTCGGCGAGGCGTTCACTGAGCTTTTGCTGATCGGTTTCAAGCTTCGCCTGTTTGCGTTTAAGTGGCGACACCTTTTGGCGTAGCTCTGCCTCTAACCGCTTTTGCTGTTTCTTATCGACGGCGGGTTTGGCATCGTCACCGTTAACGGTGGAATTCGCACTGGCGGCCTTAGCGGCATCGAGTAACCATTGGTGGTAATCCTCTAAATCGCCATCGAAGGCCTGCACTTGGCCTTGGTCAACCAGATAGTAATCGCTACAGGTTAATCGCAGTAAGTGACGGTCGTGCGATACGATAACCATTGCGCCTTCAAAGGTTTGCAATGCCATAGTGAGCGCATGGCGCATCTCTAGATCTAAGTGGTTGGTCGGTTCGTCGAGCAGTAATAGGTTAGGGCGTTGCCACACTAATAAGGCCAACACTAAACGCGCTTTCTCGCCACCCGAGAAGGGGCGTACCGGCGAGAGCGCCATATCGCCATGGAAGCCAAAACCACCGAGGAAGTTACGTAATTCCTGCTCACGGGCATTGGGCGCGAGGCGCACCAGATGTTGCAGCGGCGTATCGTCTAAACGTAAAAATTCGATTTGGTGCTGGGCAAAGTAACCGATATTCAGGCCGGGATTGGGCTCATACAATCCGGTCATCGGTGACAGTTGTCCCGATAACAGTTTGATTAATGTCGATTTACCCGCACCGTTGCGGCCTAAGAGGCCAATACGGGCACCGGGAACTAAGTTCAAATGCACTTTGCTAAGGATTTGCTTATCACCATAACCCACTGCCACTTGTTCCATTTTTATCAATGGATTGGGCAGGGCTTCTGGCGGGCGAAACTCCATATAAAACGGGCTATCGGCCTGGGATGGCAATAGCTCAGTCATCCGCTCCAGCGCTTTTAAGCGGCTCTGCGCTTGCTTGGCTTTACTGGCCTTGTAGCGGAAGCGGTCGACGAAGGACTGCATATGCGCCCGTTCTTTTTGTTGGCGCTCATAGGCGACCTGTTGCTGCGCCATACGTTCGGCACGAATGCGCTCAAAGGCACTATAGTTGCCTTTGTAATAATTGAGTTTTTGATTCTCGACATGGACGATTTCATCGACAATCTCGTCGATAAAATCCCTATCGTGGCTGATTAAAATCAGCGTGCCTTGATAGGACTTAATCCACCCTTCGAGCCAGTACATGGTATCTAAGTCTAAGTGGTTGGTCGGTTCGTCGAGCAGCAGTAAGTCGGAGCGGCACAGCAGTGCCTGGGCAAGGTTTAAGCGCATCCGCCAACCACCCGAAAAGCTTTTCACTGGGTTATTTTGCTCGGCTTCGCTAAAGCCTAAACCTGCCAGCAAGGCACCTGCGCGGGCACGAATGGCGTAGCCGCCAATGGCATCGATTTTACCGTGCAGGGTGGCAATGGCGTGGCCATCATTGTGTTCCTGCGCGATATGCAAGTCGGCCTCAAGTTGGCGATATTCTTTATCACCATCAAGTACATACTCAAGTGCAGAGACTTCCAGCGCGGGCGTTTCTTGAGCTACGGTGGCGATTTGCCAACCCGAAGGCATACTGAACTCGCCTTTGTCTAAGCTCAGGTGACCCATAATTAATGCCAGCAGTGAGGACTTACCCGTGCCATTGGCGCCGACTAGGCCGACCTTATGGCCGGGATAGATGGTCAAAGAGGCTTCGTCGAGCAGGGTTTTGCTGCCACGGATTAATTGCGCTTGGTTGATGCTGATCATTAACTACAACTTGGTCATATCATGAATGAGTAAGGGCTGTGATGATAACGTACAAGCCGATGGCAAACCACAACTTAGGCCGAGTTGCTGAGGATTTCTTACACTTTTTACAGCATCTTTTGGGCAAGTGTGGTGGCGGCTTTTAGGGCGATCTTGTGATGAGTGCGAATATGAGTGTGCGGCCGATTTGGCAAATCCTTCTTGAGTGAATCCCGCAAGATGCTAACGCCTGCTCATATCTTATGGCATCACAACTTGGTTTAAAGGCTGGCAATAGCTGGGCACTGTGGCAAAATAGCGGCCAATTTCAGGCTCACGCTTTGGGTTTCTCAAGCGAAGCGGAGTTATCTTCTGATCCAACTGAGCTGGTCTGTGCATTAAAGGTATTAGCATGACAACCAAAATCAAAAAGCGCTTCGTAGCTGGCGCAAAATGCCCAAAATGTGGCGCCAAGGACAGCATTCTGCTGTTTAAAGAAAACGGTATCGAAACCGTAGAATGCACCGACTGTGATTACCGCGAACAACAAACCGATGTGAAAGTCACAGAAAAAGCCACAGGTGCCGTGATTGGGGTGTTTAAGCCTGACTAGGCTTGGTTTTGCTCGTTAATTTAAAAGCTGGACTTAAAAAGTCTCTCCAACTCGCTGTACAGGATTGTCATTGTTTCCCCTGTGACACGCCGTGAATATATCCCTATAGGCTCAACGGCGGCATTCATGCCGCCAACGGTCACTGTTACAACAATGGCAATTTTAACGACCATTGCACTGTTCATTCTGCTAAATGCTTTTGCCCCATTTTGTGCTGGGTTGGTATATTTACGCAATTTGCCCAATTAGTTTGTCCTTACAAATACTAATAGCAAGTATCTAAGTTTGTCGTTCATATTCGATTCTTCGTATATAAGTATCTCAATACTGACATTTGTTTGATTACATTTGAGTAAATCTTGGTTAACATTGTTGCTTCATGTCGAATTCGATGTCATAGCGATAAATGGATAATTCTACAATGACTTACACTCTGGTGGTTGCTATAGCTTTACTTCTCATTGTCGGTTTTCTTCTCCTAAGAAAAACTTCAAAATTGAGTAAAAAACTTGCAGATACAGAGGCTCTTCGGTCCGTGGCAGAGTCAACAATCGAAGAGTATAAAGAAAGATACTCTCAGATATTTGATGTTGAAGCTGAGTGCGAAAAACTCAAGGCGCAGCTGAAATTTGATACGCAAAAAATAGAAGAGACAGCACTTCAAACCTTACACGAAATCGAACAAAAAAAAGCTGAGGCTAATGCGGAGCGTCAATCTATTGAAGAGAAGATCAATGAACTCCAGATTGACTATAAAAGTAAGAAAGCCACCTACGACTCTCTAACTAAGCAAATTGCCATATTTAATGAGGATATTGAGCTTATTGAGCTTGGGTTCTATGAACCAAAGTTTGACTTTGATTCATCTGAAGCATTTAAAGAAGAGATTAACAAGTGCAAAGAACGCCAGAAAACTTTACTGAAAGAGAAGTCTTCTAGCGGAGCGATATATTGTTTCCGTGAATGGACTGTTGATGGTTCAAGAAGTGAAGGAAGGAAAATGACTGATAAGAGTATCCGCCTCACTGCTCGAGCCTTTAATAACGAATGTGAGGCAGCGACTGCAAATTGTACGTGGAAAAACGTCACAAAGATGGAAGAGCGTATAAATATGGCATTTGCAGCAATTAATAAGCTAAATGAACCAAATGCAATATCTATCACAGAACGTTATCTTAAAGAAAAATTGAGAGAACTTCAGTTGACCTATGAATATCGTCAAAAGAAACAACGCGAGAAAGAAGAGCAAGCGGAAATCAAAGCTCAAATGCGTGAGGAAGCAAGGATAGAGGCAGAGATAAAAAGAGCGGAAGATGAGGCTATTAAGGAGGAAAAGCGTTATCAAAAAGCCTTAGAAGTTGCGCGGCAGGAGCTTGAAAAGGCAAGTGATGAAATGAAATCAGAACTAGAAGAGCAGATAGCTCAGTTACAGGCCAACCTAGAAGAAGCTGAACGTAAGCACCAGCGTGTTCAATCAATGGCGGAACAAACCAAAAGAGGTCACGTTTATATTATTTCTAATATTGGTTCATTTGGAGAAAATATTTATAAGATAGGTATGACTCGCCGATTAGAGCCTATGGATAGAGTTAATGAGCTTGGAGATGCTTCGGTACCTTTTGCCTTCGATGTACATGCTATGATTTATACCAATGATGCACCAACTCTTGAGAAAAAACTTCACGACGAGTTTGATTCTCACCGATTAAATATGATTAATAGACGTAAAGAGTTTTTTAACGTATCTCTGGAAGGTATAAAACATGCGGTAAGTAAATTTTCCGAACAGTCTGTGGAGTTTATTGAAACAGCTGTTGCTCAGGATTATTACGAAACAAAAGCAATGAAGAAACAACTTTTGGTAAGACAAGGAAAGTTGGAATTAGAAGAGTCATATTCATCTAAAGCCATACCAAAATTTGCAGATGTACTGTAGAGCAGCTTAAAGCGTTTAGATTAAACGGGGGACATTTGAATAGCTTTGTCCAATCCTTAGATGACGAGATAGTTTGTGAATTGCCATTTTAGCACCAGTGACCGTTGGCGACAGGGCAGCTCATTCACATCTGACCCATAGGGATATGGGAAATGCCACTATGATGTTGGGAACATCATTGGCCATGTGATCGCTGCATTAGTACATCCTGTACCGCAGATGTCGCCGTCGAGCCTATATGGACACTTTTTGTGAAAGAATAGGACGGCGTGTCACTGGGGAGGTAATGGCAATTACTTTTACATTTTCGACCAACAGTACTCTGCCTTTTTCAAGACTATATTCATTCATTTGCTCTCTCTAAAAGTAAGTTTTTGAAGAATTAAGTTTGGCCAATATATATTTTGCTCTAACACCAACCATTCTACTTTATCGAAAAATCTAAGCGTGATTTCGCGTTATTCTTTTGCAAATTTCCTTGTTATTCTGCCTCCATCAGCATTGCCACTGTTTCACGCAGTCACTTCTAACTCAAGTGAGCGTGAGTGCACAGGCTAATGCCTTACGAGTTAGGAGCATAAAATGAAAGTCTTAGGTCAGTTTTCTGCTAAACCTGCGATGGATGGCGATGGGGTGAATATTCGCCGTGTGGCGGACTTTATCACGACCCATTTTGATCCGTTTTTGATGATGGATGAGATTAAATCCGATGATAAACAGGATTTTATTGGTGGCTTTCCACCGCATCCGCACCGTGGGATGGAGACCTTTACTTACATCCGTAAGGGTGGGTTTGAGCATCGCGATCAGATGGGTAACGTCAAAGCGATTCGTGCTGGCGATGTGCAGTGGATGAGCACGGGTTACGGCGTGGTGCATTCTGAAATGCCGTTGGCCGATGCGCTTAATGGTCTGCATGGCTTCCAAATTTGGGTCAATATGCCTGCCAAGGACAAACTGCGCCCCGCGACGTATCAGGATACGGCTTCAACCCCTAGCGTTGAAACCACGAACGACACAGGCGCCACCCTTAAAGCCTTGGCGGGGGATTGGGCTTTTGCGGGTAAAAGCGCGATCAGTGCCACCATTCAAGGATTAGCGGGCGAGGCGGCGATTGCCGACTTGATGATTAACGCCAATGGTGAGGCGCAGCTCGATTTATCCAAGCATGAGTTTGCCGCCCTCTATCTTTACCAAGGTGGCTTGAGTAAAGGTGAAGGCTCGCAGTGGTCATTCAATGAAGGCCAGTTTTTAGTGCTCGATAGCCAAACGCCATTGCAGCTCAAGGCCGATGAACGCGGTGCGGGCATGCTACTGTTTGTGGGTAAACCGATTCGCGAAAAAATCGTCCAAATGGGGCCGTTTGTGATGAACACCCAAGCGGAAATTCAGCAGGCGATTCGCGATTATCAAGAGGGCCGCTTTGGCAGTATCGCCTAAGTCTCGATTGCGTGAAATCTTGACTCCTGACTTGAAAACACCGCTATTACAAAGCTTGTTTTTCCGTAAGTCACACCCACTAAGCCCTGCCAACGCAGGGCTTTTTGTTAGCGCGCTTCTTATCTATCAGAGACTTCAAAGCAGGCAATTAAGCCTGCTTGGGTAGTTAAGCGAAAGACTTCAGGAAAAGAGCGCGCTTTATTGCTACAATAGCCGAGCTTTGGATGGTGCGGATAAGACTGAGCATGGCAAGTTGCCAACTTAGCCTTATTGCGCGACTGGCGTAGCTTATTTAAAGAGCTAGTTTAAAGGGCTAAGTTAAAGGGTTAAGTTAAAGACTTTAGTTAAGGTTAACCGCCAGAAATAAAGGCCTAACGAAATGGCTAAACGCCCCAAAGCGATAAGCGTATTTAATCAGTAACACTATGCAATTTCAGTGACTTGCCTGAGTTTAAGCCAGCGCGGGTTACCCACCACAGGATATTCGCCTTGAGCAATTCAGACACTCAGCCTTCAATGGCTTTCTCGACTCTTAAGCTAAAACCCGAACTGCTTGAGAACCTTACCACTATGGGCTATTACGAAATGACGCCGATTCAGGCGCAGAGTCTGCCAGCCATTTTAGCGGGCGAGGATGTGATTGGTCAGGGCAAGACGGGTTCGGGTAAAACGGCGGCCTTCGGTTTAGGCTTGTTGAACAAGTTAGATGTGAAGCGTTTTCGCATTCAAACCTTAGTGCTGTGTCCAACCCGCGAACTGGCTGACCAAGTAGCGCAGGAGATCCGCACACTGGCGCGTGGTATTCACAACGTAAAAGTGCTTACCCTCTGTGGCGGCGTGCCCATGGGGCCGCAAATCGGTTCGCTCGAGCATGGCGCCCACATTATCGTTGGTACGCCGGGGCGGATTGTCGATCACTTAGAGCGTAACCGTTTAGACCTAAGCAACCTGAATATGCTCGTGCTTGACGAAGCCGACCGTATGCTGGAAATGGGCTTCCAACCCCAGCTCGATGCGATTATCGAGCAGTCGCCACGCGAGCGCCAAACCTTGCTGTTTAGCGCAACCTTCCCCGAGCAGATCCAGTCGATTGCCAAGCAAATTATGTACGACCCTGTGATGGTGAAAGTGGCCGTGACCCACGAAAAGAGCACCATTGAGCAGCATTTCTACCACTTGGATGACGACAAGGCGCGCATGCAGGCGCTGCAATTATTGCTGCTGGATCGCAAGCCCGAGAGTGCGGTGGTGTTTTGTAATACCAAGCGCGAAACCCAAAAAGTGGCCGATGAACTCAGCGATGCAGGCTTTAGCGTTATCGCCCTGCACGGCGACTTAGAGCAGCGTGACCGGGATGAAACCCTGCTGCAATTTGCCAACAAGAGCGCCTGTGTGTTGGTCGCAACCGATGTGGCTGCCCGTGGCCTCGATATCGACGCACTGGACGCGGTATTTAACTACCATGTGGCCTATGATACCGAAGTGCATATTCACCGTATTGGCCGTACCGGCCGTGCGGGCAGTAAGGGCGCGGCTTTTACCTTCTTTAACGATCAAGATGGCTACAAAATTGCGTTATTAGAAGAGTACTTAGAGCGCGATATTCAGAGCGAAGCCTTACCATCATTAAGTTTGCTGGGCACTGCGCCCAATGCGCCAACCATGATCACCCTGCAAATCGATGGCGGTAAAAAAGAGAAACTCCGCCCCGGTGATATCCTCGGCGCCCTCACTGGTGAGAATGGTATCGAAGGCTCGCAGGTCGGCAAAATCCTTGTGACCGATTACCGCGCCTATGTGGCGGTGAATCGTAAAGTCGCTAAAAAGGCACTGAGTAAGATCACCAGCGGCCGCATTAAAGGCAAGTCCTACCGCGCGTGGTTAATGAAATAAGCCGCAGTTAAGTGATTAAAAAGCGAAGCCAAATGGCTTCGCTTTTTGTTTTACAGCATCTAGGTTGATAGTGCCTTGTTATGTCCGGGTGCTTGACTGTACTAGCGACGCTTGGCATTACTGCGTTTGTATCGAGGGTGGGTTAGCCTATTTATTCAATCACATAGTCACTGGCATCTTTTGGCCATGGGATGATTAGGGGTCAATTGCAGTAAATCCCAACGGTTGCCATAGAGATCCTCGAACACGGCAACGGTGCCGTAATCCTGCTGCTGCGGTTCACGAATAAAGCGGATCCCAATGGACTGCATATAGTGATAATCGCGCCAAAAATCATCGGTATTTAAGAATAGAAACACCCGGCCGCCAGCCTGATTACCGATAAAGGGTGCTTGCTCTGGCTTAGAGGCCTTGGCTAACAATAAGGCGGTACCACTGGAGTTGGGCGGGGCTACCACGACCCAACGCTTATCTTGCTCGGGTTGATAGCTGTCTTCAATCAATTCGAATTTGAGTTTCTTGACATAAAAATCAATCGCCTCATCGTAATCTCTTACGACAAGTGCGATATGGACAATCGCCTGTTTCATCTTTTTCTCGAGTTTTGATGTCTATTACAAGGGCTATTGTAATCGCTATCACAACGGTCGGGATACCGCTGCGATAGCATAAAACATCAATCAGTAGCGTAAGTCAGCGACTGACTTTAAGACTAAGGACAAGGCAATCTAAATGTATCTGACAGTTCGTTTAGTCGTGCGAGTAACTCGGGGGAGAGGCTGACCTTTAAGCTGTCGATATTCTCTTTCAGCTGGTATAAGTCCGTGGCACCAATGATATTTGAGCCAACAAATTTACGCGAGTTAACAAAGGCTAACGCCATTTGCGCAGGCGAGATATTAAACTCGCGGGCTAAGTCTACGTAGGCAGCGGTGGCATCGAGTGCCATTTGCGAGCCTGTATAACGGGCGAAGCGTTTAAACAGGGTTAAGCGCGCGCCTTCTGGCCATTGATTATTGCAATATTTGCCGCTCAAGGCACCAAAGGCCAAGGGCGAGTAGGCCAGCAGTGGCAACTCTTCGCGGTGGCTGATTTCACTCATGCCGACTTCAAAGCTGCGGTTGAGCAGGTTATAGGGGTTTTGCACTGTCACAATGCGCGGCAGGCCATGTTTTTCCGCCAGTTGCAGGTACTTCATCAGTCCCCAAGGGGTTTCGTTCGACACGCCGATGTAGCGCACTTTACCTTGTCGAATGACTTCGGCGAGGGCTTCGAGGGTTTCGAGGATCGGCGTTTGCTGCTCAATCTCTTGCTCGTCGTAAAATAATTCCCCGAAGAAGTTGGTATTGCGGTCTGGCCAATGCACTTGGTAGAGATCGATAGTATCGATTTGTAGGCGTTCGAGTGAGGCATCGACTGCTTGGTGGATATTGTTCCAGTCCAGCGCCATATTCTTGCGAATATAGTCACTCTTGCCACCCGGTGCGGCAATCTTAGTGGCGATTACTAGGTCATCACGGTTGCCACGGGCCTTAATGTATTGGCCCAAAATGCGCTCGGTTTCCCCTTGGGTTTCCGGCTTGGGCGGCACAGGGTACATTTCCGCAGTGTCAATAAAGTTGATGCCACTGCCGATGGCGTAGTCTAGCTGTGCGAAGGCTTCGGCTTGGGTATTTTGTTCGCCCCAAGTCATAGTGCCTAAACAGATTTTGCTCACCTCGAGATTAGAATGCGGTATGCGTCTGTATTCCATCTATTTCTCCTACGGAAACTATCTTAGTTCGAGGCTATCAAGCTTTTGCTGTAAAGCAAAGGTTAATAGGGCGTCAAACATTTTACTGCAGTAAAAATAACCAATGCTCTAAAGTCGGGAACCGCAGTGAGGTTGCGGGGCTGGCACCTTGGATTGCACACGAACTCGCCACCGACTTAGTGTTTTACGCCTTTGTCAAAAATTTGGGCTGAAAGGGGAGATTTTTGTCAGTTTTTATCTAGTTAAGTCGTAACTAAATCAGAAACACAGGAATTATGAATTATTTGTTATAAAACTACATTTGCAATTTCGCGCTGCAATTGATGTGAATCTATGTCACAAAATGGCGCGAATTTACGTATATTACTTACGAAATTGCGGCGGAATGTGACGCCAATATCGGATTATCTGTTAACAAACATCTACCCTAAATTTATCTAAAAATTTTCATGGTTGATATTTGTGATGGCAGATTTTTCAAACCAAGTTATAACGATCAAAAAAGGCCTCGACTTGCCGATTTCGGGTGAGCCTAGGCAGATCATCGAACCCGGTAACAGGCCATCCCAAGTGGCCTTGTTGGGTGAGGAGTATGTTGGCTTAAAACCGACTATGTTGGTGGAAGTCGGCGATAAGGTCAAAAAAGGCCAACCTTTGTTTGAAGATAAAAAAACAAAGGGCGTGCTGTTTACCGCTCCCGCCAGTGGTGAGATTGTTGCAATCCACCGTGGTGAACGTCGGGTGTTGCAATCCGTGGTGATCCGCTGCAATGGCTTAGACGCCGATGAGCAGATCCGTTTCGACATACACACCGATTTACAGGCCTTATCTGCGGATGTGGTTAAAGCGCAACTGGTTAAGAGCGGCCTGTGGACGGCGCTGCGTACCCGTCCTTTCTCCCGCGTTCCCGCACTCGATGCCAAACCCGCAGGCATTTTCGTGACGGCGATGGATACCAATCCACTCGCCGCCGATCCTAGATTGATTATTGCCGAGCAGAGCGACGCCTTTAAGGCGGGCTTAGCGGTACTGAGTCATTTAACCGAAGGCAAGGTTTACCTCTGCCAAGATAAGGGCGAGACCTTAGTCGGCGCCGACTTACCTAAAGTGCAAGTGCGCCGTTTTACTGGGGTACATCCTGCCGGATTAGCCGGGACTCACATTCACTTTACCTTACCCGTCAGCATTGAACGTCAGGTGTGGCATATCGGCTATCAAGACGTTATCGCCTACGGCAAGCTGTTCCAAACCGGTGAGCTTTATACCGACCGCGTCGTGGCGCTGGGTGGCCCGAGCGTGCTTAACCCACGTTTACTGCGCACTCAGTTAGGTGCAGAGCTGAGCGCCTTAGTGGCCGACGAAGTGAAACCCGGTAACAACCGTGTGGTATCAGGCTCAGTGTTATCTGGCCATACAGCTAGGGGCGTACATGACTTTTTAGGTCGTTTCCACAACCAAGTATCGGTTCTTGCTGAAGATGCGCAGCACCAAGTATTGCCTTGGGTGCGTGGCGGTTCGGACAAGTTCTCTATCACCCGTGCGGTGACTTCACGCTTATTTGGCCTGACCAAGTCCTTCGAATTTACGACGCATCAGGGCGGCTCTCACCGCGCCATGATGGCCTTTGGTCAGCTCGATCGCGTTATGCCATTAGATATTTTACCCACTCTACTAGTGCGTGACTTAGTGGTGCGAGATACCGACGAGGCGCAGGCGTTAGGCGCATTGGAGTTAGATGAAGAAGATTTAGCCCTGTGTACCTTTGTGTGCCCCGGCAAGTATGACTTCGGTAAAGAGTTACGTGCCTGTCTAGATGTTATTGAGAGGGAAGGTTAATGACGACACAACCTAAAAAACCTGATTTACAGGACGCCCCTGATTTGCAGCAAGAGTATTACGCCACGGGTAAATCGATGAAGGGCTTTGTGCGCTCATTGGTGATCGCCAGTGGTCGCAGCACTAAGGGACAAGTACACGTACGTGACGCCATTGACGTAAAACGTACCATGACCTTAGTGGGTCTTTGTTTATTACCCGCCATTTTATTTGGCTTATATAACGTAGGCTTACAGGCTCAGCTCGCACTAGCAAGTGGCCTAACGACGCCAGAAACCTGGAAACTCGCACTGTTTAATGCCCTAAGCGGTGGCTTAAGTGTCGAGACGGGCGTGATTGGCCTGTTCCTCTATGGCTTAAGTTTTTATCTGCCGATTTACTTAACGGCCTTGCTGACCAGCCTGTTCTGGGAAGTGGTGTTTGCCAAGGTGCGTCGTCAAGAATTGCACGAAGGCTTCTTCGTCACTGCCTTGTTATTTACGCTGATTTTACCCGTTTCGATTCCACTCTGGTTGGTGGTGATGGGGATTAGCTTTGGGGTGGTAATTGCCAAAGAGCTGTTTGGTGGCATGGGATACAACTTCCTTAACCCCGCATTAGCAGGTTTGGCGTTTATCTATTTTGCTTACCCTTCTGAAGTGTCAACCGTTAAGCAACTGGTTGCTGTAGATGGCTTTTCAGGCGCGACAGCCTTAGCGCAAGCCGCAGCCGGCAAGCTGCAATTTGCCGATTACGCTTGGTACAGCGCCTTTAGCGATCCTAACTGGTGGAATAATTTCTTCGGCTTTACCGTAGGTGCGATTGGTGAAACCAGCACACTTGCTGTGCTGCTCGGTGGGTTATTGCTGCTTATCACCCGTTTAGCCGACTGGCGCATCGTGGTGGGCGTGATGTTGGGCATGATTGCCACTGCAACCTTGTTCAATGTTATTGGTTCAAGCACTAACCAGATGATGGCAATGCCTTGGACATGGCACTTAGTCACGGGCGGCTTTGCTATCGCGATGATGTTTATGGCGACCGATCCAGTGACGACCTCTTATACCCGCCAAGGCAAGTTTGCCTACGGCGCCTTGATTGGTTTTATGACAATCCTTATCCGTGTGGCTAACCCCAAAATGCCAGAAGGCGTGATGTTAGCCATCCTGTTCGCCAACCTGTGGGCGCCGCTGTTCGATTATCTGGTGGCCCGTGCCAACATCAAGCGGAGAGTAAAACGTCATGGTATTTAAGAAAGATACTGTGGTGGGGACCATGATCTTCACCATCACGCTCTGCCTTTTGTGCTCCTTTATGATTACTGGCACCGCAGGCGTGTTGAAAGAGCGTAAGCTCGCGAAAAAACGCGATGAGTTACAACGTTATGTGTTGATGGCGGCCGATGTAAATATTGGCCAAGGCAATGAGTTTAGAGAGATTTTTGCTAAATCCGTTAAGCCATTATTGATTAATCTCGACACAGGCAAAGTGGACTCTGATGCCAATGTACTCGACTTTGATGAGCGCATGGCGGCGATTAACCCAGAAACCTCAAGCGCCCCTAAAAAAGATATCGCCAAAATCAAGACCCGCGCCAACGATGCCCGCGTGTTTAAGGTGTTCGATGATAGCGGCAAGTTATCCAGCGTGGTCGTGCCTTTCTACGGTAAAGGGCTGTGGTCGATGATCTACGGTTACGTGGCCGTCGAACCTGACTTTAACACTATTAAAGGCATGGTGGTTTACGAGCACGGTGAAACCCCTGGTATCGGTGACTTTGTGACTGACCCACATTGGTTATCCCTGTGGAAGGGTAAACAACTCTTTGATGAAAAAGGCAAGTTTGCGATGCGCCTCGTGAAAGGCGGCGCCAAAGAGGGTGATATCCACGGTGTTGATGCTGTGAGTGGCGCGACCATGACCGGCCGTGGCGTGCAGCGTGCAATGGAGTTTTGGTTTGGCGTCGAGGGTTTCCAAACCTTCTTCAACCAATTAAAAGCATCGGCTGAACAAGGTGAGTTGGGAGGTGCAAAATGAGCAACAGTTTATCCATGCGGGACATGCTAGCAGGCCCTGTGTTTGCCAATAACCCAGTGGCGATGCAAGTGCTGGGCGTATGTTCGGCGCTGGCGGTGAGTAACTCCATGCAGACGGCCGTGGTGATGACACTGGCGGTGACCTTCGTACTGGTGTTCTCAAACCTTATCATCTCCGCCATTCGCAACTTTATCCCTAACAGCGTGCGGATTATTGCCCAGATGACGGTCATTGCCTCCTTGGTGATTATCGTCGACATGGTGTTGCAGGATGTGGCTTACGAGCTATCTAAGCAACTATCTGTATTTGTTGGGTTAATCATCACTAACTGTATCATCATGGGCCGCGCCGAAGCCTTTGCGATGAAGTATCCACCTCACTTAGCCGTGGTCGATGCCGTGGGTAACGCGGCGGGTTATGGCTTGGTGCTGATCAGTGTGGCCTTTGTGCGTGAGCTATTAGGCACGGGCAATTTGTTTGGGCATAGCGTGTTGACTACGGTTGAAAACGGCGGCTGGTACTTACCCAATGAGATGTTTAAGTTGCCCCCAAGCGCCTTCTTCCTAATTGGCCTGCTGATCTGGACCATTAACGTGATCCAGCGTAAACGCGGTTAAGGAGCGGATATGGAACACTATATTAATCTGTTTTTACAGGCCACATTCTTAGACAACATGGCGCTGTCGTTCTTCCTCGGTATGTGTACCTTCTTAGCCGTGTCTAAAAAGGTGTCGACCGCCTTCGGCTTAGGCGTAGCGGTTATCGTGGTGATGACCTTAGCCGTGCCTTTAAACCAACTGATCTATGTGAAGGTGTTAGCACCGGGCGCATTGGCTTGGGCGGGCATGCCTGGTATCGACTTAAGTTACCTGCAACTGATCACCTTTATCGGTGTGATTGCGGCCTTAGTGCAAATCCTTGAAATGTTTTTAGATAAATACATTCCAAGCCTGTATGACTCCCTCGGGATCTTCCTGCCACTGCTCACCGTAAACTGCGCGATTTTTGCCGGGGTGATCTTTATGGCTAACCGTGATTACAACTTTGCCGAATCGGCGGTGTTTGCTATGGGTTCGGGCACGGGGTGGGCGCTGGCGATTGTGATGCTGGCCGGGCTGCGTGAACGGATGAAGTTTCATGCGATTCCCGAAGGCTTACAGGGGATTGGTATCACCTTTATTACCACAGGGTTGATGGCACTTGGCTTTATGTCTTTCTCGGGGATCTCGCTGTAACGCGTGGCTGAGAAAGTGAAACCGCATTCTGTTTAGAAAAAGGGTTATCGAATGGAAATGGCAATAGGCATAGGCATGTTCACCTTAGTGGTGTGCCTACTGGTGATAGTAATCCTTATCGCCAAAAAGAAATTAGTGACTACCGGTGAGATCACTATCGGGATTAACGACGATGCCGAGAAAAGCATTAAAGTTGCCGCGGGCGACAAACTGCTTGGCGCCTTGGCGAGTAAGAATATTTTTATTCCCTCGGCCTGTGGCGGCGGCGGTACCTGCGGCCAGTGCCGGGTGAAAGTCAAATCGGGCGGTGGTGATATTCTGCCAACAGAACAAGGGCATATCACTAAAAAAGAAGCCAAAGAAGGTTGTCGTCTCGCCTGCCAAGTCGCGGTGAAAACCGATATGGAACTTGAGCTAGAGGAAGAAATATTCGGTGTGAAGAAGTGGCAATGTGAGGTGATCTCAAACGATAACAAGGCCACCTTTATCAAAGAGTTATTGCTAAAACTGCCCGAGGGTGAAGACGTACACTTCAAGGCGGGTGGCTATATTCAAATTGAAGCGCCAGCCCATGTGGTGAAGTATGCCGATTTTGATATTCCGGCTAAGTACCGCGACGATTGGGAAAAATACGGCCTGTTCGACTTAGTTTCCACCGTCAATGAAGACGTGCTGCGCGCCTATTCGATGGCGAACTATCCCGATGAAAAGGGCCGCATCATGCTTAACGTGCGGATTGCCACGCCACCATCGGCCAATGTGCCACCGGGTAAGATGTCTTCTTACATCTTTAACCTCAAGGCGGGGGATAAGGTGACCATCTCTGGCCCATTCGGCGAGTTCTTTGTGAAAGAAACCGATGCGGAAATGGTATTTATCGGCGGTGGTGCGGGTATGGCACCGATGCGCTCGCATATTTTCGATCAGCTAAAGAGTAAAAAGACCAAGCGTAAGATGAGCTTCTGGTACGGCGCACGCTCAAGCCGCGAAGTGTTTTACCAGCAGGACTTCGACACCTTGGCCGCCGAGAACGACAACTTCGTCTGGCATGTGGCGTTGTCTGAGCCGCTGCCAGAGGATAATTGGACGGGTTACACTGGCTTTATTCATAATGTGCTCTATGAGAATTATCTTAAAAATCACAAGGCACCAGAGGATTGTGAGTTCTATATGTGTGGCCCACCGATCATGAACTCCTCGGTGATCCGTATGCTCGAAAGCCTAGGGGTCGAGCCTGAAAATATCCTGCTCGATGACTTTGGTGATTAAGCAGTAAGTGGAAAAGAAAATCGCGTTAGGCAGGGCTAGTACAGCTGAGTCTAACGCGATTTTTTTTTATAGGGCTTTTGATATCTAGCTAAAAGATTTTCCACTATGGCGGATTAAATAGCCCAGCATACGCTGACTTTCAGCGGTGTAAGACGGCATATGAAACTCACCATGCCAAATTGTTGAGCCTCAAACGAAGGCCAAAAACTTCTGGTAGGCAGGTTATTGCCTTGTCTTACAAAAGATATTCATTTATATCTCGATAAACTTAGTGATTAAGCACAGCCATTCCAGTGACACGCAGCAAGTACGTATATGGACACCTCGAATAGATCAACCACTTTTTAAGTAACAGAAAGTAATACTGCGTACGTATATCCGACCTGTTTATGAGAATCTTTGCTCTCTGGCCTTAATGAGAACCGCGCCTTTGCAGCTTATCGTCCGTCCGGAGTCATATGCTCCTTGTACTCTCTCAGCATCTGCAAAGGCCGGTATTACCTGTTACTTCATTATCTGTAGTCGTGTTTTTGGGGTGAGTTTAATACTCGATTTTTACAAATTAACAAGACCGATATTCGCTGCGATGAAACAGCAGCGCCCAAATGATCCGCGCCAATTTGTTTGCAATTGCTACTGCCGCTTTCTGTTTACCCCGCCGCTCAATCACCTTTAAGGCCCATACGGAGATCCTGTCATTACTCTTACTTGCATAGCGAATAATCGACCAAGCTCCCTGGATCAGTTGCCGCCGCAGATAGCTGTTACCTCGTTTGGTTATGCCGCTTAATTTCTGTTTTCCCCCACTGGAAAACTCTTTAGGAACCAGTCCTAAATTTGCAGAAAAATGCCGAGCACCATGATAGCCAGAGCCATCTCCGGCAAATGACACCGCGGCAGTGGCAATGATTTCTGCAACGCCTCTTATACCCATTAGTCGCTTGGCATCTGGGTGCGTTCTTGCCTGCAGTTTGATGTCTTTTTCCAGTGAACCTATTGCAACGTTGATCGCACGCAACTCTTCCATCAGCTCACGCATGTATTGGCGTGCAATCGTAGTGAGTTGATTACTGGCATCCTCAAGTAATTCCGGCAGTAAAAGATTCAATGGATTACGTCCTTTAGGGAGGGCTATTCCATATTCACTTAGTAAACCTCTGATTTGATTGGTTAGTGCAGTGCGTATTCTGATCCGGCGCTCGCGAATTCTGTGAGTAATGATGATATCAACCTGCGCTAAGGTTCTCGGCTGGACGAAAATCAGGTTCGGTCTCTGCGCCGCCTCACAGATAGCGAAGGCATCATTGCGATCGTTCTTATTGCCTTTGACAAATGGCTTAACATGCTGAGGCGGGATCAGTTTGACGTCATGCCCGAGAGAAAGTAACTCTCTGCCCCAATAGTTAGAGCCACTGCAGGCTTCCATCGCAATAGTGGCATCAGGGTAAGTACGCAGAAAAGTAAGGAGCTGAGCACGTTTAATCGAACGGTTAAAAACACTCTTGCCAGCTTGATTTACCCCACATACTTGGAAGATATTTTTTGCGAGATCAATTCCTATTAGTGTAACTTTCATTTTGGACACCTTTTGTTGTTATTGAACGTGCAAATTCAATATGGCGTAAATGACGCCTACTTCACAAGAGGTGTCCATCCCATCATCCATGTATGCTCGACCGTGACATCCATGTCACGGACGGCCACTTCCATATCTGTGCTTAATCCTGCTGACCACAGCGTATCCTCTTAGCTTGAATATGCCTCAAATTTGTCTTTTCTTTGTAAAATTTAACAATGGGTGTCTCAATAGATTTATTACTTGAACCTCAGTCAAAAGATTTAACCTTAGTCAATTCAGCTTAAGTTTCTTTAGTTTACGAGCGGAATTTCGTAAGTTGAATCGTCTTATCTAAGTACTTATGCCTATAGGTATTATTTAATCATGGATTCAACCGTTTGTAGGATAGGAGGTTCGTTTGAAAAGGCTAGCCATAGCATTACTTATCAGTTTCTCCCTTAGTGCATGTTCTTCACTCAATGAAATTAAATTAGACGCTCAATCGGCACCCAGTTATATCGGCGAAAAAGTCAAAGTCACCACTGTATCGGGTAAACAGGTGGAATTTACCGTCGAAAGAGTGACTGATCAGCAGATTGAGGGAGAAGGAAAAGAAGTCAAAATTGAAGAGATACAAACATTGGAGGTTGAAGAGTTTAGCCCGCTAAAATCGATATCACTCACAGCGGGTTTATATATGTTGGGTGCGGTAATTATTGCCGTTGTGGTGTTATAACGAATTATCAATTGCTTCCTAACTGGCACTCCAAACCTCAAGTCACACTTAAGGTGTGCCTGTGATAAGCTGCCGCTTTCTAATCAGGCTGTATTTGCTAATTAAGTTAAGGATAACCCATGCGTTTGAGTGTTATTGGCTCCCTGCTATCGGGGCTGTTATTACTCCCAAGTGCCAATAGTGTTGGCGAGTCACTTGAAACTGCAATTGTGCCGGAAAGCGCGCAAGGCGGTCAGTCAGTTAAGCTTGAAAGCCAAACTGCATCTTCAGAATCTAAGCTTGGGGAGATTAAGAGCTTAATCCAAGCGGCGATAATGGATTCGCCGCAGCCATTTAGCGGTAGCGTTATTCTACTTGAAGAGGGGAAACCACTGCTTGAATTACAAAAGGGCGAAGGTATCAATCAAGATTCGCGGTTTGTAATGGCATCGCTCTCGAAACAAATTACCGCAACGCTAGTGTTGCAGGCACTCGATGCGGGGAAACTCGATTTAAATCAAACGCTAAACCATTACCTTTTTGGCGATCTTGAGGCGGAATCTAAGGCGCTAAAAGCCACTGATGCGGGCGCCAATGCGGGGGATTTGAATCCCAACCGTTATGATGAGCGCATTACTTTGCACCAACTGCTGAACCATACATCGGGTGTTGCCAGCATTGGACAGGCCAATCGCTTCGAGCCGGGTAGCCAATTTGAATACTCTAATTTGGGTTATTCACTGCTTGGGCAAGTGCTCGAGAAGGTGAATCACCAATCCTTTACCGAGCAGCTGGCACAATTTGCTGCGCGGTACCAACTCAATGGCTTAAGTGCCGAGCTTGGCAGCCTTGAGGTGATTCATGCCAAAGTGCCAAGTCTGGCAGTGGGATTGCAGGAAAGCGAATTGATTGCGCCTGCTGAGCTGGTGATTGATGAAGCGTTATTGCCCGCAGGGGGATTAATTGCCTCGACGGCTACTTATGCCGCCTTTCAGCAGCAATTACATGCTGGCAAGTTGTTGAGCCCTGAGAGTTATCAGCGGATGACCACTGCGTATATCGAGTTGCCATTTTTGTGGCCGAATATGCGCTATGGTTATGGGATAAGGATCAATAAGGACAATGACTTGGTCGAATATAGCCATACGGGGTATGTTTCGGGTTATATGTCGATGACGCTGCATTATCCCGAGTTTAATCTGGACTTGGTAATGCTGGAAAATCTCTCCTTAAACCTTAACGACCGTAACCGGGTATTTGAACTGCATAATCAAATACGCCAAATCATTCGTAGTCAGTTGCTTGCTAAAGCTTTTAAGGCTTAAGACTTGCCATTATGTTGGCTAATAGCCATCCAAGTGTGCAGGTGCGAAGGTAGGCTTAACTTCGAAAGCATAAAGCCCCTTTAAATGACGATATAAAAGGGGCTTTATCTTGGGTTGCTAGCTAAGGAGCTCTCTGTTACCAAAAGCGATTTCTTAGCGCAGTTTCGATTTCAATCTCTACCCTAAAGTATTGCAAAATTGTCCAGACAGAATCGACTAAAGTTTCGGTAAGCGCGGGGTAATCATCCCCGATAATTTTGTTGATTTCATCCACCATTTCATCGAGATAGTCCTGAACTCCTTCTTCAAACTCAGCTTTAGTCGCTTGATTGCGGAAAAAGCTGAAGTGGTCGAGCTTTTCAATCAATAGTTCCACCTGTTCTTTAACCGAATTTAACTGCTGAGTCGTGATGCTTGGATCGCTGGCAATCGGCTTAAAGAAATGCAGTACCTTGCTTTTGAGATCGAACAGCGTCGGAATTTGGCTTCTATCCACCGCCGCATCACTGACCTCTAGTCTAGTTTTTTGGGGTTGAGCGGTTTTTGGTGCCTCCACATAGGTCGTGGGTGAGTCTGGCGGGAGTGATGCTTGTTCTGACTTCGCTGCGTTAAGGCCGATAACTGTTGGGGCTGGAGGTATTTCACGCCCTAGTTTCTGTAATAGCCGACGTTGGAAATAACTTTGTGGTTGGGCTTTGCTCAAGGCGTGCTCAAGTTGAGTCTCGCTGTAGGGAACGATTTGCAACAGTACTTCGAATACCTCTTTGTACTCCTGCTCCATAGTCACGCTTAACGGGTTATAACCTAAGCTGTTACTTACGGTTAAGTCAGCGCCATATTGCTGCAATAGTCTTAAAATCCGCACCGCCGTTGACTCAAAGCGTGGAAACTCATTCGAGCTGCCGCCCATCACGGCGCAAAGCGCTGGAGTGGTGTCTTCGGCATTGATGGCATTTGGGTTAGCATTATGTTCGAGTAACACCTCAACGCAGGACTGCGCGCCGTAATAGCAGGCGCACATTAGTGGCGTAAATTGCTCATCTACTGAGAATTCTTCAATTTTGGCTCCGTGGCGCAGTAATAGTTCCACGGTATTACGTCGCATGGGGCC
This sequence comes from Shewanella sp. MR-4, assembly GCF_000014685.1. Taxonomy (NCBI): domain Bacteria; kingdom Pseudomonadati; phylum Pseudomonadota; class Gammaproteobacteria; order Alteromonadales; family Shewanellaceae; genus Shewanella; species Shewanella sp. MR-4. The sequence goes on from NC_008321.1 coordinate 881,178, forward strand.
AGTAATCTGATCCCACCAATAGGTTGAAATTGCCTTGTGCAGAATAGGCGAATTATCATGGCCGCAATGGGTAAAAATATCCCCGCCTTGGTTAATCAGCCATTCAAGTACTTGGGTTCGACAGGCGATGGCCGCAGCGGACACATAGTTAGTGTTGTAGATATTGGTAAGGCTTAAATCGAGTCCCTTGGTGAGCAGATATTCCATCACTTGGATAAGTGTTGCCTGATCTTCCTTACCCGAACCACGTTGGCAGATAGTCAGCAAGCTTGGTTCATCCACAGCACCAAACTTTTTATTGATATCCATGCCATATTTTATGAAGAGGTCAAGAAACTCCGGCAGAAAGGTTTTCTTCTCGACCATCGGATAAACCAATAGTCGCAAGTTCGACCAGGCTAACATTTCATAGGGTTTACCCGCATTCATAAATACGGAATTTGGATCCGCGCCATATTTGAGCAACAGCTCTAGTGCTTGGTAGATATACTCCCGTTTATTCACATCGGTAAATTGGGCGTTATCAATAAATTGGTTGAGCACGGGTGAATGGTCGGCATCAGGCGGTGTCATCCTATAGATGCGATTGATATCGACGGTCGCCTTAATCAATTTTTCGATAATGCTGAGGTCAAATTCTGAGGTCAATGCCGCATAGAGCAAACTTTTCGCGTGGGAGTCGGCCTTGAGTTGCGGATAATGATCTAGCAGATATTCAGTGTATTCCTGCGCTTTTGCGTAGACACAGAGTTCGAGTAAATTGGCGTCATCCCAAAAGCTGCTATCGTTGGCCATAATATAACGTGACTTTTTATACTCAGGATAGCGTTTCACTAATGGTTCGAAGGTTTCAACTCCCCAAAAATCGCTGGAAAGAATAATCTCTTCTATCAGGCTTAATTGGCCAATGTCCAAATAAATGTCTTTATTAATAATATGTAAAAAGACTTCTTTACTGCGATCTGCATAAAGGATTTCTAAGGGATGATTTAACTCGCCATTGGTCCAAAAACTCACCGAATGATTGATATCCAGTCCCTGCTCCAGCAGCAGTTCTAGCATAGCGATGCGCTGATTATCTTGATAAATATACTGAGGGTTAGGGTGGTATAAGTAGTTTAACCAGCAGTTATTATATTGATTTTGGTAGTAAAGATTAGCGCCAGCCTTGAGGTAGAGCTTTACCAATTCAGGATTATTAAATTCAAGTGCAGAGTGTAAGGCACTAAAACCATTACATTCAATTTGAGCGCCATTATCCAGCAGATATTGTATCAATTCGAGGTCGGATTCAGGACTACGAGAAAGCGGGACTAACACATTACAGGGGGAAATATCGGGATCAATAAAATTAATATCACCGCCATTGGCGAGGTACTTGGTTATTTTTTGTATTTTCTTGGTCGTCGACAATTCGTTATTTAAACATATTTCCCGCAGTGTGAGGTTATTATCACCAAAAATCCAATTTAGCATATGCTTCCCTATTTAATGCTTTAACAAAAATGCAGCAAATTTCATCTAGATAAATATCATTTTACCGGATGAAAAAGAGGCCTAGTTTAATACAGGTGCTGAATAAAAAACTATGTGAATTAGGAGGGATAAAAACAGACTTGCTCGAATTTTGGCATAAATCACAACACATTATTCAATGAGTAAATTACTCATTTACAGGTTCAGCAGGCCTATAGCCTGCTGATATTGGCGAGTGGTTATGGGGTTAGTTCGGCGTGCAGTGGTAATAGCATTGGGATTTCACAGGCGTCGTGGCCAGTATTGCCAAGGGGGGCGCTTAAGTAGTTAAACCCTAAGTGTTCGTAGAGCTTTAGGGCCTCTTTGAGTAATGCGGTGGTTTCGAGATAGCAGCTCTGATAACCCGCTCCACGGGCGAAGTCTAGAGCCAGCAGTGCTAAACGTTTGGCTAAGCCTTTACCACGGATCTCGGGTATAAAGTACATTTTTTGCAGTTCACAAATACCGGCATTGTTAGCCAGTGGCGCTATGCCTGCGCCGCCAACCACTTGGCCTTCATGCTCTATCACCCAGTATTGGGCGCCCGGCTGCGAATAGATTTGGCTTAAACAATCTAAGGTTGGGTCGGCCACGCTATAGCCTTTATCCGCGGTTAAGCCGTATTCGGCGGAAACTGCGCGGATCACTTGGGCAATGGCAGCATCATCGGCGGCGGTCGCTTCACGGATAAGATAACCCGATTGTTGTTTGGCTTTATGTATGGCTTGGTTGTATTGCATTAGGGCTTGCTCGATTTGTTGAATTTGCTCTGGGGTCAGCTGAGCCAAGATTTCTTGAAAGAGTTGATTTTGCTGGCTATCTAACTTAGCGAGCAGCTTTTTACCCGCAGGAGTCAGTTGAACGACGAGGCAGCGATTATCCCGCGGATGCATTTGGCTCTGGGCGAGGTTTTTATCGACTAAGTGCTTGATTGCGCGGCTAGCATTGGATTTATCTATGCTCAGTTTGCAGGCGAGTTCCTTAATGGTTTGCGGTTGATTGCCTATCTCAAACAAGGCGTGGGCCTGTACTGGGGACAGAGGTAAATCGCCAAAGGCCGCATTGAGCATGCCTAAGTGTCTGACCATATAGCGGGAAAGGTGTCTCAGTTGGCTAGATGAGCCGGGATCATTTGCCATAGTCGGATTGAATGCCATCAGGGTTAACCAAAGTTGAGCCATGCAAGCACTAGTGTGGGCTGGCAGTGGCTCAGTTCGAATCATTTAGTTGCAAGTTACAACGAAATTAGCGGGCTTTGCTCGGCTTTGCAATATTTCATTAACAAAATTTAAGGGTACAACTCAGGATTTAAAAACGGCGCCATGGCGAGGATGATCGCTTGGGTATAATTGCTCTCACGGGTGGCGTGGCCGCGGGTGAGTAGGCCTATTGCGCCGCCTTTTTGTTTGATGTTAACCGTATTAAACAGTCTATCCATCACATGACCCAACTCTTCACCCGCCTCGAGCGCCTGATAGACCTGCATAGGTAGCGGCAACAAGGCGCCTCGGCCAATGCTCAAACGGGCTTGGTGGGCAATAGCAATATAGGCGAAGGTCGCAGGACCAAACTCGAAACAATCGACGCCGCCTTCCATCGCAAAGTAATAATCCGCTTCAATTTGTTGCTGGCAATAGTGGACACGGTTGATAGCCCCTTGGCGGGTGTCGCTATCTGTCATGGGCTGCGCGGGGACGCCTGAGGGCGCATCCATACCTTGAGTTTGGATCTCATATTCAGGGAAGAGCAGCGCCATGGCATTGGCCGCCGCGTTAATTTTGACGGGGTTTTTCGAACCGACGATCACTTTGATAATGTTTTGTTGCATATAAGTTATTTATTTTGGTTTTTAATGTGGACGCTCGTTTGAATCATTGCTTAAATGGTCGGAGGTGTCTCGCCTCTGGGTTTTCTATTTTGCCATATTCATCGCCTTGGCTCAGTAAAAAAGCGAATGTATGGGGAGCAAATAGCCAGAGTCGTGCATCAGGAAGCGACATACGACTATTGCTCCTTCAGTCAATTAGCTGATTTAAGCAGTAAAGCTATGTCATTGAAGGAACTAAAATTAAGAGATAATAATAATGAAATTCAACAAACTCATGATCGCGATGGGGATGGCCTGCGGCGTTATGCTCACAGGCTGTAACGACAGCGAAGATAGCACTCCACCTACCGAACCTGAAACCCAGCTGCAAACCTTTGCCCCCAACGGCTTACTCAAAGCCAATATTCGTCGAACTACCTACGGTGTGCCCCATATCCAAGCCGATAACTTAGAAAGCTTAGGTTTTGGTAGCGGTTACGCGCAGGCGCAGGACAACCTCTGTGTGCTCGCCGATGGTTTTATTAAGGCCAACTCCCAACGCTCTATGTACTTTGGTCCCCATGCGTCGATTGATTTCACCACAGGGCAGCCCACCGCCGAAGACAATGGCAACTTAATCTCCGACTTTGCCTATAAAGCCTTAAAAATCCGTGAGCAAGCCGAGGCCAAATGGCCGCAGTTTAGCGAGCGCTCCCGTGCATTAATCCAAGGTTTTACCGCAGGTTATAACCAATACCTTGCCGATGTTGAGGCGGGTAAACAAACCGCCGAACCTTTCTGTGGCGGTCAGCCGTGGGTGAAGCCCATAGTGCCAGAGGATGTGGTCACTTATCTTTTTTCCATCGCCCTATTACCCGGCGCGGCTAACTTCCTCGATTTGATTTTCTACGCCAACCCAGGGGATGGGCAGGAGTACATGCCGCGCATCGTCGGACCTGCACCAAGCCAAGAACAAACTGCGTTTGTCAGCGATATGCAGTCTAAGTTGCTTGCCCGTGCGGCGCGCATTAGCACACCCGAGACTAATCCACGGGATTTAGGCTCTAACGGTTGGGGACTGGGTAAAGATAAGACCGAAAATGGTCGTGGCATGGTGCTAGGCAATCCGCATTTCCCACACACGGGCAACCTGCGCTTCTGGCAATCACACATTACTATCCCTGGCCAATTGGATATGATGGGCGGCTCGCTCGTGGGCATGCCAGGCCCTATCAACATCGGGTTTAACAAAGACTTAGCTTGGACTCATACCTTCTCAACCGCTGAACACTTTGTGATGTACAACCTCGAGCTGGTTTCGGGCGACAGATTGCAATACCTGTTCGATGGGCAGCCGATGCCGATCAATAAAGAGACAGTGTCTATCCTAGTGAACGCTGGCCCCACTGGCATGTTAGTGGCTGAAAAGGATATTTACACCACCGCAAAAGGACCTATGGTCGAGGCGCCACCCTCGCTTGCACCTTTTGGTTGGGATGATGGCAGTGCCTTTATGATCCAAGATGCCAACATGGCTAATATGGATCCGGTCGATCATTGGCTCGCCATGAACTTAGCGACCAATAAAGACGAATTCCAACAAGCCTTTAAAGACTACGATGGGGTAATTTTCAATAACACTATGTATGCCGATAAAGAGGGTAACGCCTTCTATATCGACGACTCGACCGTGCCCGGTTTATCCGAGTCTGCCGTGGTGGTGCTCAAGACTTCGCCCGATATTAAGGCGGCCAAGCAGCAGGCGGGCTTTACTATTCTGCCGGGGAATACCTCGTTATTTAGCTTTAGTGGCCCAACCCCCTATGAGCGTGCGCCTAAGCTTGAGCGCAGTGACTTTGTGCAAAACTCCAATGACTCCTTCTGGTCTACCAACTTAAACGAGCCACTGACGTACTTCTCGCCCATGTATGGTCCAGAAGCCGGGCAATTATCGCTGCGTACTCGTATGGGCTTAACCCTAATGCAGGATGCGGCGGGTAGCGATGGCAAGTTTAATCTGGAAGAGTTAGAAGCTGCGGTATTGTCGAATCGCAGTTATTTAGCTGAGTTGGTATTACCGGATTTGATTGCCCAATGTGAGGCGCAGGGCAGTACGCCTGTGGTGGTATCTGCGAGCTTATCTAAGGATCTCACCTCAGCCTGTGCAGCGCTCAAAGCTTGGAACGGTAAGCAAGATAACGACAGTAAAGGCGGTGCCTTACTGCGTGAGTTTGCCCATCAGTTCAGCCAAAAAACCATGCTGACCAAGGGATTCGACCCCGTGAATGCGGCGACCACGCCTAATACGCTTACCACCGACGGTAGCGCATTAGTGGCGCTTGCCCATGCGGCCTTGAATCTTGAAGCCGCAGGTTTTGCCTTAGATGCACCGCTCGGTGATGTGCAGTTTGTCGAGAAATCACTCCCCGATGGCACTGCCAGCGGCGCGCGTTTACCTTGGCCGGGCAGCCATAACGCAGAAGGTGGATTCAACGTATTTTCGACGAGCTTATCGGGAGATGACACTCTGATCCCGCAGCATAAGTACGCGCCTTTGATGGACGTTGTTACGGGTAAGGCGATGGCCTCAGGCATGACGGTCAAGGGTTACCAAGTGCGTTACGGCTCAAGCTGGATGATGGCGGTAAGCTTTACCGATGAAGGCCCTGTCGCGCGCGGCATACTCACCTATTCGGAGTCGAGCAATATACTGTCACCTTCCTTTACCGACCAAAGCAATCTGTATTCCAGCAGTAAGAGTTTCCGTCCTTTACTGTTTAAGGAAGCCGATATTGCCCCTGCGGTGATTTCGACTACAGAGCTGACACTGCAAAAAGCTCAGTAATGGCTTAGCTATTTGTTTGATTAATTGGCCCACTTAGGTGGGCCTTTTTTATGAGGCGGGGGCATGCTGTAACAAAATGTAAAAATTTAACAATTTGCACAGTGATCTTGATCAAGCTTTTATAGGGCTGGCCTGAGATGGCTCACGTTAAGTGCGTTTTTGTGACTTTAGTGTGGCTTTGTGGTTTTTATCGACAAACCGCTCGTGTCAAAGCTTAGGAGCAAGCGTGAATCAACTGTACGTTATTGGTGTTTTTATGTGATCTTTTTGATGCATTATTGGAAATTTATTACGAAAATTCATGGATCTAGATCTCAAACTCGGGTTTATTTGAAATTTCATTACTTAAAATAGTGTTAGATCAACTTTTGCTAAAGCTTTTTCGTTATCCTTACGTCGAATTTTTTATGCGGTATCACCGTAAGGTAATTTTAATATGCAAAAAGATGCGATCAGTGTTCTCGAAACACCTCAAAGCACGCAAGAAAACACAACAAGACACTTACCATGGACGCGCCAAGACACGACTTGGATGCTAAGTTTATTTGGCACCGCTGTGGGGGCGGGCATTCTATTTCTTCCAATCAATGCGGGCATGGGCGGTTTTTGGCCCTTAGTCTTGATGGCCATTATCATTGGGCCTATGACCTATCTCGCGCACCGTGGCCTATCGCGCTTCGTATGTTCATCGAGCATTCCCGGCAGTGACATTACCCAAGTGGTCGAAGAACACTTTGGGATTGGCGCGGGCAAGGCGATTACGCTGCTGTATTTTTTAGCGATTTATCCCATCGTATTGATCTACGGCGTGGGGATCACTAATACCGTCGACAGCTTTATCGTCAACCAATTGGGCATGGCTTCACCGCCACGTTTTTTGCTGTCTGGCATTTTGATTTTCGGCATGATGGCTGTGATGGTCTCTGGTGAGCAATTTATGCTGAAGGTGACTCAGTTGCTGGTGTATCCGCTGGTGGGCATTTTAGCCTTTATGTCCATCTATCTGGTCCCAGAGTGGAAAATGGATGCGCTGCAAGTCGTGCCAGAAACGGGCGCCTTTTTAGGCACAGTATGGTTAACCATTCCTGTACTGGTGTTTGCCTTTAATCATTCTCCGGCGATTTCGCAATTTTCGGTTTCCCTTAAGCGTGACCATGGGGCCAACGCGGCCCGTAAGGCCGATGTGATCCTGCGTAATACCTCGATGATGTTAGTCGGCTTTGTGATGTTATTCGTGTTCTCCTGCGTCTTGTCACTGTCGCCAGAACAGTTGGCTGAAGCGAAGTCGAAGAACCTGCCGATTTTATCTTACCTTGCGAACGTGCATGACAGTGGTTTTGTCAGCTATTTCGGGCCTTTCATCGCGTTTGTGGCGATTGTATCTTCTTTCTTTGGCCACTACATGGGGGCGACTGAGGGCATGAAGGGCATTATCGTTAAGCAGCTGCGTTCAAGTAACAAACAAATCAGTGAGAACAAGCTGAACAATTTTATCTTAGTGTTTATGTTTGCCACGATTTGGGCCGTTGCGATTATAAACCCAAGTATTTTGGGAATGATCGAGGCGCTGGGCGGCCCGATTATTGCGGCGATTTTGTACTTAATGCCAATGTATGCCGTGTACAAAGTGCCGGCGCTGAAGGCTTATCGAAACCGCATCAGCAACGTATTTGTGATTATTGCGGGCCTACTGGCGATGACCGCCATTCTGTTTGGTCTCCTGAGATAAGCTTGAGATTTATTGCCGTTTGAAATGAAGGATCGGGTTATGCCCGATCCTTTTTTATTACTTCTCTTCGTACATCAGATAGTAACTCTGCTTCATCCCTAGCGCTTGGTAAGTTTGCTGAGCGGCGGTATTTTCCTGCTCCACATAGAGACGGAAACTGGCGGCGCCACCATTGATCTCAGCCAGTTGCTTTACCTCAGCATAGAGCTTGCCATAAATCCCCTGACGGCGATTTTGCGGACGAATATAAACGCTTTGGATCCAGTAATAATCTTTGGCGCGCCAGTCGCTCCATTCGAAGGTCACCATCAGCGAACCGACAATTTCGCCATCAATCTCTGCTACCAGATAAAAGCCTTTTTCTGGGTGATTCAGTAGGGTATTAACGCCTTTAATCAGGGTCGTTTCGTCTAAGGCGAGACCTTCGGTTTCCTGCGCCATTGCCTGATTAAATTGAACTAGGGCGGTGAGATCTTGCACTTTAGCTTTACGGATCAACATATAACAACTCCTCGGCGGTTAGTACATCTACCGCTCTTGTGTATGGGGATGACGCTTATGCATCGCTTTTATTCGGCGGCACACTTTAGCACGGAACCGTTTAGAAGAACGAGTGAACAGCATTTCAAATCCTGCTTTAATCGCGGCTAATTTTTGTACGACCAAAGTCTAATCTGCTAGGCTTGAATAAGGTTTTCATCCTAAGGGAGTGGTGCGATTATGGCATTCGTAAAATCAACTCGTCGCTTTAAGCTAAGATTTTTACAACCCTATGATGTGCAAAAAGATCTTCAGATTAATCACGCTATGCACTTTATGCTCACCTTAATCACCTTTGGGCTATGGGGGCTGGTTTGGTGGTATTTGATCCTCAAATCGCAGGGGGATAATCAGTCACTCTTCAGCGGTTTTGACGATGACTATTGGAGCTACCTTATCGAGTGCGAACAGCCGCCCGCATCCCTTTATCGCCAACGTTTTGCCGCCTCAGCCAATTCGGTGCAATTTGAGGCCTAGGCTTTGCCTTAGCTGGATTTTGCAGCGGTTGGCATCAACGTGATATAGATCATCCTTAGAATTTTATCCCTTATGTTAGACTCGGCGGCTGGCTAATTTAAGTTAGTCCCGCCAAGGATAAGGCTCAGCCCTATCATCATTTCAAACTCAAGGTTATAAACATGTCAAAACATAGGTCATCAGCCCTAGGCCGGATCTGGTCTTCCTGGATGTCAGTGCCCCTGTGGCTGCAAATTTTCGTTGGTATGGTGTTGGGGATTGCGGTGGGCGTCAGCTTAGGTGAGCAGGCTTCTTACCTGAAACCTATTGGCACCCTGTTTGTGAATACCATCAAGATGCTGATTGTGCCTTTAGTGTTTTGTTCATTGATTGTCGGTGTGACCTCAATGGAAGACACCGCCAAAATGGGCCGAATTGGTTTTAAATCCTTTGCGTTTTACCTTTGCACCACCGCGATTGCGATCAGTTTAGGTTTAGCCGTGGGCTATGTGGTGCAACCCGGTGCGGGCGTGCCTTTACTGCAACACGAAGCGGTGCAAACGGCGAAAGAAGTGCCTTCGGTGATGCAAACCCTGATTGATATTGTCCCTACTAACCCCGTTGCCGCCTTGGCGAGTGGCCAAATCCTGCAAGTCATTGTGTTTGCCGTGGCCTTAGGGATTGCCTTGGTCTTGATTGGCGACCATGGAAAGCCTGCGATTAAGGTATTTGAAAGCCTTGCCGAGGCCATGTACAAGCTTACCGACATGGTGATGAAGCTTGCTCCTTATGGGGTATTTGGTCTGATGGCATGGGTCGCGGGCGAGTATGGCATCGATATGCTGTGGCCGCTGATTAAAGTGATTATTGCCGTATATATTGGCTGTATTATCCACGTGTTAGGCTTCTACAGTATAGTGCTGCGCCTATTTGCCAAGCTGAATCCACTGCATTTTTTCAAGGGGATCAGCAATGCGATGGCGGTGGCATTTACCACTTCAAGTTCGGCGGGTACCTTACCGGCCAGCATGAAATGTGCGAGCGAATATCTCGGGGTCAATAAGAAGATCTCTAGCTTTGTGCTGCCCTTAGGGACCACCATCAATATGGATGGTACGGCCTTGTATCAAGGCGTGACCGCGCTGTTTGTGGCGCAGGCCTTTGGTATCGATTTAACTTGGGTCGACTATCTAACGATTATTTTAACCGCGACCTTAGCCTCAATCGGCACCGCGGGTGTGCCGGGCGCAGGCTTAGTGATGTTGACCTTAGTGCTTTCGACCGTGGGCTTACCCTTAGAAGGTGTGGCCTTGATTGCGGGGATTGACCGTATTCTCGATATGGCACGTACTGTCGTAAACGTTTCTGGTGACTTAGTGGCGACGACTGTGATTGCTAAGTCGGAAGATGAGCTGGATGTTGAACATTACAATGCCGACATGGTACAGAGCGCTATGATTGCCGAGCAAAACGCCGCGACGAAAAGTTAATTCATCGAATAATAAAAAACCGCCAACTAGGCGGTTTTTTATTATCGAAGCGAGCTTATTTAAGCTGGCTTAGGACGAGTACGGGCTTATCGTCGCTGCTAAGCAGAGTTAAACGACCTTGCACTAACTTGGCCTTAGCGACTAATGGGAGGGCTTGCATCACTTTATGCTCTTGCTGCATCAGCGCATCGACGCAGGCCTTCATCGTGCTGCCGCCAGGAATGATTTTTAGCTCCTGTCCCTGCTGGCTATATTGGCCAAAGAAGTTGTTGCAGCTGTTATTGCCAGAGAGTTTACCTTCATCGGCGAAGGTGATTTGCGCAGGGCTGTAATCCACTGTGGGTTGCCCTTGAACGGCTTCAATATGCCAGCTTCCCTGTAATGGCACTGTGTCCTGATTGGCAACGTCTGTGCTCTGGCATGCGGTTAAACCAAAAAGTAATGCGCTTAATAGAAATGTTTGTTTTAACATTGTCTCAGTTCCTTTTTCCGTATTCATGCCCATAGTGTACAAGTTTAGCGGGAGATAAAAAGAGGTTTATATGACAGATACCATTAAAAGCACTATGAATTTATTGAAGTTTTTACATTGGTTAGGTGTTTTGATGTTAGTTTGTGGACTTGGGATCTATATGTTGACCCAATGGAGTCTAGAAATCAGCGGTATGTTATTGATCTCAAGCCTCATAGGTTTAGGGTTGGTGCTGATGTCTCCCTATCCCGTGGTGCTGTTTATCCAATGGGCGAAGCGTCAGGACGAGCGTCCCAAAGACTGACGCCCGCCTATAGCTAAAGTTCGGCGGAGTCGGCGGCGGGATTATCGTACTGCTTGGCATCGATCTTGGCCGTTTGATTGGCCGAGGTTGGTTCAGGCTCTGGCTGCATGGATTTGAGTTTACTGCGGGCATCTTCCATCATGGGCGCTAACTTGGCTGTCGATTCGGGGGTAAAAAAGCTGTAACTGGCATCGAGTTTGAGATGGTGATTTTGCTGCTCTAATTGTTTTTCGACCCGTTTCATAATGTGCAATATATCGCGCTCACTATCGACAAAGGCTAACACCACAAACTGAGTTGCACTGTAATGGGCGGCCACATCGGCGGTGCGAATAGTATCCTGGACCAAATTGCCCAGCAGTCTGTGGTGTTTCTCTTCTAAGTTGTTTTCTGACGTGTTTGCCCCAATCAATTCGAAGAATAGGAGTCCTGCATGGGCGCCGAAACGGCGTCCGAGATTGAGCTGCCGAGGCGCCATCATCATAAAGCCATAATGGTTGAGCATGCCGGTCTCTTGATCGCGCATCGACAGCGATTCAATCCGGTGGTTTTGGCATAGCAGTGACAATTCCTGCTGCAACAAGATTTGGAAAGGCTCCAGCATAGCACTGTTGTTCAAAGGATCGACCATATGGGGATTTAACACGCACAGGGAGCCAAATTGACTGCCGTCGGGCCAAGCGATAGGGCGGGAGAGAATATGTTGAATACCATCAAAATCCCGTGGTAATTCATCGAGCATAAAACGGCCGAGATTAAGATAGTCTCCCTCGGCAGGGCTATGCTTTAGTTGTTCAAACAGGGGGAAATCGTTCGCAAACAAAGTGCCTGAGGTAAACAGTGGCGTCTCACTCACCGAGCTGACAATTACTTCAAACCCAGACTGAGTCATTTGCAGCACAAATACACTGCTGGCGCTGTAGTAGCTTTTAATCAACTCGCATTGGTGCATCCAGCGACCGAGATTGACCTGTTGGTGATCGCTATCGAGTAGGCTGACATTGGGGTTGATGGTTTCGGGCAACATGGTGGCGCCTAATGGGCAAAAAATATGCCTTAAGTTTGGAAAACAACAGGATAATTTGCAAATCAATGGGCTAAAAAAACACCATTTTTTGTGCATCTATTATTGGGATGATTTATGACTCCTGTATACTGGCGCGCCGCCAGCCATACAGCTCGCCAAATTGAGTGAAGAGAATGACAGTGAATATACGCCCAGCTACGACTCAAGATATTGATTTTTTAGTTGTATTAGAAAGAACCTTTCTTAATGACGAGCTGACATCTTCGGCGATGGGCTTGGAGGGACAAGCCTTTGGCCGTGGTGAACTGACTGAGTTAGTGACTCGACATTGGGTCGTTGTCGCCGAGGAAAAAGGGCGGATTATCGGCTATGTGATTGCCGGGCGCTGGGCTTTTTTCGCCACTTGGCCAATTTATCGCACCATGCTCAACCGCTTGGCTAAGGCCGAGTGGGATGGCCCTAGATTAACGCAGCAGAACAGTTGCCAATATGGTCCGATTTGGATTGATCAACATTACCGAGGTCAGGGGATTTTTGAGGCCTTAGTTAAAGGTATTTATCAGCAAATTGCTCCTCATTTTGCCTATGCGGTGACCTTTATTGCGGAGGAAAACGAGCGTTCCTTTGCGGCACATACGCAAAAGGCAGCAATGCAGGTTGCAGATTTCTTTACGGTTTCGGCAAGGGATTACTATTTAATGGTGGCACGTACTTAAGCTTAATGAACCGTCATTGTACGGCTTGTTCTTGCTTGGAAATTCAGTATTTAGCGCATTGGGTTATGAGGAATACTGAGTATCGACTATGGTTAGTGCATATAAACCTATATAAATAGCGCTATGAAGTTTGAGCTACGTCAATTTCTCGATAGAAGCTTTCTTATCTCGATACGTGAATCCTTTATCGCGTTACTGCCTTTTATTTTAATCAATTCTTTTCTCTCCCTGATAATTACATTGCTCGACCTTAGTATTCCGGCTTGGCAGAGCACTGCATTTCATCAGAGTATTAGTTTCTTTTCGGTACAACTTTCAAAAATTTTCCCGTTACTTGCGCTGATTTCTCTGTCTTTTCACTTTGCTAAATATTTACAGTTATCGGCGATTGTGGTGTGTTCTTTGTCGCTGAGTCTTTTGCTCGCGATTAATGCCCAAGATACGGGGAATGTATTTAATCTCGATTATGTGCGCGCTATTTTAGCGGATCCTAGGATTGCGGTTTTACCGATTATTTCAGCCTATTTATTACGATTTTTAACCGCTTGGAACGGATTAACCTTTATTAGGGCAAAGGCTCTTAGCCGTTACTTAAAGCTGCACTTAAACTTATTTTTCCCCATAGTAATCGGCTTTATTGGCCTGTTCGCCATCGTTGCTGAAGCCTCTATCTTTTTAGAATGGTTGTTTGCCCCATTCATCGATGCACTACAGCAGGCGAGTCTTGGCGTGCAATTGTTTATGCGGATCCTAATCACCCATGTACTTTGGTGTTTTGGGGTGCATGGCGATAATGCCTATCTGCTGCTGATTGGTGTCGATAATGGCTTAATGGAATTGGTGCCGCACCTGACTGCGAGCCAGTTTATGGACTTGTTTATTATCTATGGCGGTAGTGGCGCCACCCTATCCTTAATCATTGCCATTTTTATCGGTGCCAAAGATAGCGCCACTCGGCATATTGCTAAAATTGCCACGCCCTTTGCGATTTTTAACATCAACGAGATTTTGATCTATGGCCTCCCCATTATCTTTAATCCACGTTTATTAGTGCCGTTTATTCTGTCGCCGTTGATTAATTTCATCTTAGCTTACAGTGCTATCCATGCTGGGATCTTGAGTTTTGAGGGACAAAGCTTTCCTTGGATCACGCCGCCACTGCTAAACGCTTACATTGCCAGCGGCCATTTGAGCGCGGTGTTTTTTCAAGTGTTTTTAATCGGCCTTGGGGTGTTGATTTATCTTCCCTTTGTGCGGCGTTTCTCCTTGATGTCTGAGCACTATGAGTTTGATAGCGAGTTAATCAAACGCGTGCAGTTTCAGGCGGATATTGACCGTATGACCGAGCAGCATTACTCACAGCAGCAGTCTGAATCACTAAAAGCTGAATTAAACCTCGAGAAGACCATTAAAGAAGTCTTGGCTGGGGAGTTACAGCTGCATTATCAGCCAAAAATTGCCCTCAGCAGTGACCATGTAGTGGGGTTTGAGGCGCTTATACGATTGAAGGATGAACATGGTCACTTGAAGGGACCTTACTTTATTGATGCCTTTCAACGAGCGGGGTATTCCCACATCATCGACCGTTTTGTAATAAATACGGTGGCAGAGGATCTGGCCCGCTGGGAATTAGAAGGCTTTTTGCCTAAGGTGAGCATCAATATCGACCCAAACAATATTACCGATCCCCAGTTGCTCGCGACGTTGCACGAAAGATTAGGCAGCGTTGCCGACCGAGTCGAGATTGAGATGTTAGAATCGGCCTTTATGTTAGATTTGAATCGCATCGATAGCAGCATGAGGCAGCTTAAACAATATGGCTTTCGCTTCTTATTAGATGATTTCGGTACTGGGTTTTCGAGTTTAAGTTTACTGAGTCGGATCAATGTCGATGGGATTAAGCTCGACCGCAGTATTCTGGCGAATACCAATGAGCCTAAAGGGCGGACTTTGTACCTACAAATCTGTAAGCTTTGTAATAGTTTAGGCTTTAGTTTGATTGCCGAAGGGGTTGAAACGCCCGCCGAGGCCGAGTTTGTCAAAGAGGCGGGTGTGGGTTATGTGCAGGGCTGGTTATACGCCAAAGCGATGCCAGGCCCCGAGGCCAAAGCCTTTTGGTTGGAGAGAAATAGTGACTAATACTTTAGTCAGCACCCTGCTGACGACATACGCCAATGTGAGCTTGTCGGCTTGGGATAATTTGCGAGTCTTGCTATCCGAGTGTGCGTTGCAGCAATGTGAAGCCCGTGGATTTGAAGTCGATTGCGACGACAGTCGCCCCCATTATTGGCTGCAGATTGAAGATTGTTGGCTCGATTGTGGCAAAACCAATGCATACAGCGCGGCTATCGTCCGTTTAGCGCCTGAGACCGTTAAGGGCGCAAGGATAATCGGCGTGCAAGACTGTGCACTGTTATCCGCCGCGCAGATAAACCTCTTGTGTATGCAAAACGCCCACTTTGACCACTGTTAATCCGGATTACAGGATTAACCATTTCCCCGTCGGGTAATTTCCTTGATAGCCAAAAGGAAGCCGTCCCTGCAAGTACCAGGCTAAACGTTCTTGTGTGAAGTCACATAGCGTGACTTCGGCTAACAATAAGGTGGCTAAGGTATCGGCATCATCTGCGACTAGTGCGCAAATTTCGGCAACGGGCATTATTTTCCACGTTTCCAGATAGGCGGTTTTCGCGATTTGAGCAACGATTTCGCTAGAGACTTGGGGCTTTAAACTGTCGGCTTGTTGATGGTCGCTAACACATAAGCTTTCATAGGGTTCAGTGTAGGGCGGTTCGAAAAAACGGTCGGGATCCCTTTTAAGGCAAGTGGCGATGTCTTCTAGGCTGCCTAAGGTGTTGGCCATGGGCTCGAGATGGCCCACCTTGGTCGCCCAAGAACAGTATTGGAGTTGTGCGATTAACGGCTTCATTGAGTCTCTGCCTTTTGCCTACAATGAAAGCCATCTTGCTGAGGGGAATGGAGTTAGGCAATACATCCTAAGCATAAAAAAACCGCCCTTAGGCGGTTTTTTCGTGCGAAAGCGTGAGCTTAATGCAGATTATAGACCTGCATCGGCGCGCAGTGCGTCAGCTTTATCCGTCGCTTCCCATGGGAACTCGTTACGGCCAAAGTGACCATAAGCGGCGGTTGCTTGATAGATTGGGCGAGCTAGGTTCAACATTTCAGTCAGGCCGTATGGGCGCAGGTCGAAGTGTTGACGGACTAACTTGATTAAGACTTCTTCTGACACTTTACCTGTACCGAAGGTCTCAACGCTGATAGAAGTAGGTTCAGCCACACCAATAGCGTAAGACACTTGGATCTCACAACGATCTGCCAGACCTGCAGCTACGATGTTTTTCGCTACGTAACGGGCAGCATAGGCCGCACTACGGTCAACTTTTGATGGGTCTTTACCAGAGAAAGCACCACCACCGTGACGCGCCATACCACCGTAGGTATCTACGATGATCTTACGACCGGTTAAACCACAGTCACCCATTGGACCACCGATAACGAAACGGCCAGTTGGGTTGATGAAGTATTTAGTGTCTTTGTTAAGCCATTGTGCTGGCAGAACTGGCTTGATGATGGTTTCCATCACGCCTTCGATCAGATCCGCTTGGGCGATATCAGGGCTGTGTTGGGTAGACAGTACGATCGCATCGATACCAACAATCTTGTTGTCTTCGTAAGCGAAGGTGACTTGGCTTTTCGCATCTGGACGTAACCATGGCAGAGTGCCATCTTTACGCACTTCTGATTGACGCTTCACTAATGCGTGGGCATAAGTGATAGGCGCTGGCATCAGAATGTCGGTTTCGTTGCTGGCATAACCAAACATTAAACCTTGGTCGCCGGCACCTTGCTCTTTGGGATCGGCACGGTCAACACCTTGGTTGATGTCTGGAGACTGTTTACCAATCGCATTTAATACTGCGCAAGAATCGGCATCGAAGCCCATATCTGAATGGACATAACCAATTTCACGAACCGTTTTACGGGTTAGTTCTTCAATATCAACCCAGGCAGAGGTGGTCACTTCGCCACCTACTAATACCATGCCAGTTTTGACATAGGTTTCGCACGCAACACGTGCTTTAGGATCTTGGGCTAGAATCGCATCTAGCACAGCATCAGAAATCTGATCTGCAATCTTATCGGGATGACCTTCTGAGACCGACTCAGAAGTAAACAAGTGCTTTGCCATAGTAGGAAAATCTCGTCGTTAGCAATCAAACGTGTAGAAGCATCTACATCTAGACGGCTATTTTAGTGGAATTTCCCTTAGTTGACACCCCCTAAACTAAATATTTGTGTGTAAAGTGAGGTAAGCCCCAAATCGGGGAGCGTTTATAGGTTTTGAGTTCCTGTTCTAACTAAATGAATTGATAGCAGTATGTGGTTTTTGACCAATGTGAGTTACGTAAATCGCCGCTAAATTGGGCTAAAACTAAGGTTGTAGCCTTATCGCTATGGGGGCAATGTAATAAAGGATATAACATATTTGAGTTATTGTATTACAAATATGTTTAATGTGTTTTAAGATGAAATTAGCCTAAACCTTCAAAGGTGTAATCCACCAGACTGGGCATTGGAATGCAATTTTCGTTTGCGTCGCTTCGCTATGTAGGGGAAAATATGCGTCCAAATTGCCCGCTAGACCCCACAAATTAAGCAGGAGAGAGCATGTCTTCCCGTAAAGTACTCGCCAACGCAATCCGTGCGTTAAGTATGGATGCAGTTCAAAAAGCAAACTCAGGCCACCCTGGCGCCCCAATGGGCATGGCAGATATTGCTGAAGTGCTGTGGAATGATTTCCTTAAGCACAATCCGAACAATCCGAAATGGGTAGATAGAGATCGTTTTATCCTCTCTAACGGTCACGGATCTATGCTGATCTACTCTTTATTACACCTGACTGGCTACGACCTGCCTATCGATGAACTGAAGCAATTCCGTCAGTTACATTCAAAAACTCCGGGTCACCCAGAATACGGTTACACCCCAGGTGTTGAAACCACCACTGGCCCATTAGGGGCGGGGATCAGCAACGCTGTGGGTATGGCGATTGCAGAAAAAACCTTAGCGGCACAGTTTAACCGTGAAGGTCACGAGATTGTTGACCACTACACTTACTGCTTCCTCGGCGATGGCTGCTTGATGGAAGGTATTTCCCACGAGGCTTGTTCTCTTGCTGGTACCTTAGGCCTAGGCAAACTGATCGCATTTTGGGATGACAACGGCATCTCTATCGACGGTCATGTTGAAGGCTGGTTTACCGATGACACGCCAAAACGTTTCGAATCATACGGCTGGCATGTGATTGCTAACGTTGATGGTCACGATAGCGATGCGATTCGCGCGGCTATCGAAGCGGCAAAAGCGGTGACCGACAAGCCAACCATGATCTGCTGCAAAACCATTATCGGTTTTGGTTCTCCAAACAAATCTGGTAGCCACGATTGCCACGGCGCACCATTAGGTGATGCCGAAATCGCAGCGGCCCGTGAATTCTTAGGCTGGTCACATGCGCCATTCGAAATCCCTGCCGACGTATACGCAGGTTGGGATGCTAAAGAAGCCGGTAACGCCCGTGAAGCCGCATGGAACGACAAGTTTGCCGCTTACGCGAAAGCTTACCCAGAACTGGCTGCCGAATACGAGCGCCGTGTTCTGAAAGGTGAATTACCAGCAGATTTTGAAGCCAAAGCACAAGCCTTTATCCAAGAATGCCAAGCGAAAGGCGAAGGCATTGCGAGCCGTAAAGCGTCACAAAACGCGATTGCAGCCTTCGGTGCAGTTCTGCCTGAACTGTTAGGCGGCAGTGCTGACTTAGCGGGTTCTAACCTGACCCTGTGGGCAGGTTCTAAAGGTATTCAAGAAGATCCAGCGGGTAACTACGTGTACTACGGTGTGCGTGAGTTCGGTATGAGCGGCATCATGAACGGTGTGTCACTCCACGGTGGTTTCATCAACTACGGCGCGACTTTCATGATGTTCATGGAATACGCACGTAACGCAGTACGTATGTCTGCGCTGATGGGCATTCAAAACATCTTCGTTTATACCCATGACTCTATCGGTCAAGGTGAAGATGGTCCAACTCACCAACCAGTTGAGCAATTAGCTAACCTGCGTATGACGCCAAACATGGCGGTATGGCGTCCATGTGACGCGGCTGAAACCGCAGTGGCTTGGAAAGCGGCTATCGAACGTCGTCATGCACCAACATCGCTAGTATTCAGCCGTCAAAACCTGAAGGCTCAAGTACGTACTGCTGAGCAATTAGCGAATGTGGCAAAAGGCGCTTACGTACTGCAAGACTGTGCAGGTACGCCTGAGTACATCCTGATTGCGACCGGTAGTGAAGTGCAATTAGCGGTAGAAGCTGCAGCTGCGCTGACCGAACAAGGCAAACAAGTTCGCGTTGTTTCTATGCCATCAAACACTGAGTTTGATAAGCAAGATGCCGCTTACAAAGAATCTGTACTGCCAAAAGCTGTGACTAAGCGTATCGCTATCGAAGCGGCCCATACTGACTTCTGGTACAAGTATGTTGGTTTCGAAGGCACTGTTGTTGGCATGACCACTTTCGGTGAGTCTGCGCCAGGCAACGTGCTGCTGAAGCACTTCGGTTTCACCGTTGAAAATGTGCTGAATGCTGCAAAATCACTAGGCTAATCGCTTAGGTGATGAGATTACCGACAAAAGGTTAAACTTTTGAAAGGTTAATCTGTATAATGCGGCCTGCAATCGTTTGCAGGCCGTTTTTGTATATGCAGTATTGTTAAGAGGAAATAAAGACCTCAATGATCCGAGTCGCAATCAATGGTTATGGTCGTATTGGCCGCTCAATTCTTCGCGCTTTATATGAGTCCGGAAAACGTCAGCAAATACAAATTGTCGCAATCAACGAGTTGGCTAAGCCCGAAGCCATTGTTCACCTGACCCAGTACGACACTACCCACGGTCGGTTTCAGCCCAGAGTCAAATTAGTCGATGATCAGATGCTGATCGGCGATGACGTCATCAAAATTCTCCATGAACCGGATCCTGCTAAGTTGCCTTGGCACGAGATGGATATCGATATCGTCTATGAAGCGACTGGCGCCATCTTAGATCGCAACAGCTGCGAGGCCCATATCCACGCAGGCGCCAAACAGGTCTTAATCAGTCACCCTTCTTCTGCCGATGTTGATGGCACTATCGTTTACGGTGTGAACCAAGACTTACTGCGCGCCGAGCATACCGTGGTCTCCAACGCCTCTTGTACGACCAACTGTATCGTGCCCGTTATCGATGTACTGGATAAACACTTTGGTGTGAAAAGTGGCGCGATTACCACTATCCATTCGGCGATGAACGATCAGCAAGTGATTGATGCTTATCATGATGACTTACGCCGCACCCGAGCTGCGGGCCAGTCTATCATCCCAGTCGACACTAAACTTGCACGCGGCATCGAGCGAATTTTGCCGCACATGAAAGACAAGTTTGAGGCGATTTCGGTGCGCGTTCCCACGATCAACGTTACCGCTATCGATCTTTCGGTAACATTAGATAAAACAGTGGATATTGCGACCGTCAATCAAGTGTTAGAATTGGCCGCCAATGGACGATTTAACGGTATCTTAGGCTATACTGATGAGCCGCTCGTATCCTGTGATTTTAACCATGATCCGCGCTCAAGTATTGTCGATGGCACCCAAACTCGGGTGAGCGCAGGGCAGTTGGTTAAACTGTTGCTGTGGTGCGATAACGAGTGGGGCTTTGCAAATCGTATGCTAGATACCAGTTTGGCGATGATTGCAGCTAAACAAAGCTGAAGATAAGAATTTATACCAATGGGTTAAGCCTAGTGGCCAATTCGACGGGATGTCGAGTGCCGAGTAGCTATCTAAGCTAACCGATTGATGCAAAACCAGTTTGTTTTTTTGATTATAAAAGGAAGCGTTACCATGGCAATTATCAATATGTCAGATTTAGATCTCCAAGGTAAGCGAGTGCTTATTCGTGAAGATCTCAATGTGCCAGTCAGCAACGGCGTCGTCACTAGTGATGCACGTCTTCGCGCCTCTCTTCCCACTATCGAATTAGCCCTTGCCAAAGGCGCAGCGGTAATGGTGATGTCTCACTTAGGTCGTCCAACCGAAGGTGAATACAACAGCGAATTCTCCATGCAACCTGTGGTCGATTACTTGGCTAAAGCTCTGTCTTGCACCGTCCGTTTAGCGACCGACTATTTAGACGGCGTTGAAGTCGCGGTAGGCGAAGTGGTTGTGTTTGAAAACGTTCGCTTTAACAAAGGCGAGAAGAAAAACGACGAAGCCCTGTCAAAGAAAATGGCAGCCTTATGTGATGTGTATGTGATGGATGCCTTCGGCACCGCTCACCGCGCAGAAGCGTCAACCAATGGTGTTGGCTTACACGCTCCTATCGCCTGTGCTGGTCCATTATTAGCGCAAGAATTAGAAGCGTTAGGCAAAGCCTTAGACAACCCAGCGCGCCCATTAGTGGCCATCGTTGGCGGTTCTAAAGTGTCGACTAAGCTGACCGTATTAGAAAGCTTATCTGGTATTGTGGACCAGTTAGTCGTTGGCGGTGGTATCGCCAACACCTTTATCGCTGCGGCGGGCCACAATGTAGGTAAATCCTTATACGAAGCGGATTTAATTGATGAAGCTAAGCGCTTAGTGGCAAACGCCCAAAGCCGCGGTGGCGACATTCCTGTGCCTACCGATGTAGTTGTTGCGGGTGAGTTTAGCCCTACAGCTGCTGCGACCTTAAAAGCGGTCAACGAAGTAGCCGATAGCGACATGATTTTCGACATCGGTCCCGACAGCGCCGAAGCCTTAGCGAAAATCATCGAGTCTGCTGGCACTATCGTATGGAACGGCCCTGTGGGCGTGTTCGAATTCGACCAATTCGGTGAAGGCACTAAGCGTATCGCACAAGCTATCGCTGATTCTAAAGCCTTCTCTATCGCGGGCGGTGGTGACACCTTAGCGGCGGTCGACAAGTATGATATCGCCGATAAAGTCTCTTACATTTCTACTGGCGGTGGCGCTTTCCTTGAGTTTTTAGAAGGTAAAGAGTTACCCGCTGTAGCTATGCTAAAACAACGCGGTGCCTAATATTGAGTTAGGTATTGCGCCATCGCGGCAGGGTGCTGCGATGGCACTAAAGCTTGATAAAAAATTATAAAAAACCGCTCATTCTCTTAAGAGCATTAACCTGTTCTTGAGTGATTGAGCATAAAAATCCATCCAAACGATAGCGACCTCGGTGACCTAACGTCGATGTGACAGTCACCCTATTATTGGAGTTAAAAAATGGCGTTAATTTCCCTACGACAACTACTCGATCACGCGGCAGAGCATGGATACGGTGTGCCAGCGTTCAACGTAAACAACCTTGAGCAAATGCGCGCCATCATGCAGGCCGCAGAAGCTACAGACAGCCCAGTTATCGTGCAAGCCTCTGCGGGTGCACGTAAATATGCGCGTCCACAATTCTTAAAATACCTGATGACGGCTGCACTTGAGCAGTATCCTGATATCCCTGTCTGTATTCACCAAGACCATGGTACCGATCCTGACATCTGTCAGCGTTCTATCCAATTAGGTATGTCATCAGTCATGATGGACGGTTCATTAATGGCCGACGGTAAAACCCCAGCTTCTTACGAGTACAACGTTGATGTGACTCGCAGAACTGTTGCATTCGCCCACGCGTGTGGTGTGTCTGTAGAGGGGGAAATCGGTTGTTTAGGCAGCTTAGAAACCGGTACTGCCGGTGAAGAAGACGGTGTGGGTGCAGAAGGCGTATTAAGCCACGACCAACTGCTGACCAGCCCAGAAGAAGCGGCTCGCTTCGTTGCTGATACCCATGTTGACGCGCTGGCGATTGCGATTGGTACTAGCCACGGTGCATACAAGTTCAGCCGTAAACCAACGGGTGATGTACTGCGTATCGACCGCATCAAAGAAATCCATGCCCGCATTCCTAACACTCACTTAGTGATGCACGGTTCTTCTTCAGTGCCACAGGAATGGTTACAGATCATCAACCAATACGGTGGTCAAATTCCTGAAACTTACGGCGTGCCATTAGAAGAAATCGTTGAAGGTATCAAACACGGCGTGCGTAAAGTGAACATCGATACCGATTTGCGCTTAGCATCTACCGGTGCGGTACGTAAATACTTGGCCGAACATCCAAGCGAGTTCGACCCTCGTAAGTTCCTGAAAGCCTCTATGGAAGCGATGGCAGACATCTGTACTGTTCGCTACGAAGCTTTCGGTTGTGCGGGTCAAGCTTCTAAGATTAAGCCATTGTCTTTACAAGCAATGTACAAAGCTTATCAGTCAGGCGCATTAGATCCTAAGATCAATCTCTAAGCCTTAAATACTGCTCTAAAAAGCCCGCCAAAGTGCGGGCTTTTTTATGCAAAAAACCGTTGAATTTTCATTTTTTAATCGTAAATGTTAGTATTGCCATGATTTTTAGGGGATTAAACGGAACGGGAACGGATAAACATGAAGAAAGTACTGACCGCAGCACTATTAATGACGGCACCATTTATGGCGAATGCGGGAGCCGATTTTGTTAAAGGCGATAGGACATTCGCAGGCGAAGCCGAGTTAGGTGCAACCTTAACCACAGGTAACACCGATACCTCATCCTATAAGGGTCGCTTAAGCCTTAAACATGAATTGGGTGACTGGGAAAACCAATATCTTTTAGAAGGTTTGTATAAAGAAGATACGGGTGAAGTGACCGCTAAGCGTTATTTAGCGGGCGCACAGGGTAACTATAAAATGACAGATCGCAGCTATCTGTTTGCCAACGCTAACTATGAAGTTGACCCTTTTACCGGTTATGACTATACAGCCTCTGGGGCCGCGGGTTATGGTCACAGACTCTATGACACCAGCAAAACATTTTTAGATGTGGAAATCGGTCCCGGTTACATCTATCAGCGCCTCGATTCAGAGCAAGCGCTGTTAGAAGGCACAGATTCGAATGACAGTGTGGTTGCCCACGGTGTGATCAACTTCGAAACTGAAATCACAGAAACCTCAAAATTCCAGCAACGTTTTGTGGCCGACTATGGCGATAAATTGGATGCGCGTTCAGAAACCTCGCTCACGGCCAATATCATTGGCGCCTTGGCGATGAAGTTTGCGATTATTGTGCGCTACAACAGTGAGCCACTGGACGATAAAAAGAGCACTGATACCGAAACGAATATGACCTTGCTCTATTCGTTCTAATCAATGTGATTGATATCAATAAAAAAGCACCGAGAGGTGCTTTTTTATTGGCTGTTTTTGGACTAACTTGAAACAAAGTTAGTTAATTCTTTATTAGTTGTGTCTGTAGTTATACAAAAATTAATGTTGTAAGCGCCTTTAGTTATCGGGAAATACATAGAAAGTTGCGTTTTATCAAAATTTACACCGCCCGAGCTATGGTAATTTTCGAACTAATTTCCCTTGCAGAGATCAACTTTGATGAAATTACAACAGTGGTTTAAAAACAGTGGAGTGGTGCTATCTAGCCTATTCTGCGTTGCAATATTGAGCGGATTCTCACCAGCAGTTTGGGCAATGACCGAAGGAACAGAACGGCTCGATTTAACCGCTGCATCAGTGGGGTATATTGCCGTATGCGTCTTCGTTCTCGCCTATATTTTGGTGATGGCCGAAGAGGCGCTGCACCTGCGTAAATCCAAACCCGTATTGGTCGCAGCCGGCATTATTTGGGGCATGATAGGTTTTGTGTATGTGCAAAATGGCATGTCGGAGGTTTCCGAGGCGGCCTTTAAGCACAATCTACTGGAATACGCCGAGTTATTACTTTTCCTCTTAGTGGCGATGACTTATATCAACGCCATGGAGGAGCGTAACTTATTCGATGCGATCCGCGGTTGGTTAGTCGGACGGGGGTTTAGCCTGCGAACCGTGTTCTGGCTGACCGGGTTTATGGCGTTCTTCATCTCGCCGGTGGCCGATAACTTAACCACGGCGCTCTTGATGTGCGCCGTGGTGATGAAAGTGGGCGCTGGTCAGCGCAAATTTATTACACTGGCGTGTATTAACATTGTGGTCGCAGCGAATGCGGGCGGTGCCTTTAGCCCCTTTGGCGATATCACCACCCTGATGGTGTGGCAAAAGGGCTTAGTGCACTTTGCGGACTTCTTCCATCTGTTTATTCCCGCCTTGGTTAACTTTGCCTTACCCGCGGCCATCATGAGCGTGTTTATCCCAAGTTATGTGCCCGAGCCTGAAAAAGAGCAGGTGTACACTAAACCTGGCGCGAAACGTATCGTGGCGTTATTCCTGCTGACCATTGCGACGGCGGTATGCGCGCATTCCTTCTTCGGCATGCCGCCGGTCCTTGGGATGATGACGGGTCTAGGCTTCCTACAGTTCTTCGGTTACTACCTGCGTAAGACCTTCGATAAATCCGTTGCCCGTGAACGCGCGAAGGCGGAGTTACGCCGCGATGAGCGACGCCTACAACAACTCGGCAGTGTGGTGCCCTTCGATGTGTTTAGCCGGATCTCCCGTGCCGAATGGGATACCTTACTGTTCTTCTACGGTGTGGTGTTGTGTGTCGGCGGCCTTGGCTTTATGGGGTATTTGAGCCTAGTGTCTGAGGCGATGTATTCCCACTGGGATGCGACCTATGCCAACGTGGCTATCGGTCTGTTGTCTTCGGTTGTCGATAATATTCCGGTGATGTTCGCCGTGTTGACCATGAACCCTGAGATGGCCTTAGGCCAATGGTTACTGGTGACCTTAACCGCGGGCGTTGGTGGCAGTTTGTTGTCCATCGGCAGTGCGGCAGGGGTGGCATTGATGGGACAGGCGAGGGGGATTTACACCTTTGGCGCCCATTTACGTTGGACACCTGTGATCGCCCTAGGCTATATCGCCAGCATTTTAGTACATATGTGGATCAATGCTGCAATGTTCTAAAAACAACCGAAACAGAATGTAACTGCGTTTGTATTTAGCATTAAATGTTTTATTGATGCATTTCACAGATTATTCATCTGGTTCTGTTAGGTGGCGTTAAGAATACTGCGCTGTTTTCGTTCAAATTGTATACTCGGCCCCACATCAAATAGTGAAAGGGGCCGAGATGCAAATAGGCACTTGTTGGTTTAGTGCACAGGAACAAGTGCTGGTCGATGCAGCCTCAGGACGTAGCTGGTTATTGAGTGCGGATGAATTCCAAGCGCTTTCACTCTTGAGTGCGCAGCGTGGCAAAGTGGTCTCACGCATGGAGTTGCTGCAATCGATTACGCCCCATCTTAAGTTATCGATGCGCGCCGATGACTTGCTCAATAGTACTATTCGCCGCTTACGGTTATTTCTCGGTGACGACGCCGCTCATCTGTTGGTGAGTATCGCCAATCAAGGCTATATCCTTTACGCCACGCCCCGAAAACATTCACGTACCGCGCTGAACTCGCCTCTGTTCAAACTGAGTATGCCGCAGTTTATGCTGCTTACCCTTATGACCCTAGCTATGTTGTTGTGGGTAGGCTCTCATATCACGCATCCCACTAGCATTGCGCCGAATTATGCGAAGCAGTTGCCGACGCACGATGGGCATTATTCGGAAATTCAATTCTATACAGGTCAGCCGTCGGACCATTCGATGCGGCCCTTAGTCGACCATTTTGTCGAACAAGTGTCGGCTTGTGCGGTGTTTCCGTGGCAATCCATTGCGGCGACTATTTCGACGGATCAAAGGTTTGTGAGTCTTGTGCTGAAGAATAAGGATGCCGATGGCTTAAATTTCGAAACCATCAAAATGATGTCGGAAAACTTCAATGTCGATGTGATTGATGAGTTATGGCTAAAAAGAGTGGGGATCTGTGCTTAAACTGACAGGGATAAAAAACCACAACCGCCGACTTCGCCTCTGGCATGTGATTGCCATAGTGCTGGTGTTAGTCGGCATAGGTTTGGGCGCCTATGCGATGACGTTTAACAGCAAACAGTTAAATTTGAGTTGCCGCGCCAAGTTGTATGAGGCGCCTTTTAAGGCGGAGTCTTTTCCCACGTACAGCCAAAGTTTGGCACTGGATGTGAAGATTGCGGCTAATCACGCCAAGTTAAGTTACCGCTATGGGCAGAATGGCCAGGATATCGCCGCCTTGATTTATGAGGGAAGAGTCAGCGCCTTAGCGCCTGGCACTATGACCTATAAGCTCAACTTAGATCAGGCCAATTTAAAAATGGATTTGTTGCAAACCGAGGTACCGGAGTTAATGCGTGCGGAAGTGCAAAAATCCCGTAAGGCCTTATTTGAGCAGGGTGGAATGAGTTTTGATATGCAGATTGTGGACATGGAACCCTTAAACAATTACGTGCTGATCAAGTTTTATCCCAGCGGTCATTTGTGGGCTTGCCAGAGCAAATAGCATTATTAAGACGTAGAAAAGGCATCCAATTGGATGCCTTTTTTTGGGCGCGATGATGGGATTACTGCGGTGAGACTTGGACTAATGTCAGTCCATTATTGGCTTTAGCACCATAAATCTGAATGGCGACCTTGATTTGGGACACGGCGCCGCTTGGGTCTTGTTGCTGCCAATCGAGACCCGCGATTTCAAACTGATATTGGCCATTCTTTACTTCGGTCAGCTGACCCGTACATTCCCCTTGGCTCTGACAACGATAGCTTTGGGTGACATGCCAGCGCTTCCATGCCTTAGGATTGGCCGAGGCTTTATCCTTATTAGGGAAACCAAAGTAATAAATGTCATAGCTCTTGGCGGCGGTAATGGCCGCCTGGTTAGCATCGGTTAATGAGAAGACTAAGCTGCCGGTATTGGGGTCAAACTGTTCTACCGCCAGATTAATCTGGCTGGCCTCATCGATACTCACCGTGGTTTCTACCGGCGGCGGTGGCGGCGGAGGTGTGACCTCCTCGGATTTATCATCGTCACTACCACAGCCGACAAGGACGAGTGTACCTAGGGTTAATGCGAGTAATGGGTATTTCATCACTGCCTCCTTAATTGAAGTGGCCAGTGTGGCACGTGGTGCATTCCATATCGGTTTTAACACTTGCCGCCGAACCTAAGGTGCTGGTGCTGCCGTGGCAGACTTGGCAATCCTGCGCTTCGAGTGAGGGTTTACTGCCGGGCAGGGCGCCAATATTCTCGCCCTGATAGGCACGGTTTAGCAGTTCAACCAAGTAATAGGCCATAGAGGCAGATAGGCGATAGCAGCGCTCACCTTTCTTGGCGAAAGGCAGGCCCGAGGCCCGTGACCAGTTACTGATAGAAGAGTGGCACAATACGCTCATCGCCTTCGATGAGCTGCCTACGAGCGCGGTTTTTTCTGCGGTTGAACCTATACCTGCGACGAATTCGGGGGTCGATAGTGGCAAGGTGGTGTTTTCATAATAGCGGAAGGCATTGGCAATCACCGCGCTATTCTGGCCGTTAATATCATCTAAGATGTTGACTAACATGCCGATGGCGTTGAGGTTGCCGCAAAGTGTGCCTTGGCCTGTGACCCCGGCAAAACCATAACCCGCCAGAGCGGTGGGGATGGTTTTAAATTTATCGGCATCGGCACTATTAGATTGCGCTAGCATAGTGATAACCGAATGAAACACTTGGTGCATACAGCCGCCACCTGTCTCGTAGGCGAGTTTTGCGGTCGCCATGGCATCGAGTGGCACATATTTGAGTTTTTCCCCGAGGGCTAATTGATATTGACCGTCGGCATTGGTCGCCGCAAATGCTGACGTCCCCATTAAAGTTGCGCCCGCAGCCGCCGTGCTGATACCGATAATGCGAGTTAATGCTTGGCGTCGATTAATGCTCATCATGAATATCCTCTTTTATTAATTACTTTTATTTATCAATCAGTAACCATTGGTTGATGGCATCATTCTAGAAACTGCAGCAATAAATAGTGTGATTTGCGGCCGGGGATATTTGGTCTCCCCAAATCGCTGGCGGTGGGAGAAGAACAATCGTTTTAGCCGATGCTCGCGAAGTGGTTTTGTGGATATGTTCGATTTCAATGTGCATCAACGCACATTATTTGTGGCATTTATGTAAATTTATGCGGATTTATCACCAAGCTAAGCCGCTGCAAATGGCATTTATCGCTGTGAGCTAACGCAGATTTTTGTTTTATGGCGATCCGCTTGCGGGCTGGTTCACGAAATTTAACTATTTACCGCCTTGGGTTAACGGGATCACAGTAATCATTAGCAGGCTTGCATAGACTTAATTCGATGATTTTACAGGTTGGAGTTTGAGTTATGCAGGTGGGGGGCTGTTGGTTTGACCGTGAGCGTGGCTTACTTGTCGAACAGGCTCGTGATGAATCTTGGCACCTTCCCCGTGCCGAGTTGCAAGTGTTGAGCCTGTTGGTTGAACATCAAGGCAAACTGGTCTCCAAGCATGAGCTGAAGACTGGCGATGGGGCGCATCCTCCTCTTACTGACACTTCGTTAGCGCGGGCGGTCTTTATGATCCGCTCCTTCCTCGGGCCCCAATATGAGGGGCTGATTGAAACCGTCAAAGGTCAGGGCTATCTGCTGCACAGCACCCAAGGACAAAGGTTTAAAAGCTTACGTTATCCTAGGCTGCAATCCTTACCTTGGTGGAGTGTGTTGCTGGTTTTTGGATTTATGCTCGCGATTTCAGGCTTTTATCTTAGCCGAATCGACCACAGCGTACCGACTCAACCTTTGCTCTCTACCGATTTGCCCTTAGCCTCGGGGCAACATATTCGGCTGCATTTGTATGCCAATTCGAAAACCAACAACACCCTATTGTTTGAGTTAGGCGACCGCTTGGGCCAAGGGCTGAGTCGCTGCGGCCACAGTGATTGGTCCGAAGTGTACTCCTCGCTCTCCCACGATAAACAGGTGCTCAACATTACTATGCGGGGTTACAAACTCGGGCAATCGGTGATCCGTAACTTGAAGATCAGCGACTTTAGACGACCGAAGGAATTTATCGATGCAAACTGGCTGCTGGAGGTCGGGATCTGTGGCTAAGTGGCTCAAGTGGACGATAAATCTGACCATACTCTCGGCGCTTATCGTGGCCTGTGGGGTGATTTATCTGCAATCTGTCTCCAATAAGGCGGTGATCTTAAATTGCAGCTCCGAGCTTTTTGACCGCCATACTCAGCAAGTGGACGATGGTAAATTTTATCTATTGGTTGATGTACTGATCTCGGCTGGCAATGCACAGATCAATTATCGCTACTTTAACCTCGATGGCTCGAGTGCGGGGGCGATTCTGATGCAGGGCGAGGTCAAGAGCATGGAGCTAAACCGCATGACCTACAATGTATCGGTCAAAACCAAGACTGAGTCCGAAGACGTCGATAAAAAGTATTGGCCCGAGCACATGAAGTACCTTTCTTACATCAGCAGTTTGCACTTTAGTGAGTCTGGTCGACACAATCTCAGTATTGAAGTGTTAGACAGCGATGCCAACCAAGACTACGCGGTTGTCTTGTTTCAGCCGAGTAACACCGTTTGTGGCTGTAGAATCGTCAATAGCCGAATTTAATCAGTGAATTTGCCGCGCTTTCGGTTTAGATTATATTTTCCATGGTGTTAATGCCGACTCTTCCATCTCAATCATAAGGTTGTTGTGTTTAAGATACGTGTCAAACAAGAAGAATCCCTGTCGATTAAGTTCAGCCATCAGATGGAAAAGGGCGATAATCGTCAGCTCGATCTCTATTTCTTTTTACCAAAGGAAATGGGCATAGGCGCGCACACCTTAAATGAGGAGGAGTACTACCACAGCTCTATTGTCGGTCGTCGATCTTATTACTCCGAAGGGTTGCACTTGCCACTGGTGCAAGGACGTTTTGCCAGTATGAACCGTCGCACGGTGGAAGAATTCCGGCTGTACTTAAACCTGTTTGCCTACCAGTTTGCCGTCGCGGTTGAAAACGATGTCAAAGAACTCAATCGCATCGCCGATGTGGAACACTTCTATCTGGCGCTCGATGAGCTGTGCGAGCAAGTGACGCAACTGCTGAAAAAGTTTCGTCGCAATGAGCCGGGCGATCCTAAATGGAAATCCTATTTCGAGAATGCCGATAACTATCTCTCCTGGTTCTGCGAGCAGCAACTGTTAAAAGTGCTCGCCCATGCCACGCGCACCAGTGATTTTGCCGACATCCAAGAACGGGTGCTGACCCTATGCCGCAACGAATGCGCTTACCGCGACGCCAACAACTACAACTCTGCGCAGACCAAGCAAGATCCTAACCGAATCTCTAATAAGATGCTGTTATTACGGCGCTTAATTCAGCAAGGTGTGGTACTCAAAGAAGAGTTAAAACCCTTAGGCATTGGCCTTAAAAAGTTTACGACTGGACTTGCGACCGCGTTGGTTATGTTGGTGGTATCGGCGCTTATCATCGAGGCGCAGGGCGTCTTTAGCGGCTTTACCATCGCATTGGTGCTGACGTTGGCGGTCATTTACGGATTTCGTGAAATCTTTAAGGACGATGTGCGTAATGCTCTCTGGCGCTTTATTCAGCGTGGTCGGCCGCGTTGGAGCCGTATCTTAAGGGATACCACCAGTCAGTCGGTGATCGCTAAACAATTAGTTTGGCTCGAATTTATGCGGCAACAGGATTTGCCTGAAAAGGTTAACGAAATTCTAAAACAACGGCATAGCCAAAATAAGGTCGATGCCGAAGTCCTGCATTATAAGATTGCTACTCGGGTAAACCATGGCGAGTTTCAGGCGGGATATTCGACGATACAAGAGCAAGTGAACTTTAGTTTTGTGCCTTTTGCCCGCTACTTAGAGCGGGGCAAGGCCAAGATTTATAAGGAACTTGAGGGCAAGATCAGTCACGAGTCGGTCGAACGTCGTTATCAAGTGAATCTGATTTTAGTGCTGCGTGATGGCCGTGAAGAGCCGGAATACGCCCGCTATAAAATCACCATGAACCGCTCGGCCATTATCGAGATCACCCAAAGTAAGCTGCCCGATTCCTTTAACCCGCCCGCTAAGGCTGGTGGCGAGTAAAGGCCTGGCCGATATTCTGATCGTTATTCTGCTTCGCCCGTTTGAGCGCCAGCTCGGCATTGCTGAGGTATTGCTCTAGGCTTTGTCCTTCCTGATAACTCGCTATCCCTATGCTGATCCCTTCACCTAAGCCATTGCTGTTAAGCTTTTCAATGGTATTGAGTGCGAAGTGATGCGCCGCCGTAGCATCGGTATCTGGCAGTAACAACAACAGTTTACCTAGTTGCCAGTGAAGGATTTGGTAATGGGTTGGGATTTCGAGCAAGAGCTGCACTTCCACTTCCTGCTGGCGTGTCTCGAGTTGGTCGATATCACTCATATGGCTGAGTAAGCCTTCTGGGTTGATATCCATCACCAGCAAACTTGAGTGATTGCGGCTTTGGGGCGACAGCGAAGCAAAATAGCGTTCTAAATCGGTGAGATGCTGCAAAATGGTGCTGCGGTGCGGTACAAAGCTGCGCGGCTCGGTGCCTCTTAGGCTATCGGCGGCTTGCTCTAAGGTGCAGATGATGTAGTCAATCTCACCGTCAGAAGCCACATGGCCCTTCAAGGTGGCCTGTAAACAATTGGAATGGCGCAGATTAGGCGAGCAGAGGATCTGCCCTTGCCATTGGCCCTGCATGCTGATTTGGGCGGTGATCCGCTGCCACTGGTTACCCAAATCATTAGCGAGCAGTGAGGCTAAATCATGGTTTAAATCGCCATTAAGCTGCATTAACTGGTCGAATACTGGATTGATTTTTATCAGCTTACCATTGGCGTCTGTTAGCGCTGTGGCAACAGTGGTATCGCAGAGTAATTCGCTTAAGAAGGCTTGATTCTGGCAATCGAGCATAGCGCTAATATCTTCGAGGGATACTAACAAGTGAGGCAAACCGCGCCCTAATCTTGGCGCCTGACGCACACTGACGCTAAGTCTGGAGCCATTCTCATTGTCCAGCGACAGCTTGCCCGTCCATTCACCCTGTCGGTGTACTTGATCTAGCATTTGGGTATAGGTGAGATCATCGAGGTTGAGCGCACGTTGTAGGCTGCGGTCTGTGAGCTCATCCTGCGGCACCTGAGTCGCCTCGGCCGCCTTAGGGTTGGCACTGATAATCCGTGCCTGCTCATTGGCGAGAATAAAGCCTACATCACTGTTAAATAATGCGTTTGCTACATCGATGCTATATTGACGCGAGCGATACTGTAGTCGATACATATGACTCAGCAGGATAACCCATGCGGCCAGCATGGTTAGGATTAGCGAGGCAATGATGACGATGTTTTGCCACTGGGAAAATTTGGAGGCGATATCGGCATTGCGAATATAGGAGAGTAAAAAATACTCACGGCGCAGTTCTGGCTGATTGGTTAACTCGACTTTGAGATACACGAAGGTCGCATCTTCACCATGGAACTGGCCAAAGTTGCTCATCGACATTTCCCGCCACAGCGCGGGGTAACTCTGGCGCAAACTGGCGCCTAAGGTATCGGGAATATGAGTTAAGGGGGCCAGATCGCTCACGCCAGCGTAGAGCAAACCTTGGGTATCCAGCACTAGCATGGGCGATTTATTGCTTGAAAATGCAGGTTTTATTGCTTCGAGCATCTGTACCATAGAGTTATAGGTAATGAGATAACCCATAGCGCTTTGATCGGGTTTTTCAAGCCAAGTCATTTGATACATATAGGGTTCGAGCATGCCATTAAGGGGCACAAACTCTAAGGGCGAGGTGAAGACTTCTTTGCCACCTAAATTACGGCTCGAACCTAACAGGGCGGCGGGAAGCGCATCCTGACTAAAGTTTGAAGGTGTCGCAAACTTATAATTGCCTTGGGGATCGAACAGGGCAATTCCGAGAAGTTCGGGAATATGCTGCACCAGCTCCTGCCAGCTTTCCTGTAATTTCTGTTGAGAAGAGGCCGTTGGATTTTTCAGGTACTGCTTGAGCAGCTCATCCTTGGCAAATAACTGAGTACGAAATTGCTGGAAGGCAACCTTGTCGGTGATCAGTGTGCCTATGGTTTGCAACTCGCTATATCTTTGGGTTGCCCATTCTTCCTGTAAGCGGCGTTCACCTAAGGTTATGATTAAATTTGTTAAAATAATCATACCTATTACCAGCATCGATAACTGGCTCGCGACAGCCAACATGCGTTGGTGAGACCAATGCAGTCCTTGGGTTAATGATCGTAATGGCGCGAGTGGGTGTAGGCTTGGATTCTTTTTCAGCATGGGCCGATTTTGGGTTGATGAGCTGTTAATTAGGCTATGTTAACACGAATGAAATGTTACGACAGTGGCAAGTTGCTCGGCGACTGTGTTATCCCGAGCAGTGAATCAACCCAATGGAGACCAAGCCTGTCTGCTAGCCGAGTGCGCCTAGGACTCTATGTTTAAACTCGCAGCCAGCGGCGAGCACTTGTTCGCGGCAAAGATCGATGTCGACTCCTTCTAATCCCTCAATCGCCGAGACTTGTACCCGCTCAATGTAATGGGGGGCGAGGGCGATAAAGGCATTTACAGCGGCGTAGGAGCCTGCCAGTTTGGGGCGGCAATGTTGGTTATAGGCGGCTTCATTGTCGGCATTGAGGGAAATGGATAAGCCATCCACGCACTCGGCCAGTTCGGGCAGAATGTTACGTCTGTGCACTAGGTTGCCTAAACCATCGGTATTGACCCGCACACGCCCGCCACGGCGTTTGATTTCCTTGGCAACGGCCAACAGTGTCGGCAGGTTCATCGTTGGTTCACCATAGCCGCAGAACACATATTCCTCAAAGTCTTCCACTTTGCCTAATAGCGGGATGATTTCCTCCGGCTTAGGCTGGTGGGTCAATGCCAATTGATACTCGTGAATTTGTTTACTGCCATTATGTTTAGGGCAGAAGGCGCAGCGCAGGGTGCAACGTCCTGTGATATTTAGATAACGACTCCTGCGAATATCGTAGACTAAGGTTTCGGTCGCGCAGGTCTCATTGGTGCACACTTCTGCCGTTGTGTTGCCATTGGCTAGGGTTTCTGTGGTTTTGAGTGGAGCGGGCTTGATTCGGACAGGCTGTGAGTTTGGCATACTATCGATTTTCATTGGCATCTTGGCGATCACTTACGCTGAGTGTAACTAATGCCCTGTGTGATAACTGCCACCTAGATCGCACAATGCGCTTTCCTATTAAGTGGGGGCCAGACATAAAAAGAGAGCCTAGGCTCTCTTTTTATGGGGTGACTATGATGACTGAACGACCACTAATCCTGTTTATAGTCAGGTTCATTAAAGGCGTCTAAGGACACCTTGTGGGTCTCATTGGCATGTAAATGTATCTCCTGCGATGTTTTTGGACGCCACCACCAATGGTAGAAGCGGCTTCCAACGCGTTTCGCATCATCGAGTATGATGTACAACAAAGGCACCAGAATTAAGGTCACCACAGTCGAGAACAGGATACCGAAGGCGAGGGAGGTCGCCATGGGGATCACAATCTGCGCCTGTAAGCTGCGCTCAAGAATAATAGGCACTAGACCGACGAAGGTTGTCAATGAGGTCAAGATAATCGCCCTAAAACGATAACATCCCGAGTCCACCGCCGCTTGTTTTATCGATAGCCCTTGCTCCCGTGCTCGGTTCACAAAGTCCACTAAGATCAAGGAGTCGTTTACCACCACCCCGGCGAGCGCGACGATACCGCAAAGGCTTAACACGCTCATGGCGAGCCCTTGGATCAAATGTCCAAACAGGGCGCCGATAATCCCGAAGGGGATCACTGACATAATGATCAGCGGCTGGCTGTAGGACTTGAGCGGCACCGCCATTAAGGCATAAATGGTAAACAGCGCAAAGAAGAAGCCCTGCATTAGACCGACCATAGCATTCTGTTCATCCAAACTGCCACCATCGAGGGTGGTTTGGATTTTCGGATACTTGGCCTGTAACTGCGGCAGGAAATCCTTCTGGATTTCATTTACTACCTTAGAAGGTTCAACCTTGTGTTTGTTGGCATTGGCAATGATGGTAATCGCCCGTTTGCCATCGACACGGGTGATAGAGGCATAGGACTCACCCTTTTCGACTTCGGCTACGGTGGAGAAAGGCACCGACTTACCCTGCGGCGTGCGGATCAGCATATTCTCGAGGTAGCCAACGGTACGGCGCTGTTCTAATGGGTAGCGCACCATGACTTTGATTTCTTCTTTATTACGCAAAATGCGTTGTGCTTCATAACCATAGAAGCCATAACGGACTTGGCGAGCTAAATCAGACAAGGTTAAGCCTAACGCTTCGGCCTCTGGGCGGATCTTTAAGCGGATCTCATGGCTGCCCGAGGAGAAGTTATCGGCAATGTCATACACACCTTCGTAGGTGGCGAGCTTTTGCTTAAGCTCACGGGCGGCTGCGGATAATTCTTCGAGATCGCTCGAGGTCAATCTAAAGGAGATGTCACCACCGCCACCGCCGTTACCGCTGGCGTTAAAGTCGAGTTTTTTCACCGACAGTAATTCGGGCAATTGCTCGCGCCACGCGGCGGCAATGGTTTCGCCATCTACTTCCCGGTCTTCGCCCTTAGTGAGTTCGGCAAAGATAAAGGCGGAAGTGCGTGAGCTCATGTTGATAAAGCTGTGCTTCACCACTTCGCTGCCGTTGTCCTTCTCCATTTTGGCGTTCATCTTGTACAGGGCTTCTTCGATATCCTGCACCACCTTGAGGGTGTTCTGTTCAGAGCTGCCCTCATCCATCTCCAATTGCACTTGGATAAAGTCCGATGGAATATCGGGGAAGAATACCCAGCGCACTTTACCGCTGACGACTAAGGCGACGGATAAAATCAACACACCTATAAAAGCCGCGACCACGTTGTAGCGATGTTGGATACAGCGCTCGAGGAAGTTACGGTAACTGTGGTGAATAAAATGCTGAACGCGATTGTTAAATCGATCCTTAAAGCGACCAAAGAATCCCGTGGGTTCGCCTGGTTTTCTAAACTTCATGTGGGCTAAGTGCGCTGGCAGGATAAATTTAGATTCCACCAGTGAAAATGCCAGACACATGATGACCACCATGCCGATGGATTTCCAAATAATCCCCATTGGGCCAGAAACCATCAACATAGGGATAAAGGCGGCGATAGTGGTTAACACCCCGAAGGTGGCGGGCATGGCCACTTTTTGCGCCCCGCGGATCACGTTGTCAATCGAGTGTCCGTGCCGTTCGACCTCGCTGTAGGCGCTTTCGCCTATCACAATCGCATCGTCGACCACTATCCCCAAAACGAGAATAAAGGCGAACAATGTCAGCATGTTGATGGTCATGGAGAAAGGTTCTAGCGGCATGATCAGCATAGTGCCGAGGAAACAAACGGGTAATCCCATCATCACCCAGAAGGCGAGTTTGAGATCGAGGAACAGGGCTAAGATCACAAACACTAGCAGGGCGCCATAAAACATGTTTGACATCATCATGTTCAAACGGCCCTTGAGGTAGTGGGTTAAATCTCCCCAAGTGTCTAATTTTGCATTGGCAGGCAGAGTGGCACGGCGTTTCTCGACGTAGTCTTTGACCTGCTGAGCAATGTCGAGGGCGTTTTGATCGTTAACGCTGGTCACTTCAATAATGGCCGCAGGCTTGCCGTTGAAGCGGGTGTACTCTAAACGTTCTTCAAAATCGTCCTTAATGGTTGCCACTTGAGGCAACATCACTCGGCTACCATCGGCGCGGGTCGTGACGACGATATTGGCAAAATCATCGCCGGTATAGGCTTGGCCTTTAGTACGCAGCAGAATGTCGCCATCTTCGGCGCGGATCGAACCGCCCGGTAAGTCGATAGAAGAGTTTTGCACCGCCAAGGCGACTTGCGAGAAGGTTAAGCCGTATTCCCGTAGCTTATCTTCCGAGACTTCGATACCTATTTCATAGTCGCGCACACCTGTGACTTTCGCGCGGGTCACGGCGGGGAGTTGGGTCAAATCATCACGCACCGATTTGGCCAACTCCTTCATATCGTGCAGCGACATATCACCGTAAACCGATACCCAAATCACGTTGTTTTCAGGTTCGATTTTAAAGATTTGTGGTTTTTCGATGTTCACCGGAAAGGTGGAAATCGCGTCCAGTCGTAACTTGGCTTCGTCGAGTACGGTTTGCACGTCGTAGTCATCTTCGACTTCGACCGTGATGGCGCCAACCCCTTCACTGGCAACCGAGGTCACTTTTTTAATGCCGTTGATATCTTGGATGGCTTCTTCAATCTTGATGTTGATGCCTTCTTCGATTTCCTGTGGCGCAGCGCCGGGATAAGCAACGGTAATGCTCAATAAATTCAGGTTAAAAGAGGGGAAGACCTCTTTATTAATCAACACTGTGCTAAATAGACCGCCAATCAGTAGCGCCCACATTAACAGGTTGGCTGCCACGCTGTTGCGGGCAAACCAGGCTAAGATCCCTTTTTGAGTATCCATTAGTTCACTCCAGCGGCCGCAAGACTCGACTCAGGAGCATCTTCCTTAGGTGTGGGTGTCTGCACTGGCTTGGCATCTTCACCTATGATTTTGACCAGCTGGCCATTCGCCATATTGCTAAAGTGAGTGATGGCAACGCGCTCACCGGTTTTTAAGCTGTCCTTGATAAATACATGTTCAAGATCGCTACGCACTACATTCACGTGGCGCATTTCGACAATGTTTTGATCGTTAATCAAGGCAACATGCTCATTACGCACTACGTGGCGTGGCAGTTTGACAATGCCATCGACGGTACGACCTTTAATCACGGCGTTGACAAAGCTGCCATATTTCAGCGGTAAACTGCCAGGGGTTTTGTGCTCACGCAGGTAAGGATCTTTAATCTCGGCGACGAGGTAAACCATGCGGTTATCGGCATCGATCACGCCTTCACTGCGAATGATATTTCCTAGCCAAGTGTTTTCTTTACCCGCTAAAGAGGCGCTCAAGGTGACTTGGGTATCGGGATGATCGACCGATTCTAAATAGGCTAAATCATCGTTAGAGATAGGCAGACGAATTTCCGCAATGCGAGTGTCGTACAGCTCACCCAAGTTAGTGCCTAATGTAACGTACTGACCTAAATCGACATTTCTGGCTTTGATAATGCCGTCAAAGGGCGCGCGGATGACAGTGCGCTCTAAGTTACGTTGGGCGCGTGCCAGTGCTGCCTGGGCATATTTCACGTTGGCTTGTTCTTTTTTCAGCTGTGGAATACGTAAACCCAGCTCTGGCGGCAAGCCTTTGTCGTAGCCTTTAAATTCGATTTTAGCGACTTCGCCACGGGCGATTTCTTCATTGAGCGCCGCAGTTGCCTGAGCCAAGGTGGCTTCGGCTTGCATTAAATCGGCTTCGTAATCCGAAGGTTCGATCTGGGCTAATTGGTCGCCTTTCTTCACTATGCCACCGGCCACAAATTGCGGTGAAATGCTCAGCATCCGCCCTTGAACTTCGGTCACTAGTTGCGTCTTATATTTAGGCGTGACGACCCCGTAGGAGGGAAGATTAAGCGATACCGTTTGCTGCTCAACCTGCGTGACATCCACGATAGGTACTGGCATTTCTTCGGGTTTCTGTTCGGGAGCTTCCTTGGTTGACATCAGTGCAAACGCGCCAATAACAAATAACAGCAGTATAAACAGAGGAGATAATCTCCTGAGTAAAGTTTTCATCATATGATTGTTACATCCGTGCTAAATCGCTTAATGCGCCTAAAGTATCAGAGTAGAGCGGTGCAATAAATTTATTTTTGTAAATAAAATGTGTCGAAAGGTGATGTCGAGTTTTACGGTACGCCACATTTTTTTCACGACAGACAAGAATACGGACGATTAGAGTGTTTGGGTCACTCTGGTTTTGTTTGCTATGGAGACTTTTTGCGGCAAGTGAGCATAAAAAAGCCGCATTACGCGGCTTTAGGGAGTGTTTAAGATTGCTTCTTGCGGGCAATTTTACTGGCCTTTTTAGCGGCCTCTTTCTTGCTAGTTCGCTTCGCGGCTTCTTTGGCTTTCACTTTAG
Source organism: Shewanella sp. MR-4 (assembly GCF_000014685.1). Taxonomy (NCBI): domain Bacteria; kingdom Pseudomonadati; phylum Pseudomonadota; class Gammaproteobacteria; order Alteromonadales; family Shewanellaceae; genus Shewanella; species Shewanella sp. MR-4. The sequence continues at coordinate 921,132 of NC_008321.1, forward strand.
CCTTTTTCTTGGTTGGTACTCGAGCTTCTTTGTTCTTAGGGCGCAGTTCCTCAATGATACGGCGCTTAAGCGGCTGTTCGATATAACGCTCAATCTTACCGACAATACGCATATCGTGGGCTTCGGCTAATGAAATCGCTGTGCCTTTTGCACCAGCACGGCCAGTACGGCCAATACGGTGAATATAGGTATCGGCAGAGCGTGGCATATCGAAGTTAATCACGTGGCTGATATCGTCGATATCGATACCGCGTGCGGCCACATCGGTCGCCAGTAATACATTCACTTCGCCTTTGGTAAAGCGGCTTAGGGCTTGGAAGCGCTTCTTCTGCTCCATATCGCCACGCATAAAGGCGCAGGGAATACCGGCTTTAAGTAACTGACCTTCGAGGCTAGACACCACATCGCGAGTCTTCACGAATACGATGGCGCGTTTCACTTCTTCCTGCTTGAGCAGATGGCACAGCAGGGCAATCTTATGGTCTTTATCGTCGGCAAGGTGGATCCATTGGTGGATCTTGGCCTTCTCTTTGCGCGGAGCGTCGACATCGATTTCGATCGGGTCGTTAAGGACTTCGCGGGCAAAACGAATGACGCCGCTACCTTCGAGGGTGGCGGAAAACAACATATTTTGCTTACGACCTTGGGCTTCGAGGGCAATCGCCTTAACCACGGCAGAGAAGCCCATATCGAGCATACGGTCGGCTTCGTCGATGATCAATATGTCTACTGATTCCGCACTGAATTTGCCTTTGTCTAAATATTCCATCAGGCGACCTGGGGTCGCGACCAGAATATCGATATTGCCCTTTAAGGCTTCCTCTTGAGGCGCATAGGGTACACCGCCAGTGATAATGGCAATGTTTAGCCCTTGGTCAGTGGCTAAATGGCAGGCATAGCGGTGAATTTGACTCGCCAACTCTCGAGTCGGGGTGAGGATCAACACGCGCGCTTGGCCCGAATAACGGCGGGGGAAGTCGATTAAGTGTTGCAGCGCTGGCAATAAGAAACTGGCGGTTTTACCTGTACCCGTCGGGGCGCGCGCCAAAATATCCCGCTGCTCTAAGGCGTGCGGCAGGGTTTCTTGCTGGATGGTGGTGGGCGACAGGTGCCCCATGGCTTTAAGTGACTCTAATAAGCTAGGGTCAAGCTGAAAATCTTCAAATTGCATGCGCGGCGTCTCGACGAATAATAGCCAAGTATTATAAAGGTTATAGTCGTTAACTTAAATCATTTAATCGGATGGGGTTTACTTTTACGCGGTTTGGCCGATGAAGTACGGGTCTGCTCGCATGAAGGCGAGCTGATGCTAGTCGTTAGGGAGTGGGTTTTACCGTACTCTATTGCATTTGGAGGCAGACATTTTGCAAAAGATGTATAAGATAAAGAGAATATTGTAAAAATACCGGCTTTTGTTGAGGGTGTTCAAAGGATTGATGGGATGTTAACTGGAGTCTTAACAATAAATTGTGCCTATGGTTGATGAGTGCTATCCCATAGTTCCCCAAGTGTTAGCCCTGCTTGGATGAGTGTTTGAAGTGTTGGTTACGATTAGGTTTTACGTTTCTAAAACATGGGCTTAAAATATATGGCTTTTGATTGGTTTTCGCAGTTTTTTATTTCTTCCCAAGACAGCCTCTTGCTGAATGTCTATTACAATCCTCTGTTAGTGACAATCTCTATTCTGATTGCGATTTTTTCGGCTTTTATGGCCTTTCAGGTCACGACCCAAGCGGTGCTCAGCCAATCGAAATCACGCCAGCAGATCATGTTGCTGACGGGAAGCGTCGTCCTTGGCGGTGGTGTCTGGTCGATGCATTTTATTGGCATGTTGGCCTTCGATTTGTGTTCGCCCGTGACCTATGATTTCGGGCTTACTGCCCTATCCTTGTTACCCAGCATAGGTGCTTCATGGGTGGCGTTGAACTTGCTATCCAAGCCGAGTTTTAAGTTTTCCCAAGTGCTGATTAGCGGCATCTTAGTGGGGGCGGGGATAGGGACTATGCATTATGTGGGCATGGCGGCCATGGATATGGCGCCATTACTGCGATACGACCCGTGGATTTTTGCGCTGTCGATTGTGGTTGCCGTGCTACTGGCCATTATTGCACTTTGGGTTCGCACCGGACTGAATCAGCTTATCGCATCCAATATGAGTGCCATTACGAGCAATTTTATTGCCAGTATCGTCATGGGGCTGGCGATATCGGGCATGCATTACACTGGCATGGCGGCGGCACGTTTTGTTAAACCTGAAGGACTTGAGCTTAGCGAGCAGAGCTCGGAAATTTCATTCTATCTGGCGCTCGGCGTATCGGTTACTACCGTTATCATCATCTGTTTAGTGCTGATCGTGAATGTGATTTTTAAATATAAAGACTTGTCTTTGCTCGCAAAATCCAATGAAGACCGCATGCGCGCCATGATGAACACTGCCGTTGATGGCATTATTACCATCGATGGACAAGGCATCATAGTCAATGTTAACAAAGCGGTGACTACCATCTTAGGTTGGTCACCCGCCGAGTTACTGGGCGAGAATGTGAAAAAAATCGTGCCTGAGTCGATTCGCCCACATCACGATGGCTATTTAGCTCGGTATATTAACACCCGTGAAGCACAGATTATTGGCACAGGCCGTGAGGTTGAGGCGCAGCATAAAGCGGGGCATTCGGTGCCAGTGCGCCTCAGCATAGGTCATGTGATGCAGGGCAAAGCCCATTACTTTGTTGGGTTTCTTTCCGATCTCAGCCTGCGTAATGAGATGGAACAAGAGCTTAAAAACAATGAGGCAAAGTTTCGCTCGCTGATCACCAATATTCCAGGCATTGCCTACCGCTGTAAAAGTACTGAGGGCTGGCCCATGGTGTTTATTAGTGAAGCCGTGCTGAATATCACCGGCTATCCCGCCGAAGATTTTGAGCTTCCTCATCCTAAACGTTTCTTCTCGGATCTCTATTATCCCGATGATATAGAATCCATTTATGCACAGGCTCAGCCGCCGACCTTTTCGATGGAATATCGCATCATACGCGCAGACGGCGAAGTGCGTTGGCTGTTCGAGCATGGTAATTACATCCTAGATGAAACCAGCAATGAGGTATGGATTGACGGTTTCTTAATGGATATCACCGAGCGTAAGGTGATGGAGCAGGATCTAGTAACAGCCAAGAACAATGCCGAGCAGGCGGCTGCGGCCCGTGCTGCCTTCTTGGCCAATATGAGCCATGAGATCCGCACGCCTATGAATGCCATCATAGGCTTTAGCGATATTCTGTTGGAGTCGGTGTTAGATACTGAGCAGCACAAACAGCTCTCCACCATCAATCGCTCCGCCAAATCCTTAATGCATTTACTCAACGATGTGCTCGACAGCGCTAAGCTCGACAAGGGTAAATTAGAATTAGAAAACCGAGTATTTTGCTTAACCGATGAAATCGATACTGTGATTTCAACCCTGTGGTTGCAGGCGAAAAAACAGCGCTTATCCCTCGAGGTCGATATTGCTCCCTCTATGGCGGCGAACTTTATCGGCTCACCCGAGCGTATTCGCCAAGTGTTGATCAATCTGATAGGTAATGCCGTTAAGTTTACCTGTGAAGGCAAGGTCACGGTCAGTGTCTTCCCGCAAAACGACAATCTGGTTACCTTCGAGATTATCGATACAGGTATCGGGATGACACCCGAGCAGCTTAATCGGGTATTTGAGGCATTTGCTCAGGCGGATGCATCGATGAGCCGAAAATACGGCGGTACAGGCTTAGGAACCACAATTAGCAAACAGTTAGTTGAGCTGATGGGCGGTCAGCTTGAGGCTGAGAGTACCTTAGGGCAAGGCAGTACCTTCCGCTTTACCATTCCCTTGCAATCCAGCTCTGAACCGCTCGAGACCGAGCGCGCAGACCATGGCTCATTACCGCCGCTGACCCTGTTAGTGGTCGATGATATTCAGCAGAATATCGATCTCCTGTCCGTATGGTTGACCCGTCAAGGGCATAAAGTGATCACCGCCCGCGATGGTGAGCAGGCGCTGCTGCGGATGCAAAAAGCCGACATCGATATCACGCTGATGGACTTGCAAATGCCTGTAATGGATGGACTGACGGCGGCGAAGATGCGCCGTGAGCAAGAGGCTGAGTCCCAGTTGCCCCATATGCCAATCATTGCGTTAACCGCGAGCGTGCTTGAACAAGATAAGAGCGCCGCAGAGCAAGCTGGTATGGATGGTTTTGCCAATAAACCCATAGATTTTGCGCTGCTGACACGGGAAATTGCCCGAGTACTACAACTGAATCCGCCGCAAGCCGAGGCTGAATCTTTGCAGCCTTTAGGCAGTCAATTAGTCGATGAGGCCAAAGGCGTGAAGTTATGGGGCTCTAAACCACAATTTATCAAAGAGTTGATGAAGTTTATTGCCCAATGGCCAGAAAAAAGCCAAGCACTACAGCAGGCCATTAGTGAGCAAGATACCGCAACGATTAAACTCTTAAGCCATAGTTTGAAAGGTGTCAGCGGTAATTTGGGTCTATTGCAATGGATGAGCTACTTTGCGCAGTTAGAAAAGTTAACCCAAGCTGAGTCTCTCTCGTTTGAGGCCATGGAGGCTATCATTGCGAAAATCAGCGACTCCCTCGTGGAGATTGGAGATTATATCGAGAGCACCACTGTATCATCTGCTAGTGGATCCGAGCTCGCCCAATCGGGGACAGACGATCCCGCACAATTGTTAGCGCATATCGATGCTTTGCTCGCGTCAGTTGTTCATCATAGTTTTGATGAGTCTGATCTTGAGGCGCTTACCGCGCGTATTGATGAGCATTTGCGCCTTAGCGTGACGATAATTACCGAGGCCTTAGATAACTTTGATTTTGATATTGCCCATAACGAATTGCTCGAGTTACGGCGTATTATCACCGCGAATCAGGAGTAGCAATGCAGTCTGCATCTGAACATAAAAAAACCTTATTGTTGGTGGATGATGAGCCGGTTAACTTACGGGTGCTCAAGCAAGTGTTGCATCAGGATTATCATCTTATCTTTGCCAAGAGTGGCGAAGAGGCCTTGCGTTTAGCACAAACTGAACTGCCATCGCTGATCCTACTCGACATCATGATGCCCAATATGACGGGACTGGAAGTCTGTCAGTTGCTCAAAAATATCCCAGAGACTCAGTCTATCCCGGTGATTTTTGTCACCGCATTGAATGATGAGCACGACGAAGCAGCAGGCTTTGCCGTGGGCGGAGTGGATTACATCGTCAAGCCGATATCGGCCACCATAGTCAAAGCACGGGTGAAAACCCATTTATCCTTAGTGCAGGCCGATGAATTGCGTCGCACACGCTTGCAAGTGATCCAACGCTTGGGCCGCGCCGCTGAATATAAAGATAACGAAACTGGCACCCATGTGCTGCGCATGAGCCATTATTCTAAAATTTTGGCATTAGCCTATGGACTGAGTGAGGCACAGGCGGATGATTTATTGCACGCGGCGCCCATGCACGATATAGGTAAAATCGGTATTCCCGATAGCATTATGCTTAAACCGGGTAAGTTAACCGAAGAAGAATTCGCCATTATGAAAAACCATCCCCATATTGGCGCCGAAATTATTGGTGAGGCCGACTCTGAGCTGCTGCGGCTAGCCAAATCCGTGTCCCTAACCCACCATGAAAAATGGAACGGCACTGGTTACCCTAATGGGCTGAAAGGAGAGGAAATTCCGTTAGAGGGAAGGATAGTCGCCTTGGCCGATGTATTTGATGCACTGACCAGCAAACGTCCCTATAAAGAAGCATGGTCAATTGAGAAGACCATGGACTATATCCAGGAGCAGAGTGGTGTACATTTCGACCCTGAGTTGGTGCGCTTATTTACCGAGAACTTAGATAAAGTGATTGAAATTAAAAATAAATGGATAGATAGCTGATGTTGTAACAAGTCAATCACGTTCGTTAGTCGCTATGGATAAGGCTCTCTTTGGAGCCTTATCATTCAAACGAGTCAAAGCTTAAGATAAAAATCCTTGGTCAGTTCGATCATTTGCTCAGTGTAGTTTCCATCTTCCCCTCGAATGGTGAGGTCTGTGCGCTGATATGGCTCCACCTCCGTTTTACTTAACAGCAGCAATGCGCGATTCGCGGCTTTATTCTCTACACTTTTTACCCAGACTTCCCGCACGAGATAAAGAGCAGTGTCATTCAGACAGGCCTTAAAGCGTGCCAGGCTTTGGATTGGTAGGATTAGGCTGGCATATCCCTCAAACGATAGACACTGACTTATCGCATCGAGTAAGGGGGTAAAGCCTAAGGTCTCAGTGTGACGCGCCATCGCCCGGTGTTGTTCACTCGCCTTGGGGCCATGCTCAAAGTAGGGTGGATTGCAGATGATATGGTCAAAATATCCTTGATACTGAGCCAGTTGGCAAACGCTCTGAATATCCCCATGGACAAGCTGACATCTCTTCGCCCAAGGACTTTGAGTCATATTGTATCTACAGGCCGCTGCGGCTTTTTCTTCCAACTCGACAGCAGTGATCTGTCCTTGGCTGCGCTGCGCCGCCATTAAACTCAATAATCCGCTGCCCGCACCAATATCGAGTATGTTTTTTGCCTCAGCCAGCGGCGCCCAGGCGCCCAAGATAACGCCATCGGTGCTGACGGGCATGCCGCAATTAAGGTCGTCAATGTGGAATTGTTTAAAGGTAAATGCCATGGAAATTACATCATCAAGTGAATAATCACGATTTCGCGCAAGAAAGAAGAGGTTATTTTAAAGGGCATACCGCATATTCGCTAAGATTTTTGTGCCTGATACAAATAAGTTCATTCTTCCATTTAGATCTAGTTTTGGTGTTTTTTATGCTGTTTTAAGTCGAGTTTCACTTAAGTCACGGTTTAATTTATTAGATTAGTAACGCATTGTTAGCAGTTAATTAGCATTGGTGAGCTTTTTTAAGTAAAAACAATCTTGTCTGTTGTATTGGTTTTTTAATTCTGATATTAGTTTTGCCCCCATTTTTAATCAATTTTATGATTAACGGATAGGTGAACGGGTTTTTAGGTGAATAAATCGGCAGTGAAGCCAATTTTTAGTTCATTTTTGTTTATAAACTCAGCAGATATCGCACATATTTACCACGGAATTGTGTAAACATAGATTTGCACTCCGGATGGGCTTTGTTTTAGCTATGGCTAATCGACACATAATCACTTAAGTTTATTAAAAACAATAAGACAAGATGGGGCTTTCCGTGCAAGACAATCAGATGAGTATCGGGGATACATTAGGCTTAGGTTTTATGACCTTTGCATTTTTTTTGGGGGCGGGTAACTTAATTTTTCCACCCTTTGCGGGTATGTTGGCCGGGGAGAATATGTTCCTTGCCATGTTAGGTTTTCTCATCACTGCCGTAGGTTTACCTTTAGTCGGGCTCATTGCTGTTGCTAAGGCTCAAGGTAAGGTTATGGCAATGCTGCCAGTGTTTGCGGCAACCGCATTGGCCATCGCGATTTATATCATTATTGGGCCCGCGTTTGCGGCGCCACGTACCGGCCTTGTGGCCTATGAAATCGGTGCAAAGCCCTTTATCGATAACACGACTGCGACCATTATGCTCGGCAATTTATCGCTTAATTTGTCGCAGTTAATCTATACCCTGTGCTTCTTTACCGTGACTATGCTACTGGCATTGTTCCCCGGTAAATTACTCGACAGCGTCGGTAAAGTATTAACGCCTATCCTATTGTTATTGCTGGTAGGTTTAGCCTTATCTGTGGTGTTTTTACCCGCAGCAGATGTAGGTGTGGCCGTGGGTGACTACCAAAACCATCCGCTGACCAAAGGTATCCTCGAAGGCTACAACACCATGGATACCCTAGCGTCGTTGATGTTTGGTATGTTGATTATCGATCTGCTGCGTAAAAAGGGGATCGACCAACCTAGCGCGCAGACTAAATACTTGATCCGTGCAGCCTTTATTGCGGCGGCAGGTCTGGCATTTGTTTATGTGTCTCTGTTCTTTTTAGGTGCGACGGCGGGTGATATTGCCGTAGGTGCTAAAAACGGTGGCGAGATTTTAACTAACTATGTGACACGTGAGTTTGGCAGTTTAGGCGCGGTATTACTGTCTACCGTTGTGACCTTAGCCTGTTTAACCACGGCGGTCGGTTTAGTGAGTGCCTGCTCAGAGTTTTTCAATGAGTTGATGCCAAAGCTGTCTTACCGTTTCTTGGTGGTTGTACTCAGCGCTATCTGTGCCTTGATTGCGAACGTGGGGCTGTCTCAGCTGATCGCTATCAGTATTCCTGTGTTGATGGCAGTTTACCCTGTGGCTATTACCTTAGTGGCGGTAACTTTCTTGACCGAATACTTCCCGCGTCCACAGTTTGCTCACCGTGCTGCACTGTCTGTGGCACTGCTGTTTGGTATTTTCGATGGGATGAAAGTCGCGGCGAAAGGCCTCACAGGTGAAGACGGTAAAGGCATCACCGAAGCGGCGCAGAGCTTTATCGATATGGTGAGTGGTATGTCTCCCACACTGTCGATTTTACCTCTGTATGAAGAGGGGATGGCGTGGTTACTGCCAACCTTAGTCGTGATCGTGCTGTGTTTATTGTTTGGCCGCGGTGGTGCGAAAGCGGTCAGCGCGGCATAAACAAGACGCTGCCACAAGCAGAACAATTGAGTTAATATCAACGGCGTATCCTTAGAATACGCCGTTTTTTTATGGAGTTTTTGTGGCTAAAACCTATCAGTGCGATCCGCTTATCGATGCCTTTCTCGATGATCTTTGGTCCAGTAAGGGCTTAAGTGATAACACCTTGAGTGCCTATCGCACCGATTTACGCCATTTTGACCGCTATCAACAGAGCCAAGGCCTGCGGTTAATCGAGGTGGTGCAAGCCGATGTGCGCGCCTATTTAGCCTACCGAGTCGAACAACAATTTGCCCGCACCAGTAGCGCACGTCTACTTAGCAGTTTACGGCGTTTTTATACTTATTTATTGCAGACCAAGCAGATTGCTGGCGATCCTATGGCGCTGATCGAATCGCCCAAATTGAGTCGGCAATTGCCAGATTCCTTAAGTGAGTCACAGGTCGATAGATTGCTGGCCGAGCCCAATGTGGACGACCCAGTTGAGTGCCGTGATAAAGCCATGCTTGAACTCTTATATGCGACTGGATTGCGGGTGAGTGAGCTGGTGGGGCTCACTCTGGAGCAGATGAGTTTGCGCCAAGGTCTAGTGCGGATTGTGGGTAAGGGCGGTAAAGAACGGTTAGTGCCTATGGGCGAGCTGGCCATTACCGAGGTTGAACGCTACTTAAGCTCTGCGCGCCATGAGTTGTTGGGCAATGTCCAGTCCGATGTGGTATTTCCATCTAAGCGCTCGCAGATGATGACGCGGCAAACTTTCTGGCATAGGATCAAGCTCTACGCGAGCCGTGCCGGCATCGAAACTGAACTTTCACCCCATACCCTGCGCCATGCCTTTGCGACCCACTTACTCAACCATGGCGCCGACCTTAGGGTGGTACAATTACTCTTAGGTCACAGTGACTTATCGACGACTCAAATTTATACCCATGTGGCGCGAGCGAGATTACAAGAGCTACATCAACAGCATCATCCTCGTGGTTAAGTTGGATCCTTCACAAAACCGCGAATGGTTGAATTTAGTTACAGTATAAATTTGCATTCTATCTAGCTTGTCTGTAACTTTTTGCCCCCATACAGGGTCTAATAAGATGACCCATATGTCGCAGTAGCGATTTACTTAATAGGAAGTCCCATGAAGTTGACCCGAGCATTATCTTTAGTTTTCGCGCTTGTTGTTGCGCCTCTGGCCAGCGCCGCTACGGCGACCACTCCCGACACTGCTGCGATTAAGCAAAAACTCAGCGAGATGTTAGACGTTGAAGTGATTTCAATGCAGGATTCACCGATCGAAGGTTTATATCAAGCCATGACCAACCGTGGCGTGCTCTATATCAGCCGCGATGGTTCAAAACTGTTCCACGGTAATTTATACGATATTGATAAGGGCATGAAAAACCTGACGGAAGCGGCGCTTGCTGGCCCTCGTCTGGCGATGATGAAGCCGCTTGAAGATCATATGCTGGTATATAAAGCCAAGGATGAAAAACACGTTGTGACTGTGTTTACCGATGTGAGCTGTGGCTATTGCCGCAAGTTACATAGCCAAATGGCCGACTACAACAAGCTCGGCATTACCGTGCGTTACTTAGCCTTCCCACGTGCTGGTGTACCATCTGCCAATGCCGATGAGATGCAGGCTATTTGGTGTGCTAAGGATCCATTAAAGGCCATGACAGAAGCTAAGGCGGGCAAAAAAGTGTCTGCCGCGACCTGTGATGCCAAGATTGCCGAGCAGTACGAGCTAGGCACCAGCTTTGGCGTTAACGGCACGCCTGCAATCGTATTGGAAGACGGTAATATGATCCCAGGATATCAACCACCTGCCGATCTACTGCGTACCTTAGAAGCTCGCAAATAATCCTGTTTCGGATAAATTTATCCCATTAAAGGTGAGCTTAAGGCTCACCTTTTTGTTATCTTAGCCCCATGATTGCTTAAGAGTTTGCTCCCTTGATCCATAAGATAGTCCGTCGTCCAACCGTTGATGATAGCCATTTACCCGCTCACCTTCCGCCGTTATTAAGACAGCTTTACGCCCGCCGTGGTGTTATGCCCAACGAATGCGAACTGGTGCTCAAAGGCCTGTTAAGACCCGATACAATGAAGGGCTTAGAACAAGCAGCTAAGCTAATTGCCGATGCGATGCAGCAGGATAAGTCGATACTGATCGTCGGCGATTTTGATGCCGACGGTGCTACCTCGACCAGTGTGTGTTTGTTAGCGCTGAGGATGATGGGCGCGAGCAAGGTCGATTATCTGATCCCCAATCGTTTCGACTACGGTTATGGTCTGAGTCCTGAGATTGTCGCCGTGGCGGCATCCAAACAGGCAGAATTACTTATTACTGTAGATAACGGCATTTCCTCAATTGAGGGCGTGGCCGCCGCCAAAGCCTTTGGCATGCAGGTGGTGATCACCGACCATCACTTACCCGGCCATGAGTTACCGGCGGCCGATGCCATAGTGAATCCCAATCAGCCCGGTTGTCAGTTTGCCAGTAAATCCATTGCTGGCGTCGGGGTCGCCTTTTATCTGATGACGGCGCTTAGGGCAGAGCTGCGCGCTCGTCATTGGTATCAAGCCCGCGGCATTGCTGAGCCTAATCTCGGTACTCTGCTGGATATTGTTGCCCTTGGCACTGTGGCCGACGTGGTGTCGCTCGATGCCAACAATCGTATTCTGGTCGAGGCGGGATTGCAGCGGGTACGCAGTGGTCGATGCCGTGTGGGCATTACCGCCTTACTCGAAGTGGCCAAACGTAATCCTGCTCGCATTGTTGCCTCGGACTTTGGCTTTGCCGTGGGGCCTAGGCTTAATGCCGCTGGCAGACTGGATGAAATGGCGCTTGGCGTTGAAACCCTGCTGTGCGAAGACATCATGTATGCAAGGCGGATGGCGGCAGAACTCGATAGTCTCAACCAAGAGCGACGTGAGCTTGAGGTCGGGATGCAGCAAGAGGCGCTGAAAAGTCTTGAATATCTAAAGCTTAATGAAGAGCAACTTCCGTGGGGTATTGCCCTCTTTCAAGAGGATTGGCACCAAGGGGTTATCGGTATTCTTGCTTCGCGGATTAAAGATAAATACCACAGACCCGTTATCGCCTTTGCCGATGCGGGTAATGGTGAAATTAAAGGCTCGGCGCGCTCCATCAAAGGCTTGCATATGCGCGATCTACTGGAGTTGGTTAACTCGCGCCATCCTGGGCTTATCAGCAAATTTGGCGGCCATGCAATGGCGGCGGGCTTGACTTTAAAGTCCGGTGGCTTCGCAACCTTTGCTAAAGCCTATGATGATGCGGTACGTGAACTGTTAAAGCCTGAGCAGCTCACGGGTGAGCTTTGGTCCGATGGTGAATTAACACCGACGGAACTTACCCTCGAAATCGCCCAGTTACTGCGTAATGCCGGACCTTGGGGTCAGTCTTTCGAGGAGCCATTATTCGATGGTTATTTTAAGATTATCCAGCAGCGGATCGTGGGGGAGCGCCACCTTAAATTAGTGCTTGAAACCCCATGCAGTACCGTGATGTTAGACGCGATTGCTTTTAATGTGGATTTACACACTTGGCCCGATGCGACGATTCAACATGCGTGCATCGTCTATAAGCTGGATGTGAACGAATATCGCGGTAATTTCACCCTGCAGTTGATGGTCGAGCAAATCGAGCCAATGTAGTCAGTGATTGCGTGGAAGTAAGATGAAAAGGAGTTCAGTTGAAGCCGTTATCGGATAAAAAAATTCGTCAGTTACTCAAGCGTTTTGCCTGGATATATGCGGCGTTTTTGAGTATTCCCTTTCTGTCAGCACTTTTGACGACCAAGGAACAGGGCCAAATGCTGATTATCGGCATTTGGCCTGCGGCTTCACTGCTTTACTTTTTGGCTTATCGTCATCTCGCCCATTTATTTAAATATGAAATCAATCGCCACTTGGCATTTACTAACCATGGCGGCGGCACTCTGGCAGGAGCCTTGTATTCATTAGCTAAATTAGTGTTATTTGCCATGGCTTTCATGTTATTGGTAAGCGTCAACAACAGCTAAATCGAGGCGAGTGATGGAATACCGGGTCAGCACAGCGCAAACGGAAATGGATTTTGAGCTTATCCATGGTTTTATTTACAACAGTTATTGGGCGCAGGGTATGCCGCCAGAACTCTTGCGAAAGGCGCTTAGTAACAGTTTATGTTTTGGGGTGTTTGATAAAGATAATCAACAGCTTGCCTTTGCGCGACTGATTACCGATAAAGCCACCTTTGCCTACCTTGCCGATGTGTTTGTCCTCGAATCTCACCGTGGCTTAGGTTTAAGTAAGATGATGATGGCAGCAATTATGGAACATCCTGATCTGCAAGGATTAAGGCGCATAATGCTCGCCACCCGCGATGCCCATGGACTCTATTCGCAGTTTGGTTTTAAAGCGGTCGATACACCAGAAACCCTAATGCAAATAAGGCTTGAGAACCCATACCTAGATTTATCCAGTAAATAGGCATGGTACTCAATAAATGATTTCCTAGGGGATGTGACGAAGTGGAATGTCCATTTGATAAGTATGGGTGAATCAAGGTGAAAGGATTAAGAGCTTTTATAAGGGTTGCTTATTTATCATTCTTGTATGTCATTTACCTGACTTTAGGGGGCATTCTTTTTGCGCTGCTTCGAACTGTGATGAGTGAGTTTGGAAATTTCACTGAGTTCATTCATATTTTTCTCACTATGACTATCGTAATAGTGATTCCTTTTTGCTTATTCGGTTTGGTTTTAGACTTCTTTAGGATCAGAGCATATTGTGTTTTGGTTCGGAGGTTAAATATGAAATACAGTTATTTCTTATCTCTGGACACTAAAGAGCAAGAAGCTTTAGCTCGTTCTTTGTGAAGAGTGTTATTTCTCTAAGACAACAAAAAGCCAGCATCAGCTGGCTTTTTAGTGAAGGGATTAATCGTTAACGATTAAGCCGCTTTAGTCGCTGTGGTTTCGGTACTGTCATCGCTATGGCGAATTAAGTAATCAAATGCACCCAGTGAGGCATTGGCACCGCTACCCATGGCGATGATGATTTGCTTGTAAGGTGAGTTAGTCACGTCACCTGCGGCAAATACGCCTGGTACTGAGGTCTGGCCGCGCTCATCGACAATGATTTCGCCGCGAGGAGTCAAATCCACAGTGCCTTTTAACCATTCGGCATTGGGCACTAAACCGATTTGTACGAAGATACCAGCCAGCGCGATATGATGGCTTTCACCCGTTGCACGGTCGGTGTAGTTCAGGCCGTCTACACGGGTACCGTCACCTGTTACTTCAGTGGTCATCGCCTGAGTAATGATTTTTATGTTACCCATAGAGGCCGCTTTACGTTGCAGCACATCATCGGCGCGCAGTTTGCTATCGAACTCGAGTACTGTGACATGCTCAACGATGTTGGCTAAGTCGATGGCCGCTTCGATACCTGAGTTACCGCCACCGATCACTGCAACACGTTTGCCTTTAAATAATGGGCCGTCACAGTGTGGGCAGTAGGCTACGCCTTTACCGCGGTATTCTTTCTCGCCGGGGACATTCATTTCGCGCCAGCGGGCACCGGTTGCCAGTAGTATGGTACGGCTGCGCAGTTTAGCGCCGCTTGCCAGTTCGAGTTCGAATAAACCATCGCTCGCCAGTTTAACGGCTTTTTGGTTATCCATGATATCGACTTCGTAGTCACGCACATGGGCTTCAAGGTTTGCCACCAGTTTTGGACCTTCAGTCGCTTTTACCGAAATAAAGTTTTCGATGCCAACGGTTTCGGCGACTTGGCCACCGAATTTATCGGCCACCACACCGGTACGCAGACCTTTACGGGCAGCGTAAATCGCTGCCGCAGCACCCGCGGGGCCACCACCGACGACTAAGACTTCGTATGGGGCTTTTTGGCTGAGTTCTTCCGCTTTGCGGCTGGCCGCGCCAGTATCGAGTTTGTTTAAGATCTCACCAATGCTGATGCGACCCGCGGCAAAGACTTCACCGTTCAAGTACACAGACGGTACGGCCATGATATTGCGACTGGCAACTTCATCTTGGAACAGGGCGCCGTCGATCATCACGTTGGTGATGTTCGGGTTAATCGCCGCCATCATATTCAGCGCCTGAATCACATCAGGGCAGTTTTGGCAGGTGAGTGACACATAGGTTTCAAACTCATATTTGCCAGGCAGATTACGGATCTGCTCAATAATTTCGTCGCTGAGTTTGATGGGGTGTCCACCCGTGTGCAGCAGGGCTAACACGAGTGAGGTAAATTCGTGACCCATAGGCAGACCAGCAAAGCTAATCTGAGTATTGAGTTCTGGGTTAACCACTGTCATCGCTGGCGTGCGGGGGCCTTGAGCTTCTTTGAGGCTCACTAATGTTGAAAGGCTAACGATGTCATTGGCTAAGCTTGTTAATTCTTGAGACTTTCTGCTTTCATCTGCTGACACGACAAGTTCAACTGGTCTCTTGAGGTTTTGCAGATAGGTTTGCAGTTGATTTTTTAAATTCGCATCTAACATGATGACTCCAAAATCAGTATAAAAAATTGAAAAGAGAGAAAAACGCGAGGGTGCCAACCTAGAACCTTGCAGGGGGCGGTTATCTCTTCCTATTTGGCACCGCAGTGGCGTTGGCTGCATCACTTACCCCAATCACTTAGCGACTAAGCTCATGGGGATTCGTGCAATTGCCACCTTACTGCGGTACCAACTAGCTTGAGATGCTAGGTTGGCGGGGTTGACTCTTGTTAGGCTAGATTAGATTTTGCCTACTAGGTCTAAAGATGGTGCTAAGGTTTCGTCACCTGGTTGCCATTTAGCTGGGCAAACTTCGCCATCGTGAGTGGCAACGTATTGAGCCGCTTGGATCTTACGAACCAGCTCTTGAGCGCTACGGCCGATACCTAAGTCATGGATTTCAGCAACTTTAACTTGGCCTTCTGGGTTGATAACGAAAGTACCACGCAGTGCTAAACCTTCTTCTTCGATCATCACACCGAAGTTACGGCTGATCACGCCAGTTGGGTCAGCCAGCATTGGGAAGTTGATCTTCTTGATGGTGTCAGAAGTATCGTGCCATGCCTTGTGAGTGAAGTGAGTGTCAGTCGAAACTGAGTAAACTTCAACACCCATAGATTGTAACTTAGCGTAGTGATCCGCCATGTCGCCTAATTCAGTTGGGCAAACGAAAGTGAAGTCTGCTGGATAGAAGAATACAACTGACCATTTACCTAACAGATCTTGTTCAGTTACAGGAACGAACTCACCATTGTGGTAAGCAGTGGCTTTGAATGGTTTGATTGTGCTGTTGATAATTGACTGAGTCATTTTATGCTTCCATTTAGTTGATTATGGTGAATTAAGTACGAGGCACTTAACTTGTGTCCCGCTGATGTGAAGCATATTACCCAGCTCAGAATCATAAATATAACGCATAAAAACTATCATCCTAATCGGTTTTGTCGAACTAAGCAGGTTTGAGATGGGGGATTAATCGATTTTTCAGCACTGGCGCGCCCTAGCGGCTAATTGATTGTTTACTTTAATGAAGTGGCACAAGTGCAGGGCAATAAAAAAGGGATATCGACGATATCCCTTAATCTAGCTTCTCAAACCAGCCATAGACTCGGCTTGAGTGGGTTTGGATGAAGTTAACTCACAATATAGCGTTAGTTTTGCGCCTTAGGCTGAGTTAACCAAGTGCTGAGCAGGCGCACGCCATAACCAGTGGCGCCGGCTGGCACGACGGCGGTATCGGTGGCGGTTAAGGCGTTGCCAGCGATATCGAGGTGAGCCCAAGGTTGTTCACCCGCAAAGCGTTTGAGGAACATGGCGGCAGACGATGCCCCCGCGCTGCCTTCTTTACCGGTATTCTTTAAATCGGCGATGGTGGATTTCAGCTCATCGTCGTAGGCTTGATCTAACGGCAAGCGCCAGACTTTTTCACCCACCTGTTGACCCGCAAAGGTGAGCTGCTGCACCAGCGGCTCAGAATCGGTAAACAATCCCGCATAAACGCTACCCAGCGCGCCCACTTTCGAGCCTGTGAGGGTCGCCACATCGACGATAATCGAAGGGCGATAATTCTCACGGGCATACCAGAGGCCGTCGGCTAATACTAAACGGCCTTCGGCATCGGTGTTGAGCACTTCAACCGTGAGACCTTGAGCGGTTTTAATCACATCGCCTGGGATCATCGCATGTCCCGACACCATGTTTTCCGCCATCGGCATAATCGCGACTAGGTTTACCGGCGCCTTTTGAATGGCCATGGCTTTGACTGTGCCGAGTACGGTCGCCGCGCCCGCCATATCGGACTTCATCCGCGCGATAGAGGTACCTGTGGCCTTGATATTGTAGCCGCCAGAGTCGAAGGTAATGCCTTTACCCACCAGAGCAATCGGCGCTTCTTTGCTGCCGGGCCAGTGGGCGACGACCAACTTAGGTGGACGCTCGCTGCCTTTGCCCACAGCGGCTAAGGCGCCGAGGTTTAAACGTTCAATGTCTTTGGCTTCAAGTACTGTGACTTTTACGCCGAGGGACTTAAGTTTACGCGCCTCGTTGGCAAAGCTTTCGGGATACATGATCCCTGCCGGGGCATTGGTGAGATCCCGCGCTAAAAACACACCCGCTTCGATAGCTTGCAGATTCTTATGGTGTTTTTGGTTTTGGCTTAAGTCATCAACCCCGATTTGATAGTTCTTCTCGGCGCGATTGCTGGCTTTAAATTGAGTGTAGCGGTAGCTGCGCAGTTCAATGCCGTGGGCCAGTTCTGAGCCAAACAATGGCGCGTTACTTAAGCCTTGGGTCAGCACACGCACTGTCGCTTGAGGCACGGTTTCAAGCTTGGCGGCAATATTGCCACCTAATGTATTGATTTCACCAGGTGTTAGGGTTTTTGCATCGCCAATCCCAACCAGTAAAACTCGTTTAGCGTCGATTTCGCTCGGGACTAGGATTTCGAGGATTTCACCGCGTTTACCCGCAAAACTGTTGTCGGCGACCGCAAGGTTGAGCTGGTCTTGCGTCGATTGGGGTAAAAAATCGAGACTATAGGTTGTCGAATCAGCGCTTTGGAACAGCACTAATGTGTCGGAATTGAGTGAGTTACGAGTGTCAAAACTAAAGGTTTCGGCGTTAGCATTGAGAGAGTTAAGGCACGCCAGCGCCATAACGCTTAACAAAAATTTATTCTTATTTTTCATGGTGACAGCTCATATCAATAGAGAGTGTGAAGCATAGCAAAGCTGAGTCTTAGGGTTAACTAATTTAAGCCATTTGACTGAGATTAATCTTAAATCCAAGGGCCAAAACGAGTCAGTGAACGTTCAAGGGCAAAATCCAGTTGTTGTGACAGGGTTTGCGCCTGACTTTTCAGCGCCGACGCGCCCAAAGATTGTGGTGTTTGGCTGGCAAAAATCACCCAGTTGCCACCGCTGGTGAGGCAGGCATGCACGTGGGCAAAATGGTGCTGCAGATCGGCGAGTAACTCGCGATTTTGGCTGTGTTCCTTCCAGCAGTTCAGCACTAAATAACCATTGGGTTTAATCAGTTGTGTGCACTGCTGAAGAAAAGTGGGCGAGAGCTGCCCGGTGTCGACCCCTTTGGCGCTGTAAATATCGGCAAAAATCACATCGACCTTTTTATGCTCCGCCGACGCCATAAAGGCGACGGCATCTTCGTTGATGAGATTAAGCTTTTTGCCAATCGGTAATTGAAAATAACGCTTGGCAAGTTCAATCACCGCCGGGCGAAGTTCAACCGCAGTAAGTTTGATTGCGGCATCGAAGCGGCGCAGGGCATGAATGAGGGCGCCGCCACCAAGGCCGAGTACGATGGCGCTTTTGGGTTGGCAAAATAACAACACCAGTAGCATGCCTTGCACATAGGTATGCTGCGGAATATGCGGTGCGGTTTTAAGAATTTTGCTCTGCTCATCGTTGTCGCCAAAGGACAGCACGCGGGTATCACCATAGTCGAGCACGCGGATTGGCCCTAGGGCATCTTGGGTTTCATGTAGTAAAGTTGCGTCGGCCATAGTACTTATTACTCTATTTGCGTTGGGCTGATTTGGGACTCTATAACTGCTGGTGCAAAAAAGTTAGAATTCAGCTGGTTTCGTTTCTTAAGTGGCTATTATGACAAATCAAATCCTACTTGCCTGTATTTATCTTGCGGTGTTTCTCTTTTTGCAGCGTGCCTTAACTCAATGGGTGAAAAAACTCTCATTGATGAAGCAGGTGAGTGCCGCCCGTACCAGCCTTGTCACTCGGTTTATTTCCTATGTGATGTTTTTTATCACTTTGTCTTTGATGGCGGTGTCCCTCGGTTTGGGTTATCAGGACGTGTCGCTGTTCGTCTCCTCCGCGTTTGCGGTGATGGGCGTCGCCTTAGTCGCTCAGTGGTCGATACTGAGCAATTTAACCGCTGGTGTGCTGATTTTCTTTGTGTTCCCCTATCGGATTGGTGAACGTATTCGGGTGGTGGATAAGGATGAAGATATTAGCGGAGTGATTATTGAAATCGCGCTATTTCATGTACTTATTCTTAGGGATAATGGCGATACCATCACTTATCCCAACAATTTGATGTTGCAAAAGGCGGTGTTAAAGCTGGCGGATCAAGCGCCGCTCGCCGAGCGCCAAGCGCTGCAGGAGGGGAAAAAGCGCTTTGATCTCGAGTAGGTCTTCTTGCATTCGTGCGCCGCAGCAGTACATTTATTAGCAAACTGTTGTTGGCGCTGGGTGAGACACTCAGTTTTATTATCTTCCCGTGAGCTTTACTTTCTTGATGCGTTTTTCATAACAAAATCAGCGTTCTTGCTTACATCCACTCCCTTTTGTTTACCTTGGTTTGTGTTCCGTCGCACGGTTTAGCCCTGTCTAATCCTTAGAATTCGTGTTTTTGTTTTTAGCGAATTGGAGCAAACCTCATGAAATCTAAACTCTTAGCTGTGACGATCGGCGCGCTGTTAACCACTCAGTTAACTGGCTGTATGGGACAAATGGGCCTGAGCCAAATGGTGACTAAGGGCAACTTAAGTGCGGTGGACAACCGTTATGGCCGCGCGGGCTTATTTATTTTGTTAAGTCCAGTGTATGGTTTGGCGGCAACGGGCGATTTGTTTATTGTTAATACTATTGAGTTTTGGACGGGTAAGAATCCGATCACCGATAAATCGCCTGCGGTAGTTGATATGCCGGTAGACGCGATTTTTAAGGTGAATCCCCATGTGAGTGATGAGCTGAAATCGGCGCCCGTTAAACTGACTCAGGCGCAAATTGCCTATCCCGATGAGCACACAGTCACTATGACGTTAGCCTACGAAGATGGCAGCTCTCAGTTATTGTCGGGCCGTAAATCTGGGGATGATGTGGACTTCTTCCTCGACGATACGTTTATTGCCCGCGTGAGCAACCAAGAGCTGGTGGCCTATAGCCAAAGCCGCTTACAAGGGCAGGTAAGTCCTGAGGTGTAAAGATTAAGAGGCTTAAGCTCTTAAAGTTAAGCATTTAGCTAAGCCAACCCATTAATCATATTGGTTAAGGGGTTGGCTTGATGCTTTCGGTTTTGACTATCTCAATACTCGGTGAAAAAACGCCACGGATTGTTGATACATTTGCAGCGCCAGTGCGGGATCGTAGCGCTCACCCTCATCACGCATAAAAGCATGCTGAGCATTAACCTCTAACCAACTGAAATTGCGGTTTTTGGCCATCAACTGTTGGTGGATTAATACACGCCCTTCGGGTGATACATGGGGATCTTGCTTGCCAAACACTAACACTAATTCCCCTTGAATATCGCCGCTGCGACTCAGTGAATCATTGCCGTAGGCACAGGGTAGGGTATTGGAGTGAATGTCGGTCGGATAGAGGCAAAAAGCGCCCAATATCTCGGGATTAAGTGCGGCGCGGTAGGCTAAGTGGCCGCCAATACACACACCCATGCTGCCGACTTTACCGGTGCAATAACTTTGCTGGCGAGCAAAATCGATAAGGGCTTGGGTGTCGCTGTCGTGTTGCTCTAAGGGCTTGGCAAATTTATCGGCATTGCCTTTATCTTTGCCCACATCGTCATAGGCCAACACTGTGCCTATCGGATTAAGCTCATGGAAGACTTCTGGCACTAACACCACAAAACCATGGCCTGCGAGGATAGTCGCGGTGCGGGCGATGGGCGCGGTTTGCTGAAAAATCTCAGAATAGAAGAGGATACAGGGGAATTGCCCTGGGGCATCTGGGCGATAGACATAAGTTCGCATCGGCCCTGTGGGCGTGTTGATATCCTGAGTTTGCTGAGTCACTAACATATTTAGTTTCCTCTGTGAGGCTTCAATGTTGAAGCCTCACTTTAGCAGTCAGGTATGGTTCTGTCAGTTAAAACAGTTCGTTACCAGAGCGCTCGCCCGCGAGTAGGGCTTTGACATTGCTCAGGGTTGTATGTGCAATCGCGCCCAGTGCTTCTTCGGTGAGGAAGGCTTGGTGACCGGTAAAAATCACGTTGTGGCAGGCGGATAAGCGACGGAACACATCGTCCTGAATGATTTGGTTCGACTTGTCCTCGAAAAATAATTCTTTTTCGTTTTCATACACATCAAGCCCTAAGGAGCCAATCTGGCCGAGTTTTAAGGCTTCCATTGCATCGAAGGCGTTGAGCAGACCGCCGCGGCTGGTGTTGATCACCATGACGCCGGGTTTCATCTTGGCAAAGCTTTCTTTATTCAGCAGATGGTGGTTATCGGCGGTTAATGGACAGTGCAGGCTGATAATATCGCTATTGGCGTAAATGGTATCCAGATCCTGATATTCCACATTGAGCGCTTCTACCGCAGGATTTGGGTAAGGGTCAAAGGCAATCACTTTACAGCCAAAACCGAGCAATACCTTAATTGTGGCGACCCCAATCTTACCTGTGCCTATTACGCCAACGGTTTTGCCAAACATGTTAAAACCGACCAAGCCTTCGAGGGAGAAGTTCGCATCACGGGTGCGTTGGTAGGCCTTATGGATTTTACGGTTTAGGGTCAGCATCAAGGCGACTGTGTGCTCGGCCACAGATTCCGGCGAATAGGCAGGGACGTTGACCACTTGCATGCCTAAGCGTTTGGCGGCGACTAAGTCGACATTGTTAAAACCCGCGCAGCGCATGGCAATGATTTTCGTGCCACCTTTGGCAAGCTCGACCAACACTTCTTCACAGAGGGAATCGTTAACAAAGGCGCAGACCACCTCAAAACCTTCGGCAAGCTTAACGGTTTGCATGCAGAGGCGATAATCGAAATACTCAATTTGCGCACCAAATGCGGCATTTGTACGGTTAAAATGCTGCATGTCGTAGTGTTTTGCGCTAAAAAATCCAATTCTCATTTCAATCACCTAAAGGTTACATTGTTACTGGCACTGAGTGTATGTGACTCGGCGACGTTTGTCCTCTGGTGATGAATTTACCCCGTAAAAAGAGTGAGCTTTGTCATCAATTGCACAAAAAATCATAAAAAAAGCGAGCCCCTGACGGCTCGCTTGTACTGATAAGCTTGAAGATTCAAGCTGGGCTCAAATGGGTCGTGCTATGTGAGCCTTAGGTTAGTCCCTTAACCTAGAAACGTTTGATACTAGTGATCTTTCGCGTATTTCGCGGCAGATGCACCCGCGATACGGCCATAGGTCACGATATCAGAGATGGCGTTACCACCTAAACGGTTAGCACCGTGAACACCACCAGTCACTTCACCTGCTGCATATAAACCATTGATAGGTTTGCCGGTTTTTTCACTCTTCACTTCGGCTTGAGTATCGATAACGATACCACCCATAGTGTGGTGAACCGCTGGTGCGATTTCTAAGGCATAGAAAGGCGCAGTGGCGATTTCACGTGGCAGGTTTGGACGCTCGAATTGTGTGTCTTTACCTGATTTCACAAAACCGTTGTAAGAAGTGACGGTTTTCGCCAGTTCAGCGGCTGGCACATCGAGTTGTTTCGCTAAATCTTCGATGGTCTTGCCTTCTTTAACGATGTTCAAGTGAACATAGCCTTCGATGGCTTTTAAGCTCTTACGGATAGAGTCATCGAATACAAGGTAAGCGCTTTCGCCTTTCTGTTGCAGAATCGCTGCAGACGCTTTATCTCGGGTCGTGATTTCGTTCATGAAGCGGTTACCGTCACGGTTAACCACGATAGCACCGTTACCACGTACCGCTTCGGTGATCATCACACCACCGGCTGGTGAGTAAGTTGGGTGAGCTTGGATGTATTCTAAGTCACGAGTTGCGGCGCCCGCTTGCTGAGCAACGTCTAAGCCGTCACCGGTTGCACCTGGGTGGTTAGTCGCTTTAAAGCCTTTTAACTTAGGATCGTACTTAGCGACGCGATCGTTGTTTTTCGCAAAACCACCGGCAGCGATCACGACTGCATCGGCCTTGATCACATAGTAGCCAGTGTATTCACCTTTCACTAAAACGCCGGTCACTTTGCCGCTTGCATCTTCAAGGATGCGTACAACACGGCTGTTTAAACGAATGTCAGTACCACGTTTAACGGCATTGTCCCACAGCACTTGTGCAACGTGTGCACCCACACCCGCACCACCGGTTGGACGGTGACTACGGTTCACGCTTGCGCCACCCATACGGCCCACGTCAGTCATGTCGGCACCCATAGCGGTTAACCAATCGATAGAGTCTGAAGAGTTGTTGGCCAGGACTTTCACTAATTCAGGATCGTTGATGTTACGACCACCTTTCATGGTGTCGTCGATCATGATTTGTTTCTTATCTTCGATACCTAACTTAGTCTGTGGCTTAGTTTCTGCAGCGTTCATACCGCCAGCAGCCAGTTTAGTGTTACCACCAGGGATAGGTTCTTTTTCTAACAGAATCACTTTCGCGCCAGCATCACGGGCTGAAACGGCGGCAGCAAGACCTGCACCACCCGAACCGATAACTACGACGTCTGTGGTTTCTTTCACGCCAGCGGCAATGGCTTTATCTTGAGCCGCTTTGTCTGCATCAACAGGCACAAACTTACGTTCCCACTTGCCGCCAAATGGCATATCGAAGCCGAAACTATGGCAAGCGTCACAATAAGTCACTGATTTTTCGTGGCCTTTATGGCAGCTGGTACAAGCGATTTCACCAATTAAGTGAGATTTGTGCGGAGAAACTTTATCTTTTGGCGTTGCAGCAGCCAGTTCTTTTAAATCACCGTGGCAGCTAACACATTGGGCATTTTCATGGGTCAGGTTGTCGTTAGTCACGCCACCTTTGTCTGATACGTGGCAGCTATCGCAGCCGCCCATTTCACCGTGAAAATCGGCTAGTACTTCTGGCGCGGCATAGGCTGTGCCTGCCATCGCACCAGAGATCAGCATGGCTAGTGCTGTTTTTTGAATCTTTCTTGTGAACATAATCGTTCCTCCGCCGTACATTTCATCTACTTAATAAGGGTTATTCATCATGGCGTGATATTTATATTTTACGTAGCTCACGCGCTTTTAGAGTATTCTCCATGGGCAAAGTTACCACTATCTAAAGAGGTATATGCGTACTTGGGTCACATAACGATTGTTGCAAAAGGAATTACATATTTGAAATGTGCAACATGGCTGAAAATATTAACGAAATTGAAGTTAATCACTCAGTGAATACGGTATAACTTGCGTGAGTTAACATATTTTGATGGGCTAAATTATATTTGCTGAATTGATATGGGAGAATAAAGGCTTGTACGGGAGATTTATTTTAACGTGCTAATTTTTATAATTTATTTTTGGTTTGATTATTTAGTGTAAATATTCGAATATTTATCCTGTGAGTATTCAGTAAATAATTAAATCTCACCAGTGTTTTTTTGAGAAAATATAATATATTTTTCCAAATTGTTACTTGAGTGGTGTTAAGGGGTTAAATCTATGCCAAAGCAGCAGATGTCTGAAAGACGTTTTTGGGTACAGCGGCTAAGTAAAACAACCCTAAGAGCTTTACATATATTGGGCATTGCCGGTGCGGGTGGAGGAATATTACTCTCGGTCGATAAATCCCTCTGGTTGAATTATTGGTATCTGGCGATGGGGACCGGCAGCATATTGATGTTGTGGGAAATTATTCGAGATTGGCGTTGGTTAATTCAACTGAAAGGCGTGTTAACTCTTGGGAAATTAGGGCTACTTTGCCTGTTTGTGCCGCTTGCCAACTACAAGCCTGAACTGTTTATCTTAGTGTTATTTTTATCTGTGATAGTATCCCATGGCCCATCGGGGCTGAGGCACTACTCGATAGTGCATCGCAGACAGATAGACACTAAAAAAGAGATAAAGGGATGACACACGCTACACTCAGCACGGCCTCGAGCTTAATTACCCAGTTTTCATGGCCTGAGCTTACAGGGCTTAAGGTATTGGATTTAGCCTGCGGTTCAGGCCGAAATGGTCTGTGGTTTCTCTCCCAAGGTTGTGAAGTGACCTTTATCGACCAGGATTTGAGTGCCTTGGCTAAGCTGACACACGACAAAGCACATCAATGGCAGTGGAATTTAGAAGACGGCAGCGCGCCTCAGTTACCCCAAGAGTCCTTTGATATTGTATTAGTCTTTAATTACTTACATCGACCACTATTTCCGCAAATCGCTGCGAGCCTAAAGTCCGGCGGACTGATTGTGTATGAGACCTTTACGTGGCAACAGGCGCAAATTGGTCGACCTCGCAACCCTGATTTTTTACTCACAGAGAACGAACTGCAATCCGTATTTGCTAACTGGCAACCTTTGCATTACTTTGAAGGTCGGTTAAGCGATGCTGCTGGTACTGAAAGTGCTAAGGCGCAGCGGATCGCACGAAAACCCTAGACGTCACCCCATCGCGGGGCGACTGACCAAATCAGTATTGAAGAAGTGTAAGAGGCCAAGGATGTTCCCGTATCCAGAGCAGTATCGTGTTGCCACGCCACCTTTAACCACGGCGCTGATGGTGGCTTGGGCGCTGTTGAGTCACAGTTTGTTAGCCGATGCCAGCCCTTTTGCCTTGTATCCGTTATTTATGTTGTTCCCCGTGGTGATTGGCCTGCATCTGTATTTGATTTGGCTGGCGAAGGGAATGAGTCGGTTGGATCAATGCTTCTACGCCTTAGTGCATATTCCGCTTGCCTTTGTGGTGTGGACATTCACCATTATGCATGTCAATGGTAATGCCTTTTCTTAGGGCTGAACCCTGTAGTGCCTCAGAACAGTCCGTTAAAATGGCTTTCATCCATTCAAAGCCTTAAACAAAAAAGCGCCCCGATGTTCGGGGCGCTTTTTATCAATCTCTTGCGGGTGGATTAGGCCGTAGTGTTGATATTGTGGCCGGTATTTCCCACGGGTTGAGGTGTTGCAGCGTTTATTAAATCAACGGCAATTTGACCTTCTGCCTTTTGCTGCTCTTTGGCTAACTGCGCCACTTTAACGCCAACGGCGCCATTTTCTAAATTAGGCGTGATAGCTTGGGTGTTCAGTGAAATAGACATAACTAACCTCAATTGTAAGCTGAGTCTCTGTATCGGCAAGCTCAGGTTTTACTTTAGCCCTTTATCCCTTGTTTGCCAATTCGAAACTCTGCTATTGCTTATACCGCTTTATTCGCTTTTGTCGTGAGTAATTTACGACTGAGCACTATGATGGCGGTTATCCCTAATGAGCCTAGAATTAATCCCAGTGCCAGCCCTACACTCTGTAGCGCGGTCGGATCTATCACTAGCGCGACACCCATACCAAACATCATCACACCGGACATCAGCTTGAGTGCTTGACCCTCTTTTTCGGTCAGTTTGCGTTTACCTAAGGTCGCACTAAACACAATCACAATAATCGCCAGCGGGATCACATAGACAATATTGTATAAAACCAGGTACATATAGCGCTCAATGTCCGGTAGGTTGTGCATGGATAGCACACTGGTGTAAATCATAGGGAAGCCTGCAGTGCAGAGCAGCTCGTAGGCATTCGCTAAAATAGCTAGTACGGTTGAGCCAACAATCAGCGCGCCTAGGCTGCTGGAGTTCGACAGTTTGCCCATGCGTTTGATAAGGCTAGTGCGGTTTTCAGCCGACATCGACAAGGTGACGTCGCCTTTTGTGAAGAAGTAATCCTTCACGTTTATTGTACCTGCGATCAAGGCTAAGATCCCCGCGGCTAGGATGATCATCCCGCCATCACTGCCTGCGCCTAACAGCTGGAAGATGTTTAGCCAGGCCGTCATAAACAGGAAGTAAATAAAGCCTGAGAAGAACACGAAGATGCCGCCGACCAACAGCATACGGCTGCGGCTCTTAGCGTTGACCATAATCGACAGTAAAAACAGCAGCACGAAGAAGGCGCAGGGGTTAAAGGCATCGACGCCAGCCAGCACTAAGGTCAGCAGGGGAAGTGACATGCTCTCGGGTGTGACTACACCTACAAGTGGTAACTCAACGGGTTGCACTTCGGCTTGGTTAGTACTTGCAAGGCTGGTGGCATCACAGGTGCCTTCGCCAGAGTCGGTTCCACAGGTACCAAACAGCGGCTCACTATTGGTCGGTGCAACAGCAGGCGTTCCTGTGGTTGGCATATCCGCTTCACTTAGCTGACCGCCAAGGGATAAGTAACAGTTCTTCAAGCGATTCACTAAAAACTCACCTGTCACCGCCTCGCTGGAATAACCGACAATGGCTTTCTCGCAGCTTGCCATATAGGGCACAGAACGGGCTTCGGTAGTGGTCTTAGCCGCGATACCTTGCCAAATGTCCTGCACGCCAGGAGCCGAAACCATATGAGATTCGAGTTCTATCCAAGGGTATTTCTGCGGCAGCGAGTCGATAAAGGGATGGGCCTCGGCGCAGTGTGGGCAGGTTTTCGACCAAAAGAAGTAGAGCTTGATCTTCAGCTCCCCTTGGGCGTTTACATAGTGCCAAGTTTGGTCCGGATTATTGGGTGTTTCGGCCCAACTCGGTGTGCTCAGCATGGCCAATGCAAGGGAGCATAGTAGAGCGAATTTGGTTAAGTATTTAGTCATAGCGCCTCCACAATAGTGGGGTTATAGGTATTAAAACGGTTCTCTGACTACTACTCTACTGAATTCGATCCCCTTGATTAAATTAAGCATTAAGAAATGTTAGTTAACTCGCGATTAGCTGTTTTTTGGGAAGTTAGGCAGGTTTATGGGAAGGGCGATTCGCGGCAGATAACTAAAAAGCACCCTGAGGTGCTTTTTAGACGATAGTGACTGTTGTCTTATGGGCTTAGTTTAACGCCGCGCCATTAACACTCAGTTTTACATCGATATTATTACGTGTGGCATTGGAATAAGGACACACTTGATGGGCATGACGTACTAAGGCTTCGGCCTCGGCTTGGGGAAGGCCAAGATTAACCTCTAGGGCGACGGTTAAGGCGAAGCCACCCGCATCATTGGCGCCAATGCCAACCACAGCGCTGACTGGCGCTTCAGTAATCGCCACTTTGCCGATTTTGGCAACATGTAAAACCGCATTAGAGAAACAGGCCGCATAACCTGCTGCAAACAGTTGCTCTGGGTTGGTTGCCAATCCACTTCCGCCCATCGCCTTTGGATAGGCCAACGCAACATCGAGTAAACCATCATCGGTACTGACTTGGCCTTGGCGACCGGCTCTGGCGGTAGCTCGAGTTTCATATAATGTTTTCATATTTCGTTCCTCATAGTTTTAAAGATAACTTAAGTTGTGCGCAATTTAATTGTGATAAACTATAATTCGATTTTTACCCTGAATGCAAGTATATTGTGCGCAATATATTTAAGTTTTTTGGATCGACTATGCCTAACTCAGAGTTATCATCCTTAGATAAAACGTCGGATACGGCGGAAAATACCCAAACAGACAATGCCTTATGTTTAGAGAATCAGGTTTGCTTCTCTCTTTACAGCGCCGCGAATGCCATGGTGCGCGCCTATCGTCCTATGCTCGATAAGTTGGATTTAACCTATCCCCAATATTTAGTCATGCTGGTGTTGTGGCAGGAGCAGGGGATCAGCGTGAAGACCCTAGGGGATAAATTGTTCCTTGATTCGGGTACCTTGACGCCTTTGTTAAAACGTCTAGAGTCGAAGGGATTGGTGAGTCGTGGACGCAGCGAACAGGATGAAAGGGTGCGCGTGCTGTCTTTGACGCCCGCAGGCCAGGCGCTAAAGCAGGAAGCGAGTGAGGTCCCACATCTGATGCGCTGTAAAATCGGTGCTGAGATAGAAGATCTTAAGGCGCTAAAAGCCATGTGTGACAAAGCCTTAAAGCAATTGCACGCCAGTATCGAATAGGGTGAAAGCCAATCTGTGATAGCAAGGGAGTGGAACATGGATAAACACACCATCAAGGCGCTAGGATGGATAAAGTCGGTATGAGTTCATACGATATTGCGATTATCGGTGGTGGGATCAGCGGTGTCGGTATCGCCCAATACGCGGCAGCGGCGGGGTATTCGACCCTGCTTATCGAAAAAGGCGAGATAGGCGGCCAAACCTCAGCCAATTCCAGCAAGTTGATCCACGGTGGTTTGCGCTATCTTGAAAGCGGACAAGTGAACCTAGTGCGTAAATCCTTGCAGGAGCGGCGCCATCTGCTCGACTTCGCGCCCAGCTTAGTCAAGCCCGTGCCTTTTTATATTCCCGTTTATCAAGACAATCAGCGTAACCCCTGGATGATTCGAGCGGGCTTGAGTCTGTACGC
The DNA here is from genome assembly GCF_000014685.1 of Shewanella sp. MR-4. Taxonomy (NCBI): domain Bacteria; kingdom Pseudomonadati; phylum Pseudomonadota; class Gammaproteobacteria; order Alteromonadales; family Shewanellaceae; genus Shewanella; species Shewanella sp. MR-4. The sequence goes on from NC_008321.1 coordinate 950,508, forward strand.
GCTGTTAAGTGAATTTGATCCGCTTGGTCGTTTCGTGTCGATACCCGCTGTGCATTGGCATCGTTTTAATGGACTTAAACTCCAAGGTTTAAAGGCGGTATTTCAATATTGGGATGCACAAACCGACGATAAACTGCTTACCCAGTCGGTGGCGCGAAGTGCCGAGGCATTGGGTGCCCATGTGTATGCCGAGGCGGAGTTTTTACAGCTCAATCATCTGAATGAGCAGATTGAGCTGAGTTTTCGCCATCGCGGCGAAGTGCAACAGATTGAGGCTAAATTGGTGATAAATGCCGCCGGCCCTTGGGTCAATGAGGTGATTGCTAAGGTGACACCACCACTGGCTGGGGCAAAAATTGATTGGGTACAGGGCGCACATCTGCTGCTGGATTTACCGGCCCCCGACGGCATCTTATATTTAGAATCTTGCTTCGATAAGCGGGTGATTTTTGTGATGCCTTGGTATGGTCAACTGCTAATTGGCACCACAGAAACTGAGCTGACCTCTCTAGATATGCTACCCCAAGTGACTGAGTCTGAAATAAATTACCTTTTAGGTATTTATCGGCACTACTTTCCTATGTCACCTTCGATTGATGAACTCAAAACCAAGATAGTGCAGACGTTTTGTGGCGTGAGGGTATTACCTAAACAGGCGAGCTCCGCCTTTGAGCGCCCAAGGGAGACCCTAATGCAAACCTCGATTTCTCACCCGAGATTACTGAGTCTCTACGGCGGAAAACTCACGACCTTTAGGAGCACCTCGGCTGAAGTGCTTGAGTGGATTGAACAAAAACTCGGAAAACGTACACCCATCGCCGATGTAGATAGCCTGAGATTAAGTTAATCTGGGCCGGATAATCGGTCAAGGCTGCACTTCGAGGTGATTTTTCGGCATAAAAACGCTAAAGTGTGGCGCTTTTTGACTGAGGCCTTAATCCTGTTTGTTATGCTTCAGTTGTCATCCAAATTTCACTCGCCATCTCAATAGATAAGATAGACGGGCACTGCTGTGGGTACGATGCTGTGAGTACATTAGTACAATGTGGGTATTTTGAACGAGGCCAATGCCAATCCTGTCGCCATATTAAGCTCCCTATGGCGCAGCAACTAGCGGCCAAAACCCAAGAATTGCAGCAATTGTTAGCGCCTTTTGTCGATAACGCCGAACCTCAGTTTTTACCTCCGGTTGTGGGTGACAGCAGCGGTTTTCGTAACAAGGCGAAAATGGTCGCCTTGGGCGCGGCCCATGCCCCTGTACTGGGGATTGTCAGCCCCAGCGGCGAGGCGGTGAGTCTGTGTGACTGTCTGTTGTATCCTGCTGATATGCAAGCCTTACTCCACCGTTTAGAGCGCTTTGTGCAGCAGGCGGGTATTCCGCCTTACCGTGTCGATAAGGCCAAGGGCGAGCTTAAATTTATCCTACTGACGCGCAGCCAAGTGCGCGGCGAGTATATGCTACGTTTCGTGCTGCGCTCGCGGGATGCCATTGCCCGTATCGAACGTGAATTACCGGCGCTGATGGCCGAATATCCGCAGATCAAAGTCGTCTCAGTCAATTTGCAACCTGTTCATATGGCTATCTTGGAAGGTGAGGAGGAGATTTTCCTGACCGAAAACACTCGCCTCGAAGAGCGCTTTAACGATGTGCCCTTGTTTATTCGCCCCAAGAGCTTTTTTCAAACCAACCCGCAGGTGGCGGCAAAGCTGTATCAAACCGCCCGTGAGTGGGTGGCCGACTTCGCACCAGCTTCCCTTTGGGACTTATTTTGTGGTGTGGGTGGCTTTGGTTTGCACTGTGCAGCTAAAGATATCCCATTGACAGGGATTGAAATTGAAGCCGAAGCCATTGCCTGCGCTAAGATGTCGGCGCAGTTGATGGGGCTGGATAAGGTGCAGTTTATGGCGCTCGACTCCACTGACTTTGCCAAGGGCGATGCGGCGCAAACTAAGCCCGAGTTGATTATTGTCAACCCGCCGCGCCGTGGGATCGGAGAGTCTCTGTGCCATTCCTTAAGTGAGTTTGCACCTAAGGCGATTTTGTATTCCAGCTGCAATCCTAAAACCTTAGCCAAAGATCTCGGCCATATTCGTGGCTATCGGTTAACTAAGGTGCAGTTGTTCGATCTCTTCCCCCACTCGGATCATTTCGAAGTATTAGCCTTATTAGTGAAAGACTAAACCTCAACACGCCATTACTCGGCGTCAGTTTCGGCTTTAGGCGTTAAGGCATCGTCCCAGATAATGCTGATTTCGGCGCCGCCTAAGGCCTGCGAGCGACTTAACTCCAGCGTGCCATAATGCCAAGTGGCAATTTTTTTGACGATATACAGTCCTAACCCATAGCCGCTGGTATCGCTCTGTTGGCTGTCTCGTTCGAAGGCGACTACGAGCTTTTTGCCTTTGCCCTCAAATCCCGGACCATCATCTTCGACACTGATACGATTAATGTTCCCCTCCCGATAGAAGTGGACATGGATCTCGTGCTGGGCGAAACGCATGGCATTTTGGATCAGGTTTTGAATCGCAATCGTCATGGCAATGGGATCGAAGTGGGCCTGCTGCGGCTCATAGTGAAATGCAATATTTAACTTGGGTTGATAGATAGCATATTTGTGCGCCAGTTTTTCCATAAACAAGGCAACGGGTTGTGACTCTTTATTTAAGGTTTCTTCCTTATGCTCTAGGCGGGCAAAGGATAGGTAATTTGCCGCAAGTTGTTCAATATCATCAATATCTTCACTTAACCGCTGCGCATAATTGCTGTCTATTTGTGGCCGAATGATTTCCAACGCAAAACGCATCCGAGCTAAAGGTGTACGAACCTCATGGGAGATGGTGCGGGATAGTTCCTTATGCATTTGTACAAAGTCGACAATTTGGTGGCTGACGCTGTTAAACGCCTTGGCCAGCGGGAAAATGGCCGAGTGTTTATGGACCTCGTTGGGACGTTTGCGCGGGGATTGGCCAAACTCGATAGCCGCCTGTTGCAGATGGTTAAGATCCCGAAATACGGGCCAAATCCACCATAGAGCAACCAAGCACAGAGATGAATACAGCCCTAATAAAATCAAACTTGTATTACGCTCTTTGGGCATAGAGGTTTGCACTGGGCCTAACATCAAGATGTGCTGTTTGTCTTGCTCTAAGTGATAGTAATAGAGTTCATCACTACTGTGGCGTAGCGCGATAGTCGCGCCCTGTTGTAGCGAGTCCTCTAAGTTTTGCGGCAGCGAGAGGGCGCCGATGGGGAGGCGTTGTATCTTTGGAAGCTGCTCATCGTAGTTTTGCAGTAAGTCGTCGACGTCTATTTGGTAATTGTACTTATCTTCGGCAAAATGCTCGGCGAGCTCACCAAAGCTCCAGATCACTAATCCGCAGGACAACAATAAAAAAATAAACAAGCGGTAGAACTGAAATTTCATTTCGGTTAAACCTAACCTTTTTTAGGTAAGTAATTGAATAAATAGCCTTTGCCGTGAATAGTCGTAATGGCTAACCCCGGTACATTCAGCTCATCTAAGCGTTTACGTAGTCGGCTGATTTTTAAGTCTATAGCCCTGTCTAAACCGTCATATTCGCGGCCGACGAGTTGTTCGAATAAAAACTCCCGCGACAGCACTTTGCCAGCATGGAGGGCGAAGATCCACAGCAGTGAAAATTCTTTGGTGGTGAAGGATAAGGCTTCATCCCCAAGATTAACCTGCTGTAGGTTGGGGTCTAAAAATAAGTCGTGTAACTTAAGCTTACTGCGACTGCTGCTGGATTGCTGTTTGCGCAGGTTGGCCTTAATCCGCGCCAACAGCAGGGGAGGGACAACGGGTTTGAGTAAGTAATCGCAGGCCCCTAGATTTAATCCGCGAATTTGGTCGGCATGATTATCGAGCGCCGTCAGGAAGATTATTGGACAGGGATAACTGGCCGCAAGCTGCGGGTAGATACTAAAACCATCCTGCCCTGGGAGCATGACATCGCAAATGATGAGGTCAAAATCATCGGTATCCTGACGAATGAGCGCATCTTCAGCATTATCCAAATGGATAAGCTTATAGCCTTCTTGGGTTAAATAGGTGCAGACCAGTTCGGCAAGGGGGAGGTCGTCTTCAATCAATAGGATTTGCGATAGGGGTTCAGGCATTGGCGCGCTTGTCATAATAAGTTCCAGTTCAGTCCGCGACGTCTTCTGGGGTTGGCGGGTTCAAACTTAGCGACTTTGACTAATGCTGTGGTCACTATGTTATTGCTTTGGGGATCCCTGAGCTCAAATAACGCATCTTTTGCTAGGGTCAGTTGTACTTGGTACTTAAAATCGAGGCTGTCTTGAAAACAGGTGAGCGCGACGGTTTCTGTGGCGAGCCAAATGCAGAATGACTGTGGAATATCAGATTGATATTCAATGAGTAAGTCTAAATGACAGTCGGGCTTTTCGAGGGTGACAGCACAGGTATTCGGCGTGACTTTCAGCTCATCGGCGAGGGCCGATAAGCTAAACAAACAGGCAATAATTAAACTGCAATAGGTACAGTAAATAAGCCAGAGTGAGTTGAGGTGATAGGATTTAGAAGTCATAACTGATCCCTACAAATCCAGACACATAGCCATCTTTATCTATCAGTACGCTGTCAGTGATCTCTTGTCCTAACCAAGTATACTCGAGGATCCCGACAAAGTTGACGTTGTCGAAAATGGGGACGTTGACGACTGTACGGGCATGATAATTGATTGCGGCCGAGGGATTATATTTAGGATGCAGTGGTCCTTCTTCCTCCTTGGTGAGTTTGTAGTAGTAACTGACGAGGTTTTCACTTTTTCGAATCGCCCCGACTTCAAAGCCGAGCGCGCCCCAAGAAAACGCCTGACTGTGTTTTAGCCTGAGCTGAATTTCATTGCCTTGGTGTACCCCGGTAATATCGTGGAAGTAACCTAAAGTCACATCGAGATAGGGGGTCACCCAAGTGGCGTTTAGTCCACCTAAGTAGGAAAGATTACGCTCAATTTCCTCAAATTTGACGGCTTTTGGATTAATGGGCTGTTTCACTGGGGTATAACCTAAAATATCACTCAGTAATAGTTTATTCAGTCCATCGAATTCGTAGAAAAAACCGTCCTCATTAAAGCGAGTCTGTACGTCGACAATAAAACTTTCCGATTCGTACAGGCTATAACCTAAGGTGAAGTTTTCGACATAAAAGTTCTCACCGTAATAATACCAAGTGGGTAGCACCCAAGTGTTGATGTTCTCCACCTTCGCCCTTGGGTTTTCGAGTGCGCCATAACCCGCGGCAAGGGAAATCTGCCAATCTCCAGCGGAAACTGTTTCAATTTCTTTAGCTTGCAGCATGGCACAATTACTTAGTAATAGTGCGAGCAGTAAGAATCGTTTGCTAGCGTTAACAGTCACTTCTTAGATAATCCCCAATGTTGTTCAAATACATTGCTAAACCGCATTAAGACGAGCCTCAGCCTATCATCTTGTTCACAAAATTTAAGCATAATTATTCATTGCGCTACAAAATGCTACATCTTTGTCTGTAAAGGAATGTGTGCTGTTTGTGTTTAATTGGTGTTAATCAGTTGTACAAAATGCTACGTGAAAGTGTTGATGTTTTCTCCAAATTGGATGCTTAGATGGTATGCCGCTTGGCAGCTTGCCCGTGGATAACGGCTCGCGATAACAATAACGGAGAAAGCAAAGTGAAGCTTAAAATACTAACTTGTACTATTGCTGCCGCCCTTTATGGTGCTGGTGCTATGCAGGCTGCTGCTAGCATAGGCGATGTACATAAACTTAAAGGTTTGCAGTTAACATCTGATCAAATTGCAAAGTTAAATGCCCCTGAAACGAAGATCGATGACGCTGATTTAGGGATAGGACTCAACCTTCAAATTACCCCTCAAGCTAACAAATTCGAATTTGAGGATGGCATAACGGGTGAGCAGATCTATATCGTTCGTCTGAATCAAAAACCACTGGCGCAAGTCAGTACGGAACTGTTAGCCAGCACGACTGCCAGCAAAACCTTTGGCAAATCGTCAAACTCAAAATTATTCGTTGCCGGTCAACCTGCCAGCAGCGCGGTAAAAAACTATCGTAGCCGCTTACTCGACAGCCAAAGACAAGTGATTGCTGACGTTCAGTCCACCGTGGGTGCCCGCCAAGTACGTCAACAATTTACCAATGCGGTCAACGGCTTCTCTATCGCAATGACGCAGGAAGAGGCGCAGCGCGTGTCTCAACTGGCCAATGTGTCCTCGGTTCGTCGCTCTAAAACCTATGAATTATTATCGGATGCGGGCCCTGAGCTAATTCAAGCCAATAAGATTTGGTCTGGTGAGGCAACAGATTCAGTACCTTACAAAGGTGAAGGGATTATCGTTGGTATCGTCGATACTGGGATTAACTCGGATCACCGTTCATTCGCCGATGTCGGTGATGATGGTTACGACCACACTAACCCATGGAATGCGGGTAACTACGTAGGTGACTGTACCAAGAGCGGTTTTGAGACCATGTGTAACGACAAGTTAATTGGCGTTCGCTCATACCCTGTTATCACTGATAATTTCACCAGCGGAGTGTATGGCGCAACTCGTCCAGCCGTGGGTGAAGATTATCAAGGCCACGGTACACACGTTGCTTCAACCGCTGCGGGTAACGTCCTGTTAGATGTCGATTATGTCAACCCTGATTCGGGGACTGAGGCATCAGATGGTTCCGTGATTAAGCCTAAACTATTCCCTCGTATGAGTGGTGTAGCGCCACACGCGAACATCGTTGCTTACCAAGTGTGTCACCCTTCTAACGCAATCAATGCAGGCTGTCCTGGTGAAGCGTTAATTGCAGGTATTGAAGATGCGATCAACGATGGTGTTGACGTGATCAACTTCTCCATCGGCGGTCAGGATTCAAACCCATGGGCTGACGATGTGGAATTAGCTTTCTTATCGGCTCGCGAAGCCGGTATTTCCGTTGCGGTGGCTGCGGGTAACTCTGGTCAACCAGTGGGTTACAAAGAATATTTTGGCCGAATTGACCACGCGTCACCTTGGTTAATGAACGTTGCTGCTAGTACCCATGCTCGCGAAGTTGAAATCACCACTAAGCTGATTGACCCTATGGGCGGCAGTGAAGTGCCAAAATGGAGCGAAATTGTTGGTGGTGCAATCAACACGGCACCTGTCACAGGTATGGTGGTTAACGCTAAAAACTTTGGTGATGAATACTGTGCTAAACCCTTCCCAGCGGGTACCTTCGATCTGAAAGACGGCGACGGTAATCCAACGGATGTGATCGTGGTATGTAAGCGTAATAGCCTAGAAGATCCCAATGCGGTAGCCCGTACTGCTAAGGCTGATAACATCAAAGCTGGCGGCGCAGATGGCATGATCATGTACAACTATGCGACCGCCGATGCGTTGGTGCCTACCGCTTCTTACTCTGTTCCAAGTATCCATATTACTAAGGAAGAGTGGGATGGTCGCTATGATAATGGCTTAGCGGGTTATGGTCTAAGTGATTGGCTGGCAAAGGGTAGCAATCACATGCTGACCATTTCTGGCACGACCATCGAACGTACAATGGATCCAGAGCGTGCCGATTGGTTAGCCGCATTCTCATCTCGCGGTCCAAGCCCATCAACGCCTGAGGCGCTGATCCCTGCCGTTGCTGCGCCAGGGGTGGATATTTATGCAGCCTTCGCCGATGAGCACCCATTCAGCAGTTCAGCTGCATCGGGTGATTTTGCCTTCCTAAGTGGTACTTCAATGGCATCGCCGCATGTAGCGGGCTCTATGGCCTTGTTACGTCAGGCTCAACCAAGCTGGAGCGCGACTGAGATCCAATCTGCATTGGCGATGACGGCTGAAAACAAAGTGCAATACTACCGCTTGGATGACAAGAATGGTGATGTGGCTTTAGCTTCAACCTACCGTGCGGGGACTGGCCGTATCAACGTGGCCAACGCAGTAAATGCTGGCTTTGTGATGGATGAAACCGTTGAACGCTTTAAAGCGGCTGATCCGCATAATGGCGGTGCCGTTCACAAGCTGAATATTCCGCAGTTAGTGAACTTTGAATGTAAGCCTAAGTGTCAATGGATCCGTACTATCAAGGCGACCAAAGATGGCACTTGGAGCGTGACCAACGGTGATGTGATTAACTGGAGCGTCGATTCACGTTCACAGTTCGTCCAAAACGGTGTGTCAATTAAAGTTACGCCAAACGAGTTTACTCTAGCGGCCGGCGAAACCATGGATATCGTGGTCGAAGCATCGATCATGGATACTCAAGACTGGTTCAGTAACGCGGAAGTTGAACTGCATTCAAACTTAACCTTCACCGAAACCAGTGGTAGAGCGTCAGAAGCGCACTGGCCTGTGGTATTCAAATACGACAAAAATGGTATGCCAGGACGCTTGAGTGCCGTGGCTCACCGTAATGAGGCAAATGCTGTCATCAAAGGTATCGATTTACCTGAGGGCGACAACATTCATGGTCGTATCTTTAGCCCTGTGAAAGCGGAAGTGAAAACCGTTGTGCTGCCGAAGGACGGCGATGGTAACTTCCCATGGAGTAGCAATGCTGATTTAACCGTCAGTATGGACGAGCGTATCGATGAAGCCACCTATGTGGAAATGATTGATGTGCCTGCTAATGCTCGCCGTTTAATCGTCGAATCCTTTGGTACGACTCAGTCTGAACTCAGTGAAGTTTTAGACAAAGGTAATCTGATCGTCTTCGTTGGTAAGGACTATAACGGTAACGGTAAGGCCGATCCTTTCGAAGAGCTGCTTTGTGTGTCTAACCACATCCAATACAACAACTTCTGTAATATTAACCAACCAGAAGAAGGTAAGTATTGGGCGTTGTTCTATAACCCAAGAAAAGGCTCTGCGAGTAACAACTATTACAATGCGTTGGAAGAAACCTTCCAATATGCAACGACAGTTGTGATGGACCAAGTTGCCAGCGAAATGAGTGTCGACGTTCCTGCGAGTAATGGTCGTGATCCGGTTGATATTACAGTTAACTGGGATATGCCAGAGATGAAAGAAGGTGACGTGTACTACTCGTTACTGGACTTTGGAACCTCAGAGGTGAACGCCGGTAACATTGGTAAAGTTGCCTTTAAACTGGAACGCGGTGTGGACGATGTTCACTTAGACGCAACCCAAACTGCGGCAGTGGCTGGCGATCAAATTCCGTTTACCTTCGAGGTGCAACCTAACAATACTGGCGCTGACCGTGCATTTAGCATTGTCGCGACCATTCCGTCAGGATTTAGCCTACGTGCTGAGGACGTTCTAAGCTCTTCAAGCACTATCGTTAAAGATGTGAAACTGGAAAATGGCAAGCTCACCATTAGCGGTATACAACCCGATACCAGCGAGCTTGAGCCACGTTACAACATCACCACTAACGTTGATGATGCTATGTGCCGTACGCCGGACTTCGGTAACAAGAAACCGGGCGGTTACGTGAACTTAGAAGAGTTCACTATCTACCCAATCTTCAGTGGTTTTGCGCCAGTTGAGTATGGTGCTAACGGTAAGGCATTAAGTGGTAAGGATAATAATATCCTGTATCGCAACGGTATTACCTTACCAATCAGTACCGTCTTTAATGGTGCCTATGACAGTTTCCACCTGTACAACAACAAAGATAGCATCAACGTTTGGAAGCAGAACCACTTGGATATTCGTGGTCACGGTATCGTGTCCTTATTCCAAAATCAGCCATTCTTCTACCCATACCATGACATCTTCCCGTACAACAGCTTCCCATACGCTTCTATCGGTATGCTGTGGCGTGGATTTGGTCTAGGTGCGGGGGCAACTCAAGATATTCTGAGTGTGCCATTGATTAATAAGACTACTGAACGTGCGGGTATCTCTATCGCGAGTACACCAAGCGGTTGGGGTATTTTGGAATACGATAATGCTCGTTCTTATAAGCCTTTAGGATACGATGCAAACCGTGTTTACCAATGGGAAGAGAAGGATGATAGGTTCGACTTCGAGCTGATCTTCAACGCTAACACCCGCTTCGGTGATGGTGAATACGAATTGATGATGGCTTACGACAATATCAACTTTGGTTCTCAAGATGACCGTGGTTCTATTGGTCTGCAAGGCTTCCAAGGCGGTCTATATGCCTATGGTCCACTGCAGAAGTACCTAGGTGAGCAATATGCCTTCAATAATCTGAAGGACAAAATCCACAACGGTTTAGTGATTTGTTATGACTACGTTGGCCCAGAGTCGTCACAGTTTGAAGTGACTGCATGGACTACCGTGAAAAATAACGCCGCTGGCCAAGTGTTGACGGTTGATGCGGTTAGCCAAGTTGAAGGTATGGCCGACATCAGCATGAGCCACAGTGTAACTGTGCCGTCCAATATCAGTATTGGTGCGATTGCCGACCAAACGATCGCGGAAAACACTAGCCTAGAAGGTCTTAAGGTCGTGTTTGCCGATGAGCAAAACAGCGTGAACAAGATCACCGTAACAGGTGAGCACATCAGCGCTGTCGTGGATGGCAATACCTCTGGTTCAAGCATCACTATCACGCCAGAAGCTAACTTCCACGGCGACGTAGAAGTCACAGTGACTGTGAGTGATGTGGAAAGCCCAACAGATGCAGCGAGCACCAGCTTTATGCTGACCGTTGAATCCGATGGTGTTGAGCCACCAACTACGCCTGTAACACCTGAACCAAAGCCTGACACCAACAAAGATAGCGGTGGTGCGTTAGGTGGTTTGTCTATGTTACTCGCACTGGGGGCATTGATCAGAAGAAGAAAAACTCACTAATCTTGAGTTTAACTTCCTAGTCAATTGATATTTATCCTGAATTTAGGATGCCGGCAAATGGATTTTGCCGGCTTTTTTGTTTATGGAATCCGCTATACCTCGAAGATTTTACATTTCACTTTCATTAAATTGTCTTTTTAGTGGCATAATCTTGTTCATTTTATGCATCCAAAGGCAAAGTTTATGCTGCAGATATTCTTACGTTTTTTTTCCCTTGGTCTAATGAGCTTTGGTGGACCAGCGGCGCATATTGGCTATTTTCGCCAAACCTTTGTCAATGAACTCGCTTGGCTCGATGATAAACGCTACGCCAGCTTGGTCGCTTTAAGCCAATTTATGCCGGGGCCAGGGTCGAGCCAAGTAGGATTTGCCATTGGTTACCATCGCGGTGGGCTTTTAGGCGCCATTGCGGCCTTTGCTGGATTTACCTTACCTTCCTTTGTGTTGATGTATCTGCTGGCCGTGACAACCGCGGCCTGGCTAGGTAATGAATATATGCAGGGCATCATCCATGGCTTAAAACTGCTGGCGGTCGTAGTGGTTGCAGATGCTGTGCAGGTGATGTTTAAGCAGTTTTGCCAACGTCAAGCCGCCCGTTTAGTTATGCTTGGCAGCGCCGCGGCGATTTTGATTTTTCCGTTTTTGTGGACCCAAATTGTATTGTTAATTCTTGCCGCTCTCTTAGGCTTATCATTTCTCAGTGCGAGTGAGAGCGAAGTGCAAAAGTCTGAACCCATTCGCTTGAATTACCTGAGCCTCGCTATATTTATCGCCTTGTTTGCGGGGAGTTTTTTTGCGATTAACCTCGGCGCCGAGGCGGGGATCTTTGGCGAATTCTACCGTGTCGGCAGCTTAGTCTTTGGTGGCGGCCATGTGGTGCTGCCACTGCTTGAAACTGCGGTGGGTGATACGATGAGCGGCGATCGTTTTCTCACCGGATACGCCTTTGCCCAAGCCGTGCCTGGGCCTATGTTTACCTTTGCCACCTTCCTTGGCGCCGAGATGATGCTAGACAATCCCTTTGTCGGTGCCGCCATTGCAACTGTAGCTATCTTTTTACCGGGATTTTTATTGATGTTGGTGGGGTTAAAAAGTTGGCACGCGATTGCCGCCAGACCCAAGATTGCTGGCATGCTCTCGGGCGTGAATGCTTGTGTGGTGGGATTATTGGCGGCGGCGCTGTATCAACCCGTGTTTACCCAAGGCGTGTTATCCGCGGTGGATATGGCCGTAGTACTGCTTGGTTTTGGTGCATTAAAGCTCTTTAAACCGCAGATGGTACTGCTGGTTCTTGGCTTTAGCGTATGCGGTATCGGATTGATATTGCTTGGGTAAACTAAATTATCGACATGCTAGCTGGTGCAAATTAATACAATATTTGTTAAGTCAAACCCAAAGATGTTGCACTGTTTTGGCTATACTTCAGACATATTAAAAAAAATAAGCTCGATCACCCTGGAGTAAGCAAGCATGTCGAATTTAAGCCTGCGTAATAAATTACTGCTGTTATCTTTGTTTCCCCTCATTTTGACCCTATTTGTGCTCATGACCGTCTCCTACTATGTGGAACAGGAATCCCTCGCGGAAGAAGTGGTGACCTTTAGGACTAAGCTGGTGGGCGAACGTAAACAACAAATTAAAGAAGCTACCGAAATTGCCGCCGGAATCGTGAAATACCAACTGTCTCTCAAGGAAAATGGCAATGTAAATCAAGCCCTGCGTGATATTCGTTTTGGCAGCGCGGGTTACTTCTTTATGTATGACTCACAAGGGAAAAATATTTTCCACGCTCTGATGCCAAACTTAGAGGGGCAAAACAAAATCGATATGACTGACCCCCGTGGCACTAAGATCATTGTCGGTTTGCTGGATGCGGCAAAACGGGGAGACGGTAACTTTTCCTACTATTATCAAAAGCCTAATACTAATGAACAAATTGAGAAGATAAGCTATGTGATGATGGTTCCTGGCACCGACTGGATGTTAGGTACTGGAGCTTATATCGACGATATCGAAGCGGTTGTCGAGGATTATCGCCAAACCGTAACTGAGCAGATGGACGAAAAATCTTTCATGATCTTATTGATCGCCCTTGCGCTCACAGGGATCACGGCCTTTATCATCATGATGGCAGCCCATCGTATGGTCGTACCGATTAAACACATGGCGGATAATCTTAATGATATTGCCAAGGGGGAAGGGGACTTAACCAAACGCTTAAGTGTTAAGGGAGCAGATGAGATTGCCCAATTAGGTCAAGCCTTTAACTTGTTCGTCGATAAGCTGCAAAACATTATCGGCGATGTAGCGAATGCGACGGCGAAAGTAAAATCCGCCGCCAACGCGATTCACGACCAAACCAAAGTGATGTCAAGGCAGCTACTTAGCCACAACAACGAAACAGACCAAGTGGTGACGGCCATTACCGAGATGTCGTCTACTGCGAGTGAAGTGGCGCAAAATACCACTCAAGTGGCCGAGGCGACCCACGCGGCGACGGGTGATGTAGCCAATGCTCAGCGCTGCGTCGATGCCTCACTCGAAGAGATTGCAGGTCTTATGGCGCAAATCAATAATGCCGCTGGCAGCATTAAATCCTTAAGTGAGCAATCGCAAAAGATTAACAGTGTCTTGTCGGTAATCGGTGGCATTGCCGAGCAAACCAACCTGCTGGCCCTCAACGCGGCGATTGAAGCAGCCCGCGCCGGTGAACAGGGTCGAGGCTTTGCCGTGGTGGCCGATGAAGTGCGTAATCTTGCCAGCCGTACTCAGGCAAGTACCTTAGAAATCAACGAAATGCTTTCAGAACTCCACAAGCTGGTGGCCTTAGCGGTAAAAACCATGGATGAAAGCCAACAGAGCTGCGTGCGCTCGGTGGATTCTTCCCGCGCTATTTCGGAAAGCTTAGGCTCAGTGACATCGGCGGTGACTGCGATTAACGATATGAGTACCCAAATTGCGACGGCGGCGACCGAGCAAAGTTCAGTGACCGAAGAAATCAACCGTAACGTTTATGCCATCCAAGAAATCGTTAACGAGCTGCTGCACTCCAGTGAAGATGCGGCCAAGGTGAGTCAAACCGTGTCTCAGGAAGGGGTTAACCTGGGTAAATTGGTGGGACAGTTTAAGATTTAACTCGGCTAATTAAACAAGTTAATTAAGTTAGCGAATAAAGACGGGAGACAGTGTCTCCCGTTTTTTATGTTTATCTTTGGGCTTAATTTTATGCTTGCAATGAAGCCTTAGGCTGGTTCACTCACGCTTGTTGTCACCTTTTCAGCCCTGACCGCGCAGACCTTATATTCGGGAATATAAGCCACAGGATCTAAGGCATTGATCGTGAGCTTATTCGCTGCGGCCTCCACAAAATGGAACGGCAGGAACAGCACGCCCGCTTGGGCGCGTTTAGTCACAAAGGCATCGATTTCAATCTCTCCGCGGCGGGTGGTAAGGCGAAGTTTATCGCCGTTATGGATCCCCAGTTGCTCCGCATCATAGACAGAAATCATCACCTTAGGCGCGCCGAGTAGATCCAGCCCTGGTGTTTTACGGGTGAGTGTGCCCGTGTGGAATTGCTCCAATAGCCGCCCCGTCGATAGCGTCAGCGGATACTCGTTGCAGGGCATCTCTGCAGGCAGGCGATAACTAACGGGGGTAAATAAGCCTAAGCCTCGAGTGAATTGGCTTTGGTGCATAATCGGCGTCCCGGGATGGGTTTCATCTGGACAGGGCCATTGAATCCCTTGAGAGATTTGACCTTCGGCATTGGCACTTAATCTGTCCCAGCGAATACCGCGATACTGCGGAGTAAGTTCGTTGATCTCGCACCAAATGGCTTCTTCGTTGGCATAATCCCAGTTAGCGCCCATGGCATTAGCGACGGCCTGCACTATCTGCCAATCGGGTAAGGCTTCACCCGGTGAGGCGAGCGCTTGCTCGAGTCGCTGCACCCGACGCTCGGTATTGGTAAAGTGACCGCGTTTTTCCACGAATGCGGCGGCGGGCAAGACCACATGGGCAAGCTCGGCCGTCTCGGTTAAAAAGATATCCTGCACCACCAAAAACTCGACTTTGCTCAAGGCATTAAGTACATGGGCTTGGTCGGGGTCGCTGAGCACGGGATTCTCACCCATCACATACAAGGCTTTAATGTTGCCCTTGGCAATATCATGCATCATATGGGTTGCGGTGACGCCAATCTCCTCCGATAACGGCGTTTGCCAGTGGTCTTCAAAGCGCATTCTGGCATGAATATCCGTGACCTTTTGGTAACCGGTAAAATAGTTGGGTAGCGCGCCCATGTCGCAGGCACCTTGGACATTACTCTGGCCGCGAAGTGGGTTAATCCCCGCGCCTGACACACCAATATTGCCGCAAAGTAGCTGCAAATTAGAGATAGCCGTGACGTTATCGTGCCCAGTCGTATGCTGAGTGATACCCATGGCGTAATAAACCGCGGTCTTTTGCGCCGTGCCTATGGTGCGCGCGAGGCGGGCAATGTCTTCGGCTTTTACGCCCGTGATGAGTGCTGCGTTTTCGAGGGAGTAATCCTCCTTGGATAACTCCGCATAGAGGGCCACAATGCCTTCGGTACGCTCGGCGATATAGTCTTTATCCTGCCAATCGTTACGAATAATTTCTGCCATAATGGCGTTGAGCAGCATCACATCCGTCCCCGGTCTGTGGGCGACATACAGCTCGGCCTTTTCGGCAATGCCAACCCGCTTCGGATCGGCAACCAGCAAACGCGCGCCGTGCTGCATCACTGCCTGTTGAATTTTAGAGGCGATAATCGGATGGGCGCAGGTGGTGTCTGAGCCTAAGATAAAGATGACGTCCGAGTCCTTGATGCTCGGAATATCATTGGTCATGGCACCGCTACCAATACTCTGCTGCAAACCCGTTACCGTCGATGAGTGGCATAGGCGGGCGCAGTGATCAATATTGTTGGTGCCAAGAACACTGCGAACAAACTTTTGCAGCACAAAGTTATCTTCGTTGGTGGCCTTGGCCGAGGCGAGACTGGCGAGAGCATTGCTGCCATCTTTTTGTTTTATCTCGGTTAAGCGTTTTGCCACATAGGCAATGGCTTCGGGCCAACTACTCGGTTGCAGCTCACCGTTTTTACGTATTAGTGGCGTAGTGAGACGTTTGTCGCTGTGAATAAAATCGAAGCCAAAACGTCCCTTAACACACAGCATGCCTTGGTTAACGACCGAGTCCTTATTGCCTTCGATATGACGAATGCGATTGGCGTTGGAGTCGATTTTAAGGTCGAGGCGACAGCCAACGCCGCAGTAAGTACAAATCGTCGAGGCAGTTTTTAATTCTGTGCTATCGCCTTGGCGTTTATCTCGGGCATCGACCAGTGCGCCCGTCGGACAAACCTGTACACAGTTACCACATTGCACACAGAGGCTATCGGCCATGCTCGCACTAAAGCCGACTCTCGGCGCGCGGCGCTCCATGTGTTGAGTCATTTCCTGCGGCAGCGCCTGATAGGAATCTTGGCTAAATTGAATCGCGCAGTGGCCACTCTGCTGTTGACACACATCGACGCATTTACCGCAGCTAATACAGCGATTAGCATCGAATTGAATAAAGGGTGCGCTCTTATCAACACTGAAATGCCGTGCATTTTCAGTGGCTAAGCTTTTGGCCTCGACACCATAATCCGTGGCGTAATCCCTAAGCTTACAGTCAGTATTGGCCTGACAGGCGCACTCGAGACAGCGCGCCGCCTCTTGCATGGCGGCATCTGCGGGAAAACCTAACTCGACTTCACTGTAATTCAGTAGCCGTTGCAGCGCCGTGAGTTCGGGCATCTTCAAGCGGGGCTGACGCGGCGTATGGGGATAATGCGTTGACCCTGCTTTTGAGCTTGTTTCGGTTTGCTTAAGAGCGTTTGGAATGAGGGCGCTTGGTATGGTTTTGACCGAGTTAAACTCATGGGCATGTAAATCGCAGCTAAGGCCGATTTTTAGCATCTTATCAATAGCGATTGCCGCTTTACGGCCATCGCCAATGGCGGCTACGGCGGTGGCAGGACCTCTGCGGGCATCGCCCATCACAAACAGTTTTTCTACACCCGATGACATGGTTTGCTCGCAGCCTATCAGGGTGTTCCAGCGGCTCAGCGCCAGCTCGCCATGGCTGAGTTGCCCCATAGGATCTTGCATAAAACTCAGATCTGGCGCTTGGGATACGGCGGCGATAACGGTATCGAAGGCCTCGGTAAAGGTTTCCCCCGTGTCCACGGGCGCGCGTCTGCCCGAGGCATCGGCTTCGCCGAGTGCCATTTTGCTGAAGGTGACAGCTTCTACCTGTCCATTGGCATCGCTATGATTTTCAATGGGATTGGTTAAGAAATGGAATTTGACGCCTTCAACTTCGGCCTCATGTACTTCGTAGGCTTCGGCGGGCATTTCGGCGCGGGTACGGCGGTAGATTAAGGTGACATCGCAGCCTTCGCGCACGGCGGTGCGGGCGCAGTCGATGGCGGTGTTGCCACCACCAATCACGGCGACTTTTTTGCCCAACTTCAATTGTTTGTCGAGGCAATGTTCCTTAAGAAAACCCACCCCCAGGTAACAGCCCGCAAGTTCTGAGCCTTTGTAGTTCATCGGCACCGCCTTTTGGGCGCCGATGGCAAGGCACACCGCATCGAAATCGGCGACCAGTTGGGCTAAATGAATTTCATGGCCGAGGCGAGTATCCGTATGAATGGTTAACCCATTGCGGCATAGCAGCTCTATTTCTTTATCGAGAATTGCCTTGGGTAAACGGTATTCGGGGATCCCGTAGCGCAGCCAGCCGCCCGCCTTGGGCATGGCTTCAAAAATCTCAACACTATGCCCTTGGTTTGACAGGTAATAACCGGCACTTAAGCCTGCGGGGCCCGCGCCAATAATGGCAATTTTTTTGCCCGTATCTGCGAGGCGTGGTGGTTGATAACTGCCACCTTGTTCATCGTCGGCCAAGTCTAAATCGGCGGCGTGGCGCTTGAGTTGACGAATAGCAATGGGGTCATCGACGAGGCCGCGGCGGCATTCAGTCTCGCAAAACGCGGGGCAGACTCGGCCAATCGACAGCGGCAGCGGCAGGGTATCTTTAATGACTTTAATGGCTTGGCTATGGTCGCCTTGGGCAATGTGGTACAGGTAACTTTGCACATCGACACCCGCGGGGCAGGCCTGTTGGCAAGGCGCCTCACAATCGGCAAAGTGGTCACTTAAAATTGTGCTCAATGCAGCTTGGCGCTGTTTGGTTAAATATGCCGATTGGGTGATGACCTTCATGCCCGCTTCGGCGGGCGTTTCACAGGCTTTAACGCAGCGCAGGCTGGCATCGGTATTTTCGATTTGCACTAAGCAGAGGTTGCAGTCCTGTTTATCGGCATGGGGAGCCGCGCCCAATTGCCGTGTGGCGTCTGTTGGATCGCACAGACTCGGAATTGCTATGCCAGCCTTACTGGCTGCCCGAAGTAGGTTATCGTTCGGCTCGGCCGTGACTATCTGATTATCGATTCGAAGTTCTATCATCCCATGGCCTTTTATATTTGTAGGGTGCTTGCTGCATGGCAGGCTTAAGGTGGCGTTGAGTATAACTAGAGCGCTTTAGAAGACGCTTATGGGCGAGGGATGTTTGACGCTAAATTGCTGTGGTCATCACAAACCCGTGTCAGACTGTGCGCTGGAGAGGCTTTGTTGGTGAAATGCTGTGATTATCTCGGCATTTTATACGTGTTTTATCTGTATCTAGCTTAATCCTATGTAGTTTTTAGTGATTATCACTGTTTAGTAAACTCAATTTTTAACTGAATTGGGGCGTCAGGCTGGTAATTTCATGTAAGATCACAGTCTTAACTGGGCTTTGTCTGTTAATCTGCCGGCACTAACGGTACTTTTTATGCTGATAAAATCGCAGTGAAACGCCATCACGCCCTAGGTTTACAAGCGTTGTTAGGTTAAAATGCGCGGTTGCAATTACCGTTAAGCGCCGCCGTCTTTGATGGAAAATCCATTGAAACGGCACAAATAAGCGAAGTTGAAAATTCATGTTTGAAGTTAATCCAGTAAAATTCAAAATTAAGGAGCTTGCCGAGCGTACGCAGCTTCTTAGGGGGTATCTTTGACTACGATGCTAAGCATGAGCGTCTAGAAGAAGTCAGCCGTGAACTTGAAAGTTCTGAGGTGTGGAACGAGCCAGAACGTGCTCAAGCCCTAGGTAAAGAGCGCGCCAGCCTCGAAGCCGTCGTAAAAACTATCGATGATATGGACTCAGGTCTAGAAGACGTTGAAGGTCTGCTAGAGCTTGCCATCGAAGAAGAAGACGAAGACACCTTCAATGAAACCACCAAAGAGCTGGATTATTTAGAGAGCCGTTTGGCCGAACTCGAATTCCGCCGTATGTTCTCTGGTCCACAGGACGCCTCAAACTGTTACTTAGACATTCAGTCGGGCAGTGGTGGTACCGAGGCGCAAGACTGGGCCAACATGGTACTGCGTATGTATCTGCGTTGGGGCGAAGCCCACGGATTCAGCCCTGAGCTGATGGAAGTGACCGACGGTGACGTGGCCGGCATTAAGGGCGCGACCATTAAATTTACCGGTGAGTATGCCTTCGGTTGGTTACGTACCGAAACTGGCGTGCACCGTTTAGTGCGTAAATCGCCATTCGACTCATCGGGTCGTCGCCATACCTCTTTCTGCTCGGTATTCGTTTACCCAGAGATTGATGACGATATCACCATCGATATCAATCCTGCTGACTTACGTATCGACGTATACCGCGCCTCGGGTGCGGGTGGTCAGCACGTTAACCGAACCGAATCTGCGGTACGTATTACCCACTTACCGACTAACACGGTAGTGCAGTGCCAGAACGACCGTTCACAGCACAAGAACAAAGATTCGGCGATGAAACAGTTAAAAGCCAAACTGTTCGAATTAGAAATGCATAAGCAAAATGCGGAAAAACAAGCCGCCGAAGATGCCAAATCTGACATCGGTTGGGGCAGCCAGATCCGTTCTTATGTATTGGATGATTCCCGTATTAAAGACTTACGCACTAGCGTGGAGACGCGCAATACCCAAGCGGTACTCGATGGCGATCTGGACAAGTTTATCGAAGCCAGTTTGAAATCAGGGCTGTAATTAATTCAAAGGTATAGACGAGAAATAAGATGACTGAACAAGTACAAGATGAAAACAAACTGATTGCCGAGCGTCGTGCCAAGCTAGAAAGCATTCGCCCGAACTGCAGCGCTAATGCTCACCCTAATACTTTCCGTCGCACCCACAAAGCGGCTGAGTTGCAGGAAAAATACGGTCAAAACACTAAGGAAGAACTCGAAGCCTTAGGTTTTAAAACCAGCATCGCTGGCCGTATCATGGCAAAACGTGGCCCATTCCTGGTGATCCAAGACGTGTCTGGTCGTATCCAAGCTTACGCTGAAAAGGGCGTTCAAGCGGATCTGAAAGACCGTTACCAAGGTTTGGATATCGGTGACATCATCGGCGTAACGGGTCAGTTGCACTTGTCTGGTAAAGGCGATCTGTACGTGAACATGGAAGAGTATCAACTGCTGACTAAAGCACTGCGTCCTCTGCCAGAAAAATTCCACGGCCTGACCGACCAAGAAACTCGTTACCGCCAACGTTATGTGGACTTAATCGTTAACGAAGAATCTCGTCAAGCCTTCGTCATGCGTTCAAAAGTGGTTGCTGCTATCCGTAACTTCATGATCAAAAAAGAGTTCATGGAAGTTGAAACCCCAATGATGCACGTGATCCCAGGCGGCGCTTCAGCCCGTCCATTTATCACTCACCACAATGCGCTGGACATGCCAATGTACCTGCGTATCGCGCCAGAGTTATACCTCAAGCGTTTAGTGGTCGGTGGTTTTGAGCGTGTGTTCGAAATCAACCGTAACTTCCGTAACGAAGGTCTGTCGCCACGCCATAACCCAGAATTCACTATGATGGAATTCTATATGGCCTATGCAGACTACAAAGATCTGATGGACTTAACCGAAGAACTGTTAAGCTCAATCGCGATTGAACTGTTAGGTAGCGCGCAAATGCCATATGGCGAGCACACTGTTGATTTCGGTGGCCCATATGCCCGTTTAAGCATGTTAGAAGCGATTCAGAAATACAATCCTGACAACGCGACTATCCAAGCCATGACCTACGAGCAAGTGAAAGATCTTGAATTCATGCGTGAACTGGCGATCAGCCTAGGCATCAAGATCGAGAAGTTCTGGACCTGTGGTCAGCTATTAGAAGAAATCTTCGGTGAAACTGCTGAATGGCAGCTAATGCAACCGACTTTCATCACTGGCTACCCAGCGGATATTTCGCCACTGGCACGTCGTAACGATGACAATCACTTCATCACCGACCGTTTTGAATTCTTCATCGGTGGCCGTGAAGTGGCTAACGGTTTCAGCGAGTTAAACGATGCTGAAGATCAAGATAGCCGCTTTAAGGCGCAGGTTGATGCGAAAGACGCAGGTGACGATGAAGCCATGTTCTACGATGCAGACTACATCACTGCACTGGAACACGGTTTACCACCAACAGCGGGTCAAGGTATCGGTATCGACCGTTTAGTGATGCTATTCACTAACACTCATACTATCCGTGACGTGATCCTGTTCCCAGCGATGCGCCCACAGGCCTAAGTCTGTTAGGTGTTGATTCAACACCAAGAGCATGAGCGAGTAATAAAAAACCAGCCTAATGGCTGGTTTTTTTATGGCAGAGATATTTTTACTTGCAAAGCTTTTGAATCATTTCACTATAAAAAATCAATTTTATAGGTTTAGTCACTAATGATGGTTGTGTTAATGGATCGCACTGCTTAGTTATTCATTTATGCTAAGGTTTTACGCTGTTATTTTGCATTCATTTTTTAGTGTAAAAAGTGCTGATATTACTGATAAAAGTCGATGGGGATTCTATTCCTTTTTCCACAGACCTCTTATACTTAGCTTCAACCATGTGCGTAGCACATTCGACTTATTTAACGACTCAGTGAAATCTACATGAAGATCCCTTCTCTGCTTGGTAGTTTTATCTTGGTATGCAGCAGTTTAACTGTTGCCGCGACAGCGCATTCTGCCGATTCGGCCTCTGTCACTACAAAAAGCACCGCCACGGCGAAAAAAGCCCCTGCAAAACAGCAGGAAGTGGCCGCCAATAGTGCGCTGGTGGTGGATCTAAAAACCAACGAAATTCTCTATTCCAGTAATCCCGATGCCGTAAGGCCTATTGCCTCTGTGACTAAGCTGATGACCGCCATGGTGACCTTAGATGCTAAGTTGCCTATGGATGAAAAGCTTGCCATCAATATCAATGACACTAAGGAAATGCGCGGTGTCTACTCTCGAGTGCGTATCGGCAGTGAAATTAGCCGTAAAGATATGTTATTGCTGACATTAATGTCATCAGAAAACCGTGCTGCAGCGAGTCTTGCCCACCATTATCCCGGTGGTCATAAGGCCTTTATTAAGGCGATGAACGCTAAGGCAAAAGCCCTAGGTATGAAGAATACTCGTTATGTGGAGCCGACTGGGCTGTCAGAGAAAAACGTTTCGAGTGCCCGCGATCTGGTGGTGTTACTCAAGGCCAGCGAAGGCTATCCCATGTTAGGTCAGTTAAGCTCGACCGAAAAGAAAACCGTCACCTTTGGCAAACCTAAGTACAGCCTCGACTTTAGAAACACTAACCGTTTGGTTTACAAAGATAACTGGAACATTCACCTCACTAAAACTGGCTTTACCAATGAAGCAGGCCATTGTTTAGTGATGCGTACCGAAATGGCTAAACGCCAAGTGGCCTTTGTGGTGCTCGATGCCTATGGTAAATACACCCATATGGCGGATGCTAACCGTTTACGTAACTGGTTAGAAACAGGAAAAGTGACTCCTATCCCTGCCGAAGCTAAGCAGTATAAAAAGCAGCGCAGCCAACAGCAGTTTGCCAAAGTCAGCGAGACCTAAGCAGACATTAATTGCTTATCCATTCAACAAAAAGGCCAGAATCGTTCTGGCCTTTTTGTTGTCATTTTTCTAGCACTTTTGTTGTAGAGGATTGATTGGCTTCACTAAAATTCAAGCAATCGTCCTGCTAAAGATGCGTTGCGTGGCGATACGCCGTATCATTGGCGGGATTTTTCTCTCAAGGATGATATGCGTGTGGCGTTAATCTTAAAAAAACTCCAGTTGATCTATGTGCCCTTTATACTGCTCTGCCTGCTATTTGTCTCAGGTTACAGCTTGCTCCATTGGTTGTTGATTATCGAGTTCCAACTACTGAGCATTGACGAATCGATTATCAATTTTTGGTTGCCGCTGATATTGCCTTGGCCCTTACTGTTTTTCTACTTAAGACCTCGGCTCAAGTTATTCCGCTTTACCAAGAGTAATAGCCGTTTTATCTATTTTGTGATTGCCGTGCTGTTGCTGGCCGTGCCCACTATCGTGGCGCAGGAATACCTTAATAGCGCAACGGGCAAGTTGACTCAACTCGAGTCCATCAATGCACTATTGCATCAGCCGCAGACCAAGTATTACCAATTAAATCAGTTTTATATCGACAAAAAACATATAGGGGTGCAGCGCAATATTGAGCCCATAGGCAAGGGCAACAGTGAGCTGCGCATGAGCCTGTATATTGCGATGCCAATTTTCGCTAAACGTAACGAGAGTTGGCGGGTCGGTGCTAAGGCCTTGGCATGGTATGGCAAAGTTTATGAGAAAACGATCAGTAATCGACTCGAACAGAAAGAGAAAGAAGCGCTATTTCAAGAGTTTATTCATCATAGCCAGCAAGAGTTTAATGCCTTAAACCCTGATGACTTTATCTATCTTGACCGTATCGGCCCGTCAAGCCGCTACACTCAGTTACTCACCGCAGCCCAAAAAAGCTCAGTCTACTTCGAGGGTTATCGAACCGTCTTGATGCCAGTGAATCAACCCTTCGAGGCGCGTAATGGTCATAAACTGGCGTGGATTATCGCTTGGCTAAGTTTTGGGGCCATTCTGTGGTTGTTGATGAGTCTGATGTTAAAGCTGGATGAGACGCAGGCGTCTAAGGCGGCACAGCTAAGCCTAGAAAAACCTAAGGCGGAGCTCTATGGTTTTTTAGCCGAGTTTAGGCCTCGGCAGGGCTTTGTTATCACGCCTATCTTGCTCTATATCAACAGCTTGATATTTGTATTAATGGCCTTTGCCAGTCAACACTTTATCGCTTTTCCAAACAGCGTGTTACTCGATTGGGGGGCAAACCTTCGTCAGTTGGTGCTTGAGCAACAAGTCTGGCGTTTACTCAGTAATGTGTTTTTGCATGGCGGCCTGATGCATTTGGTTTTTAATTTATATGGGCTGTTTTTTGCGGGGATGTTTTTGGAGCCGTTGCTGGGTAAATGGCGTTTACTCGGGGTCTATTTATGTTGTGGCTTAGTGGCGAGCCTGGCCAGCATAGGCTGGTATGAGGCGACAATCAGCATCGGGGCATCGGGAGCCATCATGGGGCTATTTGGCGTGTTGATTATCTGGATATGGTTGGGCTTGTTGCCCTTGGCGGACAATATGCCACTCGCCCTCAATCTGGCCCTATTCGTCTCTGCCAGTCTTGTTATGGGGCTCTTTGGCGGCGTGGACAATGCCGCGCACCTTGGCGGTTTAGGTTGTGGATTATTGCTTGGGAGCTTATTACGGCCAACGCGAAAGGCGGCCATACAGCATAAATAACAGCCTAAGGTGATTGCTGAAGCTGACCGTAAATAGGCAGCTTCAGCAATCTTTAAACACTGAGGGTTGAATCGAAACGGTAGGGTAAGCTATTAGAAATGCTCGGTATTAATCAACTTACCGAGCTGATCGTAGTGGCTCCAATCCCCCGCTTGGCGGTCGGCGATATAGCTGCCTTCACTGCGTTTTTCGCCACTGGGCCAAAATTGCTGCCATAAGCCTTCCCTGCGATCCTTAAGATAAGTGCCTTGTTCGGCGAGTTTGCCATTGGTGTGGTAATAGCTGGCATCGCCTTCCTTCTGACCCTTTAACCAAGTTTCAATTAGTTTAGGTTTACCATTTTGGTGGTATTCCCTGCGCTCGCCGTCGAGTTCGCCTTTAGTGTATTGGGCTTCGAGTTTGAGCTGGCCATTGCTGTAATACTCTTTGCTGCTGCCATGCTGTTGGTTATCTAAAAACTCGCTGCTGGCGGCTAAAATGCCATCCTCATACCAGCTTTCCCACAGTCCCGTTTGCTGACCTTTATCCATAGTACCGCTCAGTTTGAGCTGGCCATTATTAGGATAATATTCGGCATAGGTGCCCGTTTTATCATTGTTATCATAGGTTTCTAAACGATAAACCACTTGCTTAAAGCTGTAGTACTCGCTTGTGCCGTTACGCTTATTATCCTTCCAATGGGTTTTCTGGCTGATATTGCCCTCGGGGATCGCGCCGTAGGTTGGATCTTTGGCTTCGTAGCGGTAATCAATCCAGAGACTGGTTTTTTGATTATCCTCATATTGGCCAGTGACGCGGCGTCGACCTTGGTAATACTCGGCATAATCGCCATTGAGTTTGCCGTTAACAAAGGTCTGTTCTTTTTGTTTTTGTCCCTGCTGATATTGGATCCACAGTCCCTCTTTAACGCCGTTTTGATAATCCCCTTCCTCATTGAGATCGCCATTGTAGTACCAACGGCTAAAGTGGCCATCGAGGGGATAGCTATTGCTGTTATCCGCTTTCGTGCGGGCGTAGTGGGCGAGTTCTCTTGGCTTGCCATTGTCGTAAAAGGATTCGTATTTACCGACCCAGGCGCCTTCGATGCGCTCACCGCGTTCATTCACCGAGCCATCCTCATAGTAGGATTCTGAGCGGCCAGTGAGTTTGCCATCGACATATACATCTAAGCTGCGTAGTTGGCCATTAGTGTGGTAACGACGGAATTCTCCGTCTCTTTGACCTAGCTTCCACACCTCTGCGGTTTGCAGTTTACCGCCGTTATAGCGTTCAAATAATCCATCTTTTAAGCCCATGTTGTAGCTGCTTTTTTCGATAAGATGACCGTCCGCATCATAACGCTCAGATGGGCCATGCAAGGGGTATTGACCATTATCGGCCAGTTGCGAGTCCTGATAGGTTCGCAGCTCTTTCAGTTGGCCGTTGGAATGGAAATACTTTTGCGTGCCAGCGAGCATATCCTGCTTGTAATTCAAATCGCTGGTGAGTACACCCTCAAGGTTGAAGTATTGCTGACGTCCCTCTAGTACATCGTTGAGGTATTGCTCCTCCACTTGGAGTTTGCCCAGTTCATTGAATTGTTGGCATTTACCGTGGCGAAGCCCGGCTTGATAGTGGCACAGGCTTGCCAGTTCGCCACTGGGATAAAAGGTGCGTTCTTCACCCTCGAGTTTATCGAGATTAAATTGGCTGGCACTGGCCTTAGTACCATCGTCGAAAAAGGTTTCCCATAAAGCTTGGCGGCGGCCGTTGGCATCGAAGCGGCCACTTACAACGACTTGGCCCTCGGCATTTTGCTCGAGATAGGGGCCAGAGAGTTGGTTATTGGCGTAGGTTTGGCTTTGGGAGAGGGTGCCATTTTCATAAAAGCTTTCCCATTTACCGTGGCGAAGGTTATCGAGGTAGCTTTCCTGCGCCTGTAATTTGCCACTCGGGAAGAATCGTTTTACTTGGGACTTTTGGCCATTTTTATAGAGGGTGCTTTGGGTAACATTGCCCGTGGCGTTAAATTCCTTCCATTCGCCAACGGGGACTCCCTTGGTAAATTGCTGCTCCTCGGTCATGGCGCCATCTAAGTCGAACAGTCGCCAGGTGCCATCTTGGTAACCGAGTTGATAGTTACCTTCGACAATTCTGCTGTTATTACTATGAAAAACCTGCCATTTCCCATTCGGTATCCCCTGCGAAAATTGCCCTAAGGTATAACCTTGGTTATCGCGAACGATGGCGATATCACCATTTAAGGGCATGCCCGTGGCGAGATTGTAATAGCTGGGAATACCGTCCTGCTGGCGAATTTCGACCATCATGGAGGAGAGGTTTTGCGCCGCCTGTGCATGGGCGCCGACTAGGCTGATCCCGGCAATGGCGAGGCTAATAAAGCGAAATGGCGAGTTGTACATGCTGATCCCTTGCTGTGGATCTTAGGGCCGCGCAATGGGCGGCCAGTATAAGAATCCTAACGTTTACACTATGTTGATGCTGTGCACTTTGGCCGAGTGCACGGCGAGTTAGTTTACGCGATTGGCGTTAAGCTAAACAGCTTAACGCCACATGCTTTCGTCAATAAAAAGGAAACACGCTATCTTCAACGGGTAAGACGGGCGGCGGTGTTTCCTGATTTAAAAACTGGCCGTGATTGTAATGATTAATCACCTGTATCGAGCCATTATTCTCAAACTGGTATTGCTTACCATGCAAGTTACCTTGGTCGTCATAGTTAGCAATTTCAAGCACATAATCCTCGACTGTACGCAGTTCCCAGTGGCCGACTTGCTTACCCTTGTCGAAGCGACCATGCCAAGAGCGTCTTTCTGGATTCGGCCTTGGGCGATATTGGAATTCGTTATCGGTGAATACCCAATCGCCTTGGCGCAGTTCATTAAGGTATTCGCCTTTTTCATACACTTGGCCATTACTGGCGTAACGCTGGACTAAACTATCGGGTTTGCCATGTTTAAAGTGCATGGATTCAAGCAACTGCCCTGAGTTGGTCTTGTTGAGGTATTCACCGTGGAGCTGGCCATTATCATCGTGGCTATAGGTGATGGTGGCGTCGTCCTGATATTTCTTCCAAGTGCCTGCTTGTTTATCCTTGGCATACTGACCTTGCTCTACCAGCTGACTTTTGCCCGTGGCAGGCTCAATTTTCACCGTCTCATAGGCGCCTTCACGCTTACCCGCCTGATAATATTCACGGGTGAGGGTGATGACATCGTTGTAGTCGAAGGATTTGATTTGTAAGCCATTCAATTGCTTATTGAGTAGTTCCTGACGCTCTATTAACAAGCCTTGTTTGAAGGTTTCAGAGAGCGACCCGTTTTTGAGTTTGTCCTCTTCTTGAGTCTCAATCAATTGACCGTCGCGATAGCGCTGCTGTTTGCGATAAACCCAGCGATTACCTTGGTATTTGCTGTCGGCGGTGCGTTTAATCTCACCCTTATCATCGTATTCGATGGACTGGATGACATCGCCCTTATCGTTGGTGACTTCCTTTAATTTGAGCTGACCATTTTCAAAATAAGTGAGCTGCTCACCGACCTTATAATTCTGTTGATACTGGAAGTGGTGCTCCACCTTGCCATTGTCAAAATAGCTAAAATAGTCGCCGTGTTTTTTATCTTTAAACCACTCTTGGGTCGAGATGACTTGCCCATTTAGCCCCCAAGTGGTCTCTGTGCCTTGCAGTAGCCCATCAACCTTATGTTCCTCTCGGTTGAGTTTACCTAGATTAAAATATTGGCTGACGCAGGTGGGGTCATGGCAGATTTTGGCGGTGACTTCACCTTCGGGACTAAAATTTTCGCTGATGCCGACGGCTTGGCCATCTTTATAGGTGGTTTTGTTGCGGATATTGCCGCCATTCCAATAACCCGTTTCTTGGCCTTGTTTTACACCATTTTCATAGTGCGACTCTGTATATAACTGACCTGTGGCAATGTACTTTTTGATGACTCCATCGAGCTGACCTTGCGCGTTACGAAAGCCCTGTTCGTAGGGGGTTCCATCGTCGAAGTGACATTGATAAGGCCCGCGAAATTGCTCGCTAGTGAGTGCCTTACCAATATTTTTATCGGCGATGGCCGTTGAGCAGAAAAGCCTATTCTTTTCTTTGTAGTAAACCTCGATCTTGTAGTAACCATCAGTCTGATCAACGGGTTGCTCAAAATAGTACAGAGCTTTTTTCTCATCCTTGATGACATTCCAATTGGCATCGAGTAATACCTTTTCCGCATTGGCATGGGTACTGATGAGGGCGAGCGCTCCTAGGAGCAGTTTTACAGTAAATGGACGCATAACCGCTCCTTAAGGCAAAGGTTTAAAGGTGAATTCATAGGGAATATCGACGGCTTCTTGGGAGATAGTCATATAACTCACCTTAGCGGCGGCGCCTGTGACACTTAAATAGCGGCCATCTAACAGCACCTCATCAATCCTATACTCTGTCTCTTCGGGCAAACGAATCGTTAATGGCTTGCCTTGAGCATTCTCGACTCTGATGTAATTGGGTAAATCTTTACTCGGCTCCTTGCCATACCCCGTATCGGTCAGCCAGGTTTGCAAATCGATTAACCAAGGGCGCTCGGTGATAGATTGCGGCAAGTTTTGCCAGTGGATATCGCCTTTGCAATGGATAGTGCCTTGAATGCGCTTATCGTAGAAGTACTGGCGCACGCGGTCGGGTGTCATCAAATGGTAAGCCGCGCCTTCGGGCCCATTGGGCACAAACTGCCAAGCCACAGTCTGTGTGCCTTCATTAAAGCCTTGTGCTATTTCGGGCTTACAGGCCGTCGCTAACGCGGCGGACATGGGGATATACAAGTTGTGGCCATTTTCAGTTGCCGTTTTTATATCCTTCACCGCACTGATTTCAGGCTTTGCCTCTGCCAATTTATCCGAGAAGGAGTCACCTATGCTGACGCTGCCAAACTCGCTCAGGGGGTTGGCAAGATTTTGGTTGTACTCGGCTTCGGGAACAAAACGGATCTGCTTGCTTTGGCTGAGCTCAGGTTGGGGTTGACTCGTTACTAGCACTAGGCTTTTTGGGATTTCGTCTAACTTAAGCAGCAGTGCCTTGGTGGTCAGCGGATGACTATCATTGGCACTGGTCAATTCCGTTAGCAGTTCTTTATCGGTCAGGGTGAGCCACTTAGGATATTCTGATTCGGGGCTGGCATAGGCCATTTTGCCTGTTAACTGCTGAAGACCGAGGTGGATCTTGTGGCTGTCGCTCTGCTTGATGACTACTTTAAATAGCTTAGCGTTGGCATCTAGGGGCTGAATCGTGAGGCTGGCATCGCCAAAGGTATAGGGCGTAGCGAGCAGTTCGTCCCAGGATTTATCGATGATGCTATTCGCCTCGGGAACTAAGGTGAGCTTAGCGTTGATATAACTTATCCGCTTGAGTTTATCGGCGGTGTTATCCCACCCCGTGGCGATAATGTTGGTCGACGACTCAATGTTGCGGCTGAAATTGACCGCCGCCCCCGTGCTGTGTTGCCAGAAGTCGAGATCTAACGCTTTTCCGCTCTCATCAAAGGCGGTGATGTCCTCATAGCGCATATTGCCGACCACATATTGCGGACTCATGGCATGCACAAAGCGCAGTTGGATCTCCTCGGGAGTATCGCTGCCCCAGTCGCCAATATTATCAATAATCCCTTGGTGATCAGCTAATAAGGATTGGATAAATGCCTTGTCGATAGGCTTGTATTCCCGCGGCACATCGCTGATGGGATAAAGCTCTTTTTGCTTATCATCTATATCCCGCTCGGCATCGTAGTTGTCATCGGCATACCAAAGCAGGCTCATCACATCGGGGCGATCCTTAGGTGCCATAATGATGCGCTGGACAAAGGTTTTCCCCCGCTGTTCATCCTGTTTAAACAGCGCCATGCTCTCTAACCAACCGGTTTTACGGTTAAGCTCGAACTTGCCGTAGACCTTAAGATGACTGTTTTCGCCCTGTTGCTGTTTAGTCTGCAACACGGCCAGCAAGCTATCGTCGCTCACTTGCTCAACCGTCCAGATTAACCGCTCATCCATGGGGGCGCTGGTGCTATAACCTACGCGGGGCTCAAGCTGCACGGGCAGGGTAGGCGATTGCTCAAGTAGGGATTTAAGGCTCGTCCAGCGGTTAAACAGCTCGGCGATATCCTTTTCTTCTATCTGGGTAACCGGGGTAAGCCGATTGTTGTCACCATTTTTCAGCTCGAGATTAAAGCCCGCTTGAATGATGGAGGTGAGTTCTTTGCCACTGTTTTTCGGATCGATATTACTGATCGGAATAGGCAGGCCGTGATCGCTTAATTGCATCAGGCTCGGCTGAACGAAGAAGTGGGCATTATTGGTTAAGGGTGTAGTTAAGCTAGTCGCTTTACCCTGAGCATCCTGCAACTGGTAATTCAGTAGCACGCGCCCCTGCATGTGCTTTTGGGTTTCGATACCATCATTGATGCTGAGGGTCGAAATCACCTGATATTCGCGTGCGGTGGGGATGCCCCCCGATTTATTGGAGCCAGCGCTATCGCACGCCGTTAATCCCAAGGTGAGCGTGAGACTGGTACAAATTACCCTGCATATCCCTATAGCCATTTGAACTCCATTGGCAACTTATGTTGTTGAAATGTAAATCTATTAATCTAAAAATTGGCGACATTATACACAAAAAATCCCTTAGGGAATAAAAAGCTCATGCCAATCTGGGGGCAAGATCAGTCGTAAGTTTGCATGATGAATAGTGGTATAAGGTGAGAAAGCCGATTGCCCTGATAAGGCTTCATCCTTTACTCTTGTTAACGCCGCTAGATAACTCACAAGCTAGGAATGATAAACCTGTGGTAGCTTGTTCAATGGAGAAAGAACGATGAGCCCACAACCCAAGTCCGACAATAACGCGCCAGCTGCTCAACCTATCCCGCAGGAGGCCTTTGATTGGTACGATGAATATGCCCACGGCATCATCGACCGCCGCGAGTTTATGGCTCGCCTCGCCGGCCTTGTGGCACTGGGGTTTACCATGACAACGCTCACTGGCGCACTCATGCCCAACTATGCCTTAGCCGAACAAGTCTCCTTTAACGATCCCAGCATTCAAGCCAGTTATGTGAAGTTTCCCTCCCCCGAAGGGTATGGAGAAGGGCGCGGCTATTTAGTGATGCCAGCTTCCATGCTTATTCCCGGCAAAGAGGCGGGCGATCCTAAGACCTTGGACCCCACTAAAAAAGCCGCCGTGGTGTTAGTGGTGCATGAAAACCGTGGCCTGAATCCCTATATCGAAGATGTGGCCCGCCGCTTAGCGGCCAAAGGCTATATCGCCTTCGCTCCCGATGCGCTTTACAGTCTCGGCGGCTATCCCGGTAATGACGATGCGGGCCGCGCCATGCAAGCCAGTCTCGACAGAGCCAAAATCGAGCAGGACTTTATCGCCGCCGCGCGCTTTCTCAAGGCGCATCCACAGAGTAATGGCAAACTCGGCGCCGTCGGTTTCTGCTTTGGTGGCTACATAGTCAATATGCTCGCCGCCAGCATTCCCGATGAACTCGCTGCTGGCGTGCCTTTTTATGGCACACCCGCGGCAACAGAGCTACGCAGCCGAGTCACTGGCCCGCTGATGTTGCAATTTGCCGCGTTAGATCAACGGATTAACGACACTTGGGCCGAGTACGAAACCCAATTAAAGGCTAACAAGGCCGAGTATATTGCCTACCTCTATCCCAATGTGAATCATGGTTTCCATAACGATTCCACCGCACGCTACGATGAGCCAACCGCCGAGCTCGCATGGGCAAGAACCTTGGATTTCTTTGGGAAGTACCTACAAGGTTAGGGGTTGCCGAATTGCAAAAGGGAATTTTGGGATGCGGCCTAATGGCCGAGAAAGTCGTCGGGTTTCACCCTACACTCGATGATATTGCTGTTAACTGTTAATTGCGGCCTTACGGCCGAGGTGAATCAAAGTCGTGGGGCTTCACCCCACACCCGACCAAGGAGGACTGCTCGTCCTATCCTCCTTGGATGCTCCAAGACGCCCTAGCGAAGTTACATGCATTGGTTAGTGGCTTCGTGCTTATTCGAAAATCACTAATGCTTCCGATGGGGCGTCCCTTCCCCCCGAAAGCTACGCAGACGTCCTGTCTGCGTTACGCGATTTCCTTCAACGCCCTTCAGCAACTTCGCAGGGGAGGTGAACTCCTTTGGCTTTGGAGTTGTATGCATATTTTTAAAAGCAAAATATCAACATTAGTCATCACTTAACTAATTAATTTGTAATGTGAAAGTGGTAGACAGATATTAAACAGAACGTTATCTTAGGTTTTTAACAAGGATGAAACTTAATCGTGACCTCGGTTCAGTTCACTTGCATCAGGAAGATGTATCATGTTCTTAACTTAGATACTTAAAATTCTCCTGCGACCTGTTACTTATGATTTATGTTGTTCAACTAGTAATTATACTGATGTTAGGAGAGGTATCTGTATGTATAGAAGTGTATTAGTTATTTTATCTATTATTTCAGTATCAGCTATAGCGGTTGAAAGTCCTTATTCAATTGATAAGACGTATGAAAATAACCTGCCTAAATCATCCTTAAAGGTGGCTTTCTCTGAAGCTAACAACGAAATATTAATATCTGGTACTGCTAGTGATGAGTTTTCTGCTGATAAAAGAATTTATTTATGGAAGTATAATGTTGATAATAATGGGGTGGATTATATTAGCTCTGCCAGTTTTGGTATAGCATCAGATCTCGTTGGTTATATTAATGTGGAACCTATAGGTGAATATAATAAAAACTATTACGCTTTATCTGAGTCAAATTATGATGGAGCTAGAAAATTAGTTAGATTTACTCTTGAAGGCAATGAGTTATCATTGTCTCAAGAAGTAGAATTTTCATCTAGTTCAGGTCAGTACGGTTCATATGTAGAACAGATTGAATTTGTAAATAATAATACCATTGTTGCTTTGCATCCAAATCATGATGATACTCTGAGTGGAAAAGTCAGTTACGATTACAGTGTTTGTAATTTAAGTGGAAATGGTGAGATAGATTCTTGCGAGCGAAAAAAAATCTTAGCTGATAAATCACTCATATCAAATAGTACCTACAAGTTATATCGATTAGAGGGTCGTGATGAAATTATCTTCTATCCAGAAAGGGTCGGGATTAATGAAACGAAGGTAGAGCCTAAGTTGTATGTCCTTAAATGGCAATCTGATATTAATGATTTTGTGGTTTTTCAAGAAATAGTTATCCCTGAAAGAGTTGACTCGACTAAATTTAGTGGTGTTAAAACCATATATACAATTAATGATGGGAAAGAGCTTATAGTAGGTAGTGATATGCTTCTGCATTATCAATACTCACCAGATGATAATAAATTTGTTCTGTCAAAAATGAAGAATAGTGTTAGTTATCCCAAAGAAGCTATTTATTTAAAGAGTGAAAATTATTTTATTGAACGCTCTGGAAGAAATTCTTATGTGTTTGATGATGAAGAAAAGTATTTTTATAAGTCTTCCCAGGTGTATGCTATTGCAGATGGTTGGTTTCAGCTCACTGATGACAAGAAAGGTTTTTTCGTTAACTTAATGTCACCTAATATTACAACGTTTACCCTCTCTAACCCTAACCCTCTTATATATAAAGGTGGTTTACCTAAAGGCTCTATTCCAGCTGTTCAAGATGTTCCTTTGGCGATAAATATTAAGAAGCATTTTCTAAATGGAAACAACCTTGTGGTTACCGGTTTTCAAACTGAATATTTACATGAAAGATTGATTTGGGATGGTGAATATATTCGTGGGACTTTTACTAATGAAGATATGTTTGCCTCAAAAAATTTAATTGATCCAACACCAGCCAGTCCCATTCAAGTGAGAGTGAATATTCCTCCATTATCTACAGAGATCTTTTATATTACACCGACTAACGTTAACGATGCTCCTATGTTAACTGCGGAGATTGGTATTCAGTATCTTGAAAAGGATCAACAGTATTACGGTGTGCTTTCAGGAATTGTCGTCGATCCTGATAGAGAGGCTGTGACTTATACATATAAGAATGTACCTAATGGATTAATAGCTAGTGAGGATGGAATATTCCACGGTGCAGTTAAGACTAAAGGTCAATACTTGATGACGGTCACCGCAACAGACCCTTCAGGTGCAGAGTTGACGTTTGATGTGACATTTATCGTTAATGATACTGGTGAACCTGAAAAATCATCCGAAGGCGGTGGTGGGATTATGGATTTCACATTGTTGATGCTATTGATTACGTTGTTTTTTAGGCGTTTAAAGCATAATTAAATACTTAACAATTGAAGTTGATGCTTTGTGACTTGATGAATTATGGGGTGATTACGGCCTAGCGGTCGAGATGTATCAAGGTCGTGGGGCTTCCCCCTGATTTTTAAACAAGAGTCGACCAAGGAGGACTGCTCGTCCTATCCTCCTTGGATGCTCCAAGACGCCCCTAGCGAAGTTACATGCATTGGTTAGTGGCTTCGTGCTTATTCGAAAATCACTAACGCTTCCGATGGGGCGACCCTTCCCCCCGAAAGCTACGCAGACGTCCTGTCTGCGTCACGTGATTTCCTTCAACGCCCTTCAGCAACTTCGCAGGGGAGGTGAACTCCTTTGGCTTTGGAGTTGTATGCATATTTTTAAAAGCAAAATACCAAGATTAGTCATTACTTAACTAATTAATTTGTAATGTGAAAGTGGTAGACAGATATTAAACAGAACGTTATCTTAGGTTTTTAACAAGGATGAAACTTAATCGTGACCTCGGTTCAGTTCATTTGCATCAGGAAGATGTATCTTTATTTCGCTAGAAACGCCTCCTGAACAATCCAGCCCTTACCATGATTGGCTAATGACCGTTAGCCAAGTGCGGTAGCCATGGGAAAACTTTTGTTTTTGCGGCCTGTCGGCCGATAAAAGTTTAAGGTCGTGGGGCTTCACCCCTGATTTTTAAACAAGAGCCGACCAAGGAGGACTGCTCGTCCTATCCTCCTTGGATGCTCCAAGACGCCCCTAGCGAAGTTACATGCATTTAGTTAGTGGCCTAGCGCTTATTCGAAATCGCTAACGCTTCCGATGGGGCGTCCTCTTGATGTTAAACAGAGAGTCCGAAAGCTAACTCGGTATCCATGCCTAGCTCACGCGATTTCCTTCAACGCCCTTCAGCAACTTCGCAGGGTATTGGCGTAACTCTTGGTATTAGTGTTTATTTAAAAAACTTTATTAAAATTCATATTGTTACTTGTATGACTACTATTTAGCTAAGGAATAAAATGTCTGTTGCTCTAAATACATTTAAGCGTGCAATCAATGATGCAAGAGCTTTGATCGAATGCTACGACGAACTAAATGTAAAACAGGAATCACAAGCATTAGGTGCATTAAAAAGAGCCGCTTTGATCATGACTATGACCGCTTGGGAAACCTATGTAGAAGATGTTGCTACAGAACTTTTCAACAACAAGTTTGGAGCATTAAAAGGGTGCCAAATTGGAAACTTTATGGAGCAGCAGTTTTCTACCCGCTTGAAAATGTTTCATAACCCTGACTCCGCTAAAACTAAGCAAATTTTTGAAGAGTTTTTTGGGATTGATGTTACAGAGCATTGGAAATGGTCGAATTATATCCCTAAACAAGCCAGAGAAACCCTTAATTCTTGGCTAAAAAAGCGTGGAGATGCGGTTCATCGTGCACAGGTCGAAATAGGAACCCCTCAGATTATTAAGCGCGATGAAGTGGATAAGTGTATTCGATTTATTACCGAGTTAGTAACTGCTACAGATAAAGCATTGGGCTCAGTTTAGTTAGGATTGTGTGTGCAGCGATGAAACTAGTACTCCAGATTACCTTAGGGATCTTGCTAGCGAGCTTGGTTACTTTGTTAGTTCGAATTGGCTATCTAAGCTACGTCGAATATAGGGTTAAGCAAGAAATAAACGAAATCGCGCTACAGCAACAACAACGAGAAAAAGCGCGTCAACAAGCTGTAAAAGAGCGCCAGCTTGCTGAATACCAACAGCAACAAATTGCAATACAACAGGCTGCGGAACAACGACGAATAGCACAACAAAACGAAGCGGCACGCATACGTAAAGCCGAAGCATGGCGCAAATACTATATCGTCCCCGAAGACTGCAAAAACTATAAGTCAGATGAACATATGGTCAACTGCCTAAACCATAAAGCCGATGCCAAAGCAGAATTTGATAGAGCGTACGATTCAGGGGAATTGGTACTGCCACAATAAAGTTATACTCATTAAATTAGCAGTTGATTTTGGCGGGTTTAATTCTGCTTCCTATTTTTAAAAAAAGGAGTTACTTTGATATTTTCAATTTTTTTGCGGAATTTTAAAATATATCGAGGTTGGAATTACGTTCCTATTTCAACTGGTGATTATTTTACTGCATTCATTGGTGATAATGGAGTTGGTAAAAGCTCTATATTAGAGGCTTTAGATACTTTTTTTAATAGACCAATGTCAGAATGGAATTATAACCACTCTATTATTAAAAGTGGGTTTGATAGAGAGCCAAATATTTGTCCTATCTTCATTGTTGAAAAGGCTAAAATAAATAAAAATAGAAACGTTTATAAGTACTTATCAACAGTTAGCGATATAATGTGGCAGGTTGAAGAAGGTGATGTGCACAATACCCATAAGCACATTGTTGCTCAATTAGTTAAGCAGATTAATGCCTTGAAATTACACAATTCAAAGTGTGATGATGAGTATTTTTTATTTCCTTGTGGAATTAAAAAGATATCTAGTAGTAATACTGAGCTGACATTAGGTGTTTTTGACTCAATACAATCATTCTCTGATGATTTGCTTAATGAACATAATGTTGATTTAAGCTCTGTTTTGGATGAGATTTATTCATACGTAAAGGATGAGTTCGAGTATATTTATACACCATCAGAAATAGATTATGATACTTATACAAAAATAGAAGGAAAAACTATTCAATCTTTAATGGGGACTTCTGTTGATTCAATAATTAAAGATTGTATTGATGAAGGGGTTATTAAAGATATAAACAGTGGTTTAGATGAGTTTCTTAGAAAAGTAGAGATCTATTTAGAAAAATATGAATATAAAAAACCTGCTAAAAGGCAGACTTTATTCAATTTGACTCATCTAACATCAAAAATAATCGAGACATATTTTGAGTCAAAAGTTCTAAATTTAAGGTCTAACTCTGAACTTACTCCGATTTATAATTTTAGTTCAGGCGAGAAACGCAAAGCAATTATTGATTTAGCTAGAGCATTTATTTTAAATTCAGGAAGAGATTTACACAATAAAACGGTTGTTATTGCTATGGATGAGCCAGAGGTATCTCTTCATACTTCAGCTTGTTTTGAGCAGTTTGAAAAATTAGAAGAAATATCAAAAAATCGAGTACAAACACTTATCTCAACTCATTGGTACGGATTTTTCCCATCAGTATCGTCTGGTAATGCTGTTTATATTGCGGACTCGGAAGATAATAGAGTTTCTTTTTTGATTAACTTATCAAGATTCAGAGAGGATGTCAGATTAATACGTAATGAAACTCAAGGCAAAATGCCCAGTAATATTGAGCTTAAAAGTGTTAATGACTTTGTTCAGTCTGTTATATCGTCAATTACTCGTAGTAATAAACGATGGATTATTTGTGAAGGCGCTTCAGATAAAATATATTTAAATCATTTCTTGGAAGGTGAAGGTTTTAACATTCTTTCTGTTGGTGGAAGTAAGTATGTTAAAAAAGTTTATGAATATATATATTTAGCGCTAGAGGATGAACGAAGCGATATTAAAGGTAAAGTTTACTTTCTTCTTGATACAGATAAAAAATTCGAGGGTTATTCTGCAAAGGATTCGATGAAGAATCTTAGATTAAGGAGAATGCAAATAAACAGTTTGACCAAAGCTGTTGAGCTTTTAAAAGCATCTGATAATTCCCATTTCCCACCTACAGAAATTGAAAATGTTTTAAATTCAGAAATATTTAAAGAAGTGCTGGAATATTACTGCTCTACAGGTCACAAAGGGCTTCTTGAAAAAGTTGTTGATAGTTGCATTGGCTTTGAAAATGAACTTGTTTCTGGAGTTGCATTTGACTTCAGAATCTCTGAATTAGCTTCTCTAGATGAATTTTTCGATCAGATTGGAATGAAGGTTAAATTCGCAAAAAAATACTGCGAATTAGATGTGAATCGTAAAGTACCTAATTGGGTCAATGATATGAAAGACTTTTTTTTGGATTGACATCTTACCGGCGCTAAGAGACAGGACATGCATAGCTTTTGAATGCGAAAAGTTAACTCTAATGCTGCAGACGTTCACCGATCCCCTGCGAAGTTGCTGAAGGGCGTTGAAGAAAATCGCGTGACGCAGACAGGACGTCTGCGTAGCTTTCGGGGGGAAGGGACGCCCCATCGGAAGCGTTAGCTATTTTCGAATAAGCACGAAGCCACTAATCAATGCATGTAACTTCGCTAGGGGCGTCTTGGAGAATCCAAGGAGGATAGGACGAGCAGTCCTCCTTGGTCGGGTGTGGGGTGAAGCCCCACGACCTTTTCGGTCGCAAGACCGATCTTAGATCTCATACCGCGTTAGCGTAATAAAGATCCTGATTATTCAGGATCATAATCCAACACTGGCGCTAGCCACTTCTCCGTCTCTGCGACTGTCATCCCCTTACGCTTCGCGTAATCCTCCACCTGATCGCGGCCAATATTGGTCACGCCAAAGTAGCGAGATTTCGGGTGGGCAAAGTACCAGCCGGATACTGCGGCGGTCGGGAACATGGCGTAACTTTCAGTAATGTTTAAGTCGATGGTTTCATTCGGCTTTAACAGTTCCCACAACAGGCCTTTTTCGGTGTGATCCGGGCAAGCGGGGTAACCCGGTGCGGGGCGGATCCCTTTGTATTTCTCACGAATTAAGGCTTCATTATCGAGCTGCTCATCGGCGGCATAACCCCAGAATTCCTTACGCACGCGCTCGTGCATCCGCTCGGCAAAGGCTTCGGCTAAACGGTCGGCTAAACACTTGAGCATAATGGCATTGTAGTCATCGTGGTTGGCCTCAAAGCGGGCGATATGCTCATCGATACCATGGCCTGCGGTCACGGCAAAGCCGCCCATATAGTCGGCTACGCCGCTGTCTTTTGGCGCCACAAAGTCGGCCAGACAGAAGTTATCGTTACCCACACGCTCAAGCTGCATCCGCAGGTGATGGGTGGTCATTTCGACCTCGGTGCGAGTCTCGTCGGTATAGAGCTCAATATCATCGAAGCCGACGGTATTGGCGGGGAATAACCCAATCACGCCCTTGGCGGTGAGCCATTTTTCATCAATGATTTTTTTAAGCATCGCCTGACCATCGGCGAACAGTTTCTGCGCCTCAACCCCCACTACGTTGTCGGTTAAGATCTCGGGGTAATGGCCGTGCAGCTCCCAAGCGCGGAAGAACGGCGTCCAGTCGATACGGTCGACTAAATCGGTTAATGGATAGTCTTCAAATACTTGGCGACCCAGTACGTTAGGCTTGAACGGGGTGTAGTTTGCCCAGTCGTGCTGGCAGCGATTTTCGCGGGCAGCCTCCAGCGAGACAATTTCCTTACGCTTGGTTTGCGATAAACGCTTAACACGCATCTCTTCGTATTCGGCGTAGGTCTCATCGATCGTCGCTTGGCGAGTTTCATTGCTGACTAGCTTGCTGACCATAGGCACGGCGCGGGAGGCGTCGGCAATGTAAATCGCGCCATGGGGATAATGGGGCGCAATCTTCACCGCAGTATGGATTTTCGAGCAGGTGGCGCCGCCGATAATCGCTGGAATGGTGAGGCCTTCACGGTGGAAGGTTTTCACATTGTGCACCATCTCATCGAGGCTTGGGGTGATAAGCCCAGACATGCCGATAATGTCGATATTGTGCTCTTTCACTGCCTCGAGAATGCGCTCCACCGACACCATCACGCCTAAATCGAATACCTCAAAGCCGTTACAGGCGAGCACCACGCCGACAATATTCTTGCCGATATCGTGCACATCGCCCTTAACCGTGACCATCAAAATTCTGCCGTTAGATTGGCCTTCTACCTTCTCTTGCTCGATAAAGGGATTGAGGTAGGCCACAGCCTTTTTCATCACCCGCGCCGACTTCACCACCTGTGGCAGGAACATTTTGCCCGAGCCAAACAGGTCGCCGACGATATTCATACCGTCCATCAGCGGGCCTTCAATCACATCCAGCGGACGAGAGGCGAGTTGGCGAGCCGCTTCAGTATCTTCGTCGATAAATTCGGTGATGCCTTTGACCAGCGCATGGGCGAGACGTTGATTAACTGGCCATGAGCGCCATTCTAAGTCTTCTTTCTTGGCGGCACTTGAGCCATCGCCACGGAATTTTTCAGCAATCTCAAGCAATTGCTCGGTATTGTTTGAGCCTTCCACTGGGCAAGGCAGGTTGAGCACGACGTTCTCGACCTTATCCTTAAGCTCGGGGTCGATATCATCGTAAATCGCTAATTGGCCCGCGTTGACGATACCCATGTCCATGCCGACTTTAATCGCGTGGTACAGGAACACCGCGTGAATCGCCTCACGCACTGGGTTGTTACCGCGGAAGGAGAACGACACGTTCGACACACCGCCCGAAATCATCGCGTGGGGCAGGGTGGCCTTAATCTCTTTAATGGCTTCAATAAAATCGACGGCATAGTTATCGTGCTCATCGATACCCGTGGCAATGGCGAAAATATTTGGGTCGAAGATAATGTCTTCGGGCGGAAAGCCGACCTTATCGACCAGCACGCGATAGGCGCGGGTACAGATCTCGACTTTGCGCGCCTTAGTGTCGGCCTGACCTTGCTCGTCGAACGCCATAATAATGGCCGCGGCGCCGTAGCGTTTCACTAGGGTTGCCTGCTCGATAAACTTTTCTTCGCCTTCCTTCAAGGAGATAGAGTTGACGATTCCCTTGCCTTGAATACATTTGAGGCCCGCTTCAATCACCTCCCACTTTGAGGAGTCGATCATAATCGGCACACGGCTGATATCCGGCTCAGAGGCGATAAGATTTAAGAACTTATGCATTACCTCCACACCATCGAGCATGCCTTCGTCCATGTTGATGTCGATGATCTGCGCGCCGCTTTCTACCTGTTCACGGGCGACATCGAGCGCCTGCTCGAACTTGCCTTCTTTGATCAGTTTTAAAAACTTGGCTGAGCCAGTCACGTTGGTACGTTCGCCCACGTTCACAAACAGGGTTTGGGCGTCGATAGTGAGCGGTTCCAAACCCGATAAACGGCAGGCGACTGGGATCTCGGGTAATACCCGTG
The DNA here is from genome assembly GCF_000014685.1 of Shewanella sp. MR-4. Lineage (NCBI taxonomy): Bacteria > Pseudomonadati > Pseudomonadota > Gammaproteobacteria > Alteromonadales > Shewanellaceae > Shewanella > Shewanella sp. MR-4. Next base: position 992,448 of record NC_008321.1, read on the forward strand.
GCGCAAACGGCTCCACGGCTTCGCGAATGACTTTAATATGCTCGGGCGTGCTACCACAGCAGCCGCCGATAATGTTGAGCATGCCTTCACGGGCCCATTCTTGGATAACGCTCGCCATATCCTCTGGGGTTTCATCGTAACCGCCAAACTCGTTTGGTAGACCCGCGTTAGGGTGCGCCGAGACATAACATTCGGCGATGCGAGACAGTTCTTCGACGTAAGGGCGCAGCTCCTTAGGGCCGAGGGCACAGTTAAGGCCGATGGACAAGGGCTTGATATGGCGAAGGGAGTTATAAAAGGCTTCGGTGGTTTGTCCGGTCAGGGTTCGGCCCGAGGCATCGGTAATAGTGCCAGAGATCATTACAGGCAAACGTGCTGGCGAATTTGCCCCAAAGAGTTCATCGAACACGGTTTCGATAGCAAATAAGGCGGCCTTAGCGTTTAAGGTATCGAAGATGGTCTCGACCATAATGATATCGGCGCCGCCCTCAATTAAGGCGCGGGTCGATTCGCAGTAAGCGGTTACTAACTCATCGAAGTGGATATTGCGATATCCGGGATCGTTAACATCGGGACTGATAGAGCAAGTGCGGTTAGTGGGCCCTAACACACCGGCAACATAACGGGGTTTCCCCGTGGCCTTTTCGATTTCGTCACAGGCCTCACGGGCGAGGCGCGCACCTTCACGGTTAATTTCGGCGGACAGTGACTGCATGTCGTAGTCGGCCATGGCGATAGTGGTGGCGTTAAAGGTGTTGGTTTCAATAATATCGGAACCGGCTAATAGGTAGTCGATGTGAATTTGTTTGATGATGTGTGGCTGCGTGAGCACTAACAAATCGTTATTGCCCTTAACGTCGGTATGCCAATCCTTGAAACGCTCGCCACGGTAATCGGCTTCTTCCAGCTTGTAGCCTTGGATCATAGTGCCCATAGCGCCGTCTAAAATCAGAATGCGCTTTGACAACTGGTTGCGAATGTCTGCCAGTGTTTGGCTGGCTCGATGGAGAGATATCGCCATAAAATGATTACCTTTACTACAGCTAAGTTGAGTCCAAAGTACGCAATCGGGTGACAAATTGCATTTTATTATTGAATGTCGTTCGTTATGTTTTGGACATTTATACGTATAGACGTCCATAATACGCGACATCGGATTGTCAGGGCAAGGCTAAAGTTGGTATAGCATAGGCGAGATAACCCAGATAAAAACGATAAAAGGAAAGATCAGATGAAGCAGCTCAGGTTATTACTGTTACGCCATGGAGAATGCGAGGGCGGGGCGATTTTACGTGGCCGAGTCGATGTGCCACTGAGCGACAAGGGCTGGCGGCAGATGTCGGCGGCGGTGGAGGCGCAGGCGACTGTGTGCCACGGCATTTATAGCTCGACCTCAAGGCGCTGCGCCGAGTTTGCCAAGGCCTTTGCGGCTGAGCTGCATTCGAGTGCGTCCGTGGGCATGAGTTTAGATGCGCCCGCGCCTTTGCCGCTGAAGGTCAACTTGCTGGAGGAGTTACAGGAAATAGCCTTCGGCGATTGGGATGGTTGCCTGCTCGATGACTTATATCAACGCGACGGCGAGCGGATGGCGGCCTATTGGCAGAATCCCTGGGAGGTGACGCCGCCCAATGGCGAAGCCATGGCAAGTTTCGAAGCCCGAGTCGATGGGGCGATAGAACAAATCCTCGATAAAGAGTTTGCCCTGCTGGCGATGGATGATGAACAGGCCCACGGCGAGTTTAATGCCAATGCACCCGCGGCCAATATCTGGGTAGTGACCCACGGCGGGGTTATTCGCCATTTGATGTCAAGGGCGCTTGGGGCGGTGAAAACCTTAGGTTTTTACAGTCAGCTCGCCTTACCCGTGGCGGCGGTGGTGACGATTAATGTCCTCGAGGATGAGCAAGGTAAAAGATACTGGCGTTTAGACTGGCCCTCGGGCCACTGTGAGTAGCTTAAACGCATCTGCCATCGGTATGATGAAAATTTTCTGATTTAAACAGCATTGCCTAATGAGCAAGATATAGGATAATGCTTTTCCCTGACGTTTGAGCCAGATAACGAACCCAGTACGTTAAGCTCAAAGGTCGCAGAAATAGGTGTTAGGAATTTTGTGCGATTGAGTGCTATTGCTTAAAGGCAACAGTATTTAAGCGCGCCGGATAACCCAAACATAATAGGGAATCGGGGAGCTGCCCGTCAGTAGCCCGAACTGTACCCGCAACTGTGAGTAGTCGAAGCATTTTGCTTCTTACCTACGAGTCAGGATACCTGCCTATTTCTGTTTTCGCTGCGTGCAGCCTTAGTTCTCGAGCGGGTAACTCGAGGGAGCAGAAGATGACATTAATGAGTTTCGCCCTGTTGGCCCAAGCGGCGGCAGGCACAAATAACACCAATCAATATCCATGTGGGAGCAATCGTTAGTGATGCATTCCACATCGAGCCTTGCGCCCTTAGCGCCCGCTGCGACTTCCGCCAATATGGCACTTCAAGTGAGCCAATTGAGCTGGGCGATTGAGGGAAAAACCATTCTCTCGGAGATAAGCTTTGCCCTGCCGAAGGGGGAAATGCTCGGGCTGATTGGCCCCAATGGCGCGGGTAAATCCAGTTTGCTGCGCTGTTTATACCGCTTTATTCGCCCTGCTAAAGGGCATATCAGCCTGTTTTCGCAGGATATTAGCGAACTGTCGCCCAAGGCGTTTGCCTGTAAAGTGGCGGTGGTGCAGCAGGATACGCCGCAATATTTCGATATGACCACAGAGCAATTGGTTGCCATGGGACTCACGCCCCATAAGGGGATGTTTGATAGCCATTCCAGCGAAGACAGTGACAAGATTGCCAAGGCGCTGGACAAGGTCGGCCTGAGTCATAAAGTGCATCAGCAATACGATCGATTATCGGGCGGTGAGAAGCAGCGCGCCCTGATCGCCCGTGCCATAGTGCAGCAGCCGCAGTTATTGATTTTAGATGAGCCGACAAATCACCTCGATATCCGCTATCAAATTCAAATCTTAGAGCTAGTGCGAAGCCTTGGGATCAGCGTCATCGCCTCGATTCATGACCTGAATTTAGCCAGCGCCCTGTGCGACCACTTATTGCTACTGGATAAAGGGCTGGTGAGTGCCATGGGCACGCCGGCTCAGGTGTTAACCGAAGAACGTATCGCCGAAGTGTTTGGAGTATGCGCCCAAGTGACGCCCCATCCACAGCATGGTAACCCCTTGATTAATTACTTTTATGGTTATCAAAAGCCTAAGAGCGATACTGCGGACGCAGCGAGTGACTCCCACCCAGTTTCGGCTCAAGCGTTACCTCCTGTGGCCTGCGCCTGTCATAACCCCGGGGCGCCTAACGCGGCCTTGCACAAGCATAGCGTTGAACCCACGCCATGATAGACACACTCAAATTGGTGACCATGAATTTTTTTAGCCACATTTTTACGCCGCTCACCCGCCAGCAATGGCTGATTTTAGGCTTGGCGGGCTTTGCCCTGCTCACCCCCATCGCTGCCGCGAGTTTTGGCGCGGCAAACATTAGCTTTTTAGATGTGCTGCATGTGTTTATCAATAAACTTAGTCAGCTGTTTATGGCTGATGAGGCCGTGAGCTCCAGCAGCATGACAGAGCGGATTGTGATGGAGCTGCGACTGCCACGGATTTTACTCGCCTTTGTGGCGGGGGCAGGGCTGTCTTTGGCGGGGAGCGTGCTGCAAACCGTGACCCGTAACCCCCTTGCCGATCCTTATCTGTTCGGCATTAGCTCCGGCGCCTCCTTTGGTGCCGTGGTCATGCTGACCCTGTTTACCAGTTCTGGCCTGTTTGGCAATGGGGGCGCCATTGCCAACTCAGGGATTTTTAGCGGTTCGGGCAGCTTTGCGGGGCTGCTCTGGTTGAGCTTACCCTTTGGCGCCTTTATTGGTGCCAGTCTGTCGGTGCTAATCGTGCTGGCGTTAGCAGGGTTAGGCCTTAAGAGCCAGGTAGAGCGGATGTTGCTCTCTGGCGTAGCCACCTCCTTTATGTTTGGCGCGTTAACCAGTTTACTGCTGTACTTTGCCAGCCCGCAGGCCACCGCATCGGTATTGTTTTGGAGCCTTGGCAGTTTTGCTAAGGCCAGTTGGTCGCTGTTGGTGCTGCCGTCCTTAGTGGTGCTGGTGAGCTTTTTGATTATTCTCGGTTGGAAGCGCCAAATCATGGCGTTGCAGGCGGGGGATGAAACGGCCCATACCTTAGGGGTGAATGTGCCTAAGCTGCGCCTCAATATGCTGCTGCTCTGCTCGCTTATCACCGCCATTTTAGTGGCGACCTGTGGCGGCATTGGCTTTGTCGGCTTGATGATCCCGCACACAGTACGTTTGTTATTCCCCGGTCGTCAGCCCATCTTATTGACGGGGCTGGTGGGCGGCCTGTTTATGGTGTGGATAGATGTGCTCGCCCGATGTTTGCTTGGCAATCAGGAATTACCCGTAGGGATTATTACTGCCGCGATTGGTAGCTTCTTCTTTTTGCTGATTTTGCGTCGGCGCAAGCTATCGAATTAGTTGTTTGCACGCTGATGTTGATAAGCAATTGTTCGATAAGTGATTGTTGAAAGAGAAATTGCCCAACTCGAATGAGCCAAATTCGTACTTAGTGCGTATAGCAAATCGCTGCCGAATGCGTCGTAGTGGTTGTTCTAGAATTGTAGTTGCGAACGCATCGTTGCGAACAAATCGTTGCGAACGAATAGTTGTAAATGAATAGCTGCGAGCGTATTAGCCAATAAGTTATGAGTAGCGGCTCCACATGGGAGCCTAAATTGCCACTGGAGCGTGAATGTCTCAATCTACCCTGTTATTTCAAATCGAGCCTGCGAGTCGAGCGCAGGATCAGTTTATTCAACAAAAGATCGATCTGAAGACTAAGCCGCCGGGCGCTCTGGGGTTGTTAGAACCCTTGGCGCTGCAAATTGCCCGCATTCAAGGGCCTAAGCAATTAGAGATAGTGAACCCAACCATGTTGGTGTTTGCTGGGGATCATGGGATTGCCGCCGAAGGCGTGTCGATAGCCCCGAGCGAAGTCACGCGGCAAATGGTGCAAAACTTTGCCCATGGCGGCGCGGCTATCAATGTGTTTTGTCGCCAACTAGGCTTCAATCTCGAAGTGATTGATTGCGGTATTTTAACCCCGGTTGAGGGTGTCGAAGGCATTATAGACCAACGCCTTGGCGCCGGCACTGGCGCAATTCACTTAGAGCCAGCGATGAGTTTAGCTTGTGTGGACAAGGGCTTTGCCATGGCGCAGGCGTTAATCGAGCGCCACCACCAAGCGGGTTGTAACTTGGTCGCCTTTGGCGAGATGGGCATAGGCAACACCTCTTCCGCTGCGGCGATTATGGCGGCCATCATGCAACTCGATGTGGCCGACTGTGTTGGCCGTGGCACGGGGATCAGTAGCGAAACCTTAGAGCGTAAACAGATGCTTATCGAACTCGCACTGCTGTTACATCAGAGTGCGATGACAGGGCCAAAGCAAGTGCTGGCCTGTTTGGGCGGCTTTGAAATTGTGCAAATGACGGGGGCCATGCTCGCCGCCGCCGAGCGCAAGATGCTGGTCGTGGTGGATGGTTTTATTGCAACCGCGGCGGCTTTGGTTGCCGTGACTATCAATGCCCATGTGCGGGATTATTTGATTTTTGCCCACCGCTCCGAGGAGCAAGGTCATCAGCGGATGTTGGAACATTTAAAGGCTAAACCATTGTTATCTTTGGGGCTGAGATTAGGCGAAGGCACGGGCGCTGCCTTGGCATTACCGTTAATTCAAGCCGCAGTAAATTTTTACAATCAAATGGCGAGTTTTAGTGATGCCGGGATTGAGGCTGTTGTATGATGTGCCCTGCTAAGTGTCTTATTTAAAATAATAACTTTTAGCTAACCGTTTTAATCTTAAACCTTGCAGCAAGTGTTAATTCACTAAGGATGCTTTATGTCAGAACGCGAAAGCTGGCACAAAGAGATAGATTTGTTTTTAGTGGCCATGGGCTATTTTACCCGCATTCCTATGCCCAAATGGGTTGAGGTCGATGCCGACAAACTCAATAAAGCCAGCCGTTACTTTGGGTTAGTGGGTCTGCTGGTGGGGCTACTCAGTGCCATCGTGTTTTGGCTTACCCAAAACTGGTTGCCCGCCGGCGTGTCTGTACTGCTGTCGATGGTCACAGGCGTGCTGCTCACGGGCGGTTTTCACGAGGACGGTTTAGCCGATACCTTCGATGGTTTCGGTGGCGGTTGGACGGCGGAAGACAAGCTGCGGATCATGAAAGACTCTCGCCTAGGCAGCTACGGCGCCTTGGCTTTGATGCTCGTGCTGATGCTCAAGTGGCAATTATTAGTGGAACTCGCGCTTTATGATCCTGTGGTTGCAGGCTCGGCGATGATAGTCGCCCACACTGTGAGCCGTGTCGTTGCCGCCAGCCTTATCTTTACCGAGAAATACGTGCGCGACGATGAATCCAGTAAATCCAAGCCGTTAGCGCAGCATCAAGGTATTAATGAACTGTTTATTTTGATCGCCAGCGGTGTGTTAGTGCTGTTGGTGCTTAAGGGCATTGCCGCGTTGTCGTTGTTACTGGTGATGATTGGCCTACGCCGTTTGATTGTGGTGATCTTTAGACGCCAAATCGGTGGCTACACGGGTGATACCTTAGGCGCGGCGCAACAGATCTGCGAAATCGTCTGTTACTTCGTGCTGCTCGTTGTGGGTAGCATACTGTGATCCATTTAGTGCTAGGCGGCGCGCGTAGCGGTAAGAGCCGCTACGGCGAAGCCTTAGTGCGCCAGTATACCGCCCTCGGATTTGATGCCTGCTATCTGGCGACTGCACAGGCGCTCGATGCCGAAATGAGCAGTCGCATTCGTTTACATCAGGATGGACGTGCCAAGGATGATATCGACTGGCAACTCGTCGAAGAACCCTTGGCATTAACCGCCAAGCTCAAACACTTAGCCAAACCCGGCCGAGTGATTTTGGTGGATTGTTTAACGCTTTGGCTCACCAATCAACTACTTGCACAAAGCCCCGAGGCCGAGCCCGCCTCAACGGAATCGGACTTTGCCTTGGATTTTGCCAGTTCTCGCCATGAGCCTTTAGAACACTGGCGGCAGCAACGCGCCGATTTTATCCAGACCTTAAGCACCCTTGAGGGCGTAGTGATTTTAATCAGCAATGAGGTCGGCTCTGGCATTGTGCCCTTGGGCGAATTGAGTCGTCAGTTTGTCGATGAGGCAGGTTGGTTAAATCAGGCCGTTGCCGAGGTGGCGGATAATGTGACCTTAGTGGTGGCGGGTCTGCCACTGGTGCTTAAATCCAGCTAAGACAGAGTGTTATCAACGCATTCTTAGTGAGGGAGCGAACCGTTTCCCCGTTAGTTTATTTTCCTCTGTTGAGTGATGTTCTTGCCCATGAATTCAAATAACGCCTCCAACTCCACTTCGGCCTTGTCGCAAAACCAGTTTCAAGGTGTTGCAAGTCAAAGCGAAGCTCAGCATTCAGGTGCAAAAGTGCTTATGGTGCAGGGGACAACCTCGGATGCGGGCAAAAGTACGCTGGTGGCGGGAATATGTCGATTGCTGGCCAGGCAGGGCGTGAAGGTCGCGCCTTTTAAACCGCAGAATATGGCGCTCAATAGCGCAGTGACCATTGATGGCGGCGAGATTGGCCGCGCGCAGGCACTGCAAGCCGCAGCCTGTTTTCTCGCGCCGCACACGGATTTTAATCCCATCCTGCTTAAGCCAAGTTCGGACACGGGCGCGCAGATCATAGTCCACGGCAAAGCCTTAACCACCCTAGAGGCCTCGGCCTTTTTCGGGGAAAAGTCTAAGGATTATAAAGCCATGGCGCTAAATGCCGTGCTGGAATCCTTTGCGCGTTTAGGTCAGCAATACCAAACGATTGTGGTTGAAGGGGCGGGAAGCCCTGCGGAAATCAATCTGCGTGAAGGGGATATCGCCAATATGGGCTTTGCCGAGGCGGTCGATTGCCCGGTGATCATCATTGCCGACATAGATAAAGGCGGGGTATTTGCCCATTTGGTGGGCACCTTAGCACTGCTGTCGCCCTCCGAGCAGGCTAGGGTAAAAGGCTTTGTGATCAATCGCTTTCGTGGCGATATTAGCCTGTTGCAGTCTGGCCTCGATTGGCTCGAGGCCCATACGCAAAAGCCTGTGTTGGGGGTGTTGCCCTATTTGCATGATTTGCATTTAGACGCCGAGGATGCACTTATCGAGTCGCCCACTAAGCAGGCAAAAAGCCGTTTTAAGGTGCGGGTATTAGTGTATCCCCGCACCAGTAATCACACGGATTTTGACCCACTTAGGTTGCACCCCGATATCGATTTTGATTATGTGTCGCTCCAGACTCAGGCCACAGCACAGACGCAGGAGATTGCCGCCGATCTGCTGATTTTACCCGGCAGTAAAAATGTCCGTGCGGACTTGGCTTTTTTGCGCGAGCAGGGTTGGGATAAGCAGATTGCCAAGCATTTGCGCTACGGCGGTAAGCTACTGGGGATCTGCGGCGGCTATCAAATGTTGGGCGAACGCATTGCCGATCCCATGGGGATCGAAGACACGCTCGGTGTGAGCCAAGGGCTCGGATATTTACCCATTACCACCGAATTTAAAGCTGAAAAACAGCTACGTAGGGTCACAGGCCATTTAGCACTGCAAGGGCAACAAGTGGAGGTGAAGGGCTATGAGATCCACTGCGGTGAGTCCCAATATCTCACGTCCAGTGATGCCGCCAAGAGTGCGCCATTACGCTTGAAAAGTGAGAGTGCTTGCGATCAACAGGCAGAAAAGTCTTTTGCCGATGGCTGTTTAAGTGACGACGGGCAAGTGCTCGGTAGCTATTTACATGGGCTATTCGACAGCCCTGAGGCCTGTCAGCTAGTCCTTAATTGGGCGGGGTTGGAAAATGCTCAAACGATTGATATCAATGAAATTCGTGAGCAACAGCTGGATCGTTTGGCCGATGTATTAGCCGAGCATCTCGATATGCAAAAACTTGCGTCCATTATAAATGCATAAGAATTAGCAGTAGGAAGAACAGAAGATCATGACAGCAGAGAACGAAAAACAGCTCGACACCGAACAAGCGCAAATCAAGGCTGAACGCCATAAGGCGCGCCAGCAAAAAGTGAAGGCGGGTGTGGACGCTAAAATTGCCGCCGCCCAAGAAGAAAAAGGCATTCTGCTGGTGCTCACAGGCAATGGCAAAGGCAAGTCGACCTCAGGTTTTGGCACGGTTGCCCGCGCAGTGGGTCACGGCAAAAAAGCCGCGGTAGTGCAATTTATCAAGGGCACATGGGAATGCGGTGAGCGTAATCTGCTTGAAGGTGCGGGCGTGGCATTTCATGTGATGGGCACCGGATTTACCTGGGAAACCCAAGACAGAGAAAAGGACACTGCCGCCGCTCTCGTGGCGTGGGATGCCGCCGAAGCCTTGCTTCAAGACGAAAGTATTGATTGTGTGATGCTCGATGAACTGACCTATATGGTGAGTTACCATTACCTCGATGTGGAGCGGGTGCTCACGGCGCTGAAAAACCGTCCGCCGATGCAGCATGTGATTATCACTGGCCGTGCTTGCCACCGCGCGATTATCGAACTGGCGGATACGGTTAGCGAAGTGCAGCCGATTAAACATGCCTTCGAAGCAGGCATTAAAGCGCAGCCGGGATTCGACTATTAAACAGTGCGGCTTAGGCGGATTGGTTACACCGCGAGCCGCCCTTTAAACCCCATTAGGGCTGTTGTTCCTCGGTAAAATCCGTTAGCGTCACTATGGTTAGCGTTTTTATCTATAGCCGTTAGCGTGAGTAGCATGGGTAACTCAAGGATGATGCGATGAATAAACGTATTGTGATTTGTGCCGACGGAACTTGGAATCGGCCAGAGAAAGACCTTAAGGTGGATTTTCCCACTAATGTGCTGCGTCTGGCGCGGGCCATCAGCCCTATGGCGGCCGATGGAAAACCCCAGCAGGTGTTTTACGACTGGGGCGTTGGCTCCTATTACGATCAAGCCATTGGCGGCGCGACGGGGCGTGGGCTGCACAAAAATATCATGGATGGTTACCGCTATTTAGTGCAGAACTATTCCCCCGGTGATGAGATCTATCTGTTTGGCTTTAGCCGAGGCGCTTACACAGTGCGCTGTTTATGTGGCCTTATCAATAATTGCGGCATCCTCAAGCGTCCCGATGCGAGGCTTATTCAACAAGCCTTTGACCACTATAAAAAAAGCAGCGCGCCCTTTGCCCCAAGCGGCGATAAATCCGTTGAATTTAGACAACAGCACAGCCACGAATCGCGGGAGATTAAGTTTGTTGGCGTGTGGGATACGGTGGGCGCCATGGGGATCCCGATTTCGTTTCTCGGCTTATTCGAAGATAAAGACGAGTTTTACGACACTAAGATTGGCCGTAATGTGCGGGTTGCCCGCCATGCCTTAGCGATAGACGAACATCGCAGCGACTTCGAACCTACGATTTGGCAAGTGCGCGACAATATGGATATGCAACAGGTCTGGTTTGCCGGTGCCCATAGCAATATTGGCGGCAGCTATCTGCCAGATAAGGATGGCTCGCTATTGTCGGATAATGCGCTCGCGTGGATGATGGCCGAGGCTGAGCGATTTAATTTGAGCTTAGAGCCGCACCTAGCGGCGAGTTTGCATCCCAATCCTTTGGCGACTTTACACGACTCGCGCCGCAGTTTTTACCGAATTAAGCAATCTTATTTGCGCACAATTGACCCTAACGTCGCGCCCGTGTTGCTGCATCGCTCGGTGAAAACCCGCTGGGATCAAGACCCTAAATATCGGCCTAAAAACCTGCAGACCTACCTTGAGCAGTACGGCTGGCCAGAAGAATTCATCGATTAAATATAAGGAATATCATGTTCATGCGACGCTTTATTGCCCTCGGCCTGAGCTTGGCGCTGTTACCCATAGCGGCGATGGCCGAGCCTGCAAAACGTATTATTGCGCTTTCGCCCCACGCGGTTGAAATGCTCTATGCCATTGGCGCGGGGGAGTCGATTGTGGCCGCGACAGATTATGCGGATTATCCCGAAGCGGCGAAAAAAATCCCCAGTATCGGGGGGTATTATGGGATCCAGATTGAGCGGGTATTAGAGCTAAATCCCGATCTGATTGTGGTGTGGGACACGGGCAATAAAGCCGAGGATATCAACCAACTCAAAAGCTTAGGTTTTAAACTCTATAGCAGTTCCCCCAAGACCCTTGAGGATGTCGCCAAAGAAATTGAGGAGTTAGGAGCGCTCACGGGGCGCACAGAGCAGGCGAGCCAAGTGGCGGCCGATTATCGCAATCAGCTGCTGCAATTACGCAGTGAGAATGCCGCGAAATCCGAGCCAAAGGTGTTTTATCAGCTGTGGTCAACGCCGTTAATGACGGTCGCGAAAAACAGTTGGATCCAGCAAATCATCGGTGTGTGTCACGGTAAAAATGTTTTTTACGATGCGGCGAGTGATTACCCGCAGGTGAGCTTGGAGAATGTGTTAATGACCTTGCCCGAGGTGATTTTACAGAGCGAAGAGGAAGGCAATGTCAAAGGGGTTGATTGGAGCAAATGGACCGAAATTCCTGCGGTTAAAAACCAGCATATTTATCAATTAAATGCCGACCTATTACACCGGGCAACGCCAAGGGCACTACTCGGTGTAAAGGCAGTCTGTGATGCTTTGGATAAAGCGCGTTAATCGCATATCACATATTATTCAATTTAATGCAATGTACTGTTTTATTGATATTTATCATCAAAATAATAAGGAAGTTCCATGCATACATTACTGACTTGTTTGTTTATCGCTATGTTATTGCCGTATTTGGCCAAAGGGCCCGTCGCATGGGCAATGGCCAAAGCGGGCGGTTATGATAATCATCACCCGCGTACTCAACAGGCGCAATTAACCGGATTTGGTGCACGGGCTCTCGCTGGGCATCAAAACGCCTTCGAATCTCTACTGATTTTTGGTTTAGCCGTAGTGACGGTTATCGCCACGGGCAAAGTCACTGCGACTGCTGAGTGGTTAGCGGTTGTGCATATCGCCGCGCGGGTGGCGTATCAGATCTTGTATCTGCTGAATAAAGGCACGTTGCGTTCATTGTCTTGGTTTGTGGCGATTTTCAGCGCCTTTGGAGTCTTCTTCCAAGCGTTTTAACAGCCTGGTGTTGGTTAACAGTGATGTGAGTCTCTCAGACCGAAGGAGTGGAGATGAGAGTGGTGGATACTGAGAATCGAGCCTGGTTTTTGTTTGAACATGAGGGTGACCTTTATCTGGATGCTAACTGCAGTATGAGTGCATTTGGTTATCACTACTTGATCCAATTAAATGAACAGGAATTGGCGCGCTATCGTGAGATGGGGCGAGCATACTTAACGCAACTTGCCTACGACATTCATTATTCGGTGCCGATTGCTGAAAACAGCCGCTCAATTTATCGAGGCAGAGATCAATCCAGAGAGTTTGAACCCTTAACTCGTCGCGCTATCCAACTATGGGGAGAAAGGCTTCCTCCAACAACTTAAGACTGCGCTATAGCCTAGGCTTGACTTGCTGTGTCAAAAATCACAACTGATGAATTTATCGTCGATTTTCTGACATTAGTTAAGCGGAACATGATTTATTGTCACTTAAAAATCTATGTCAAATAATCGCTCATTTTTAATGGTTAACAGCCAATTTTGACGGCTAGAAGCTGGCTTTAGTCTCAAATAGCTAAATTGATGTAATTAAAGGTTTTTGTGTTTCTCTATCCTATTGAATAATGGTGGTAATTTGACAATTTTAAGCCATTAAATTGACAGTTTTCTTTATGAAAAACCTCAGTTATATTGCAGTTGTTGATACAATTGTTGAGGTTTAAAAACCATGTTACGTCTAATGACCTATGGCATTGTCGCCTTTGCATCTTGGTTTATTTATCAGGATGTGTCTGACCATTTTGGGATGGAGACCTTTGATAAGGTCTTGGTGGAGAATGTGCAACATAAGGTTGAGGCTCGAAAGGCAAAAGCAGCGGCGGAGCAATACGCACAGCAGCTTAAGCGTCAGGCCGCAGCCGACTGCCAAACGACAAACGCATGCACTCAATAACGGCGATGTATCATCTTTGTTCTTGCTGCGCATAAGTAAGAAGCTGTTCGCCACAGTGTCATAGTAGAGGGGCAAATAATCCTATTTGCCCCTCTTGGGCTTTAAGTTGCAGGGCTTCACCCTAAACTCTACTAAGGAGGAAAGTTCGTTCTATCCTCCTTATATGGTTTTCACAAGCAGCTAAGATGCCCTACGAAGTTGAAGGCCTACGGCCTTCCTCAGGCAGAGCAGTTGACAAATCGCCAGTAACTTCCTGCAAAGTAAACTTTAAGTGATTTAGTCATTCGTAATACTGAGCATTACTCTGTTATAGAACCCATAAATTCTTAGGAATACCGCTCATCTAAGGACGATTTTCATCTGGGGGACGTCATACTTTTGACTTAATTTACCCTAAATTGAAAAAAATTATACTCACCTATATTGATATTAAAAGTGAAAACTAACGATTTTATTAGCGCACAACAATAAGAATGTCGATATCATTTTTATGCAGTTAATTCTCACTCTGTAAATAAAAGTGATACAGATGGAATAATCAAGGTTTGAAATGTTCTTATATTTTTACCGAACGCAATTCAGGGTTTGGTTTAACTATGGTATTGAAATTAATGTTTAATATTTAGATGACATTGGCGATTAACATTATTCTTTCCTTTTTATTAGATTGTTCATTACCGTGATAACAATAATGGCCAAACTTCTATATCAGTATAAGCACTCACTTCTTAACTCATATTCCAATATTTTCTAAATCAATATTCCAACTCCAACTTAGTTCGCTTAAGCAGGCTTGGCCATTATCTATACAGATTTCAAATTGTGCTGCTAGAATGGTGTTAGTTTTTTGACGCCGACTAAAATGACTAAGAATCACCACATATGAAACTCAGTAAAATCAAAGTTAATACTGGATTTACGCTAATTGAATTGATGATAGCTATTGCCATAGTCGGCATACTGGCCAGTATTGCATTACCGTCATATCAGGAGCATGTACGCAACACCCGTAGGACTGATGCCCGTGATGCACTAAGCAATGCCGCTCAGATTATGGAGCGCCAATACACATCAACCAATACCTATACTGGTGGCACTATAGTCAAAGATGTCGCATTTTCCTCGCCAAGTGGTTATTACAGTGTGACGGCCACCGAACTGACAACGGGCACCTATACCTTAGTCTCAACGGCTAATGCCCCCCAGGATAAAGACGTTGCCTGTAAAACCATGAGCATCAACCATACAGGTACGAAGACGCCAGCTGCATGTTGGTAACCATACAAGGAAGTGGGCATATAGATGAGCACTAAGAAAATCCTAGGGTTTACCTTAACCGAGCTCATGGTTGTAGTGGCCATAGTGGCCATCATAGCAGGCATTGCAGCCCCCTCATTTGCGTCTATGATACGCGAAAATACCGCACGTACTCAGGTCAATGAATTGTTAGCATTGACGAATTATGCCCGTTCGGAAGCCATAAAGCGTCAATCCAATATCCAAGTTGCAATCACCTCGTTGGGTGCTTCTGGTTGGAAGGCTCAGATACTGTCTGGTACGGAGTTGCTCAAAGAAATGGATAAATCCGGCAGTGTTGTGAGCGTCAGTGCTGTCAATTTAGGTTTTGATATGCGAGGTCGACGCGCTACTGGTACAGATAATTGTGTCAGTGTCAGTTACAGCAGCTACACAAAGCAACTACAGGTTGGACTCGGGGGGAGCCTCAAAGTGACAAGTGGCAGTTGCCCAGAATCATCCTGATAACTAAAAACAAGCGTATGGGAAATGGAATGAACAAGCGCAAGCAAAAAGGATTTTCTCTGATAGAGATCATGGTGACTTCTTTTATTGTGGCCTTTGGAATACTGGGCATGGCGGCTTTGCAGCTCAAGTCGCTACAGGCCGCGCATTCGGCATATCAAAGAACGATTGCCAGTGTGATTGCTATGGATGTGGTTGAACGCCTTTGGGCCAATATGGCCATGGATACTCCGCTCACCGAAACTCAGTTACAGGAACAGTCACTCGCTCACTGGCAGCAAACGGCCAATAGTCGTCAGTCTTTGCCAGGTTTGGGGCTAACGCTCACCAATGCCACTGGCACTAACACCTATGTTATTACTGTGGACTGGGGAGAGTCACGCTTTGGGGAAAACGATGTCCCGTCTCAGTTTATTTACTCCGTCGATCTCTATCCCGGCAGTTGAGGCCTGTAATGCACAAACTCATTTTATTACCTAAGGTCACTCAGACAGGATTCACCCTAATTGAGTTGATGATCAGCCTTACACTCGGTCTTGTCGTCATGCTGGGCGCATCACAGATTTTTGTTAGCGTTAATAAGGCTTATGTCGAAACCCAGCGTTTTTCTCAGCTACAGGGGGACTTATCTCTCATCAGTGACATGCTGGCATCTGACGTGCGCGCGGCCTCAAGCGTTATCGTGGCCAGCGACGCTAACGGCAACAGTATACTGACATTGGTATTAGCGACGGGCAATGTTGTCTACAACCTAGCTAGTGGTAGTTTAAATCGCACCCAAGCTGGTGTGACTGAAACAATGACGGAGCAAGGTTCGAGCTTTACGAGTCAGTGTATTGCTAAGGACCTAAGCACTTCGTGTGATAGCCCTATCATGCTTAAGCTCGCGGTTGGACTTAATTCCAGTGATGGCACAACTACCCGAGTTCACTTAGTCGAATTCAATGTCGCGATACGCAATAACGTGTTGGCGGTAAAGTTTTCGAGTTAATAGACGGTTTTTGAAGAGTTGATGAATATCTTCACTCTCTAAATAAGCGCATAAGAAGGGAATAACATGCAAGGTAAGCACAAGGGAGCTGTTTTAGCCATAGGACTGATATTCTTGCTGATTATCACCCTTATTGGTGTTGCTGGGGCGGGTCATTCACTCTTGGGAGAGCGTATGGCAGGCAATAACAAACAGATTGCCGAAGCTTTTATGGCGGCAGAAACTGGGTTGGTCAATGCGGTCACTTGGCTGGATAACCCTGATAACGAAGCATCATGGGGCCTGGTGGACTCGAGTCTAACCGCTATCAATGCCATTGCCGTTTCATCTGAAACTGGCAACTCTGCTAGCTGGCAGATAGACAGTTTGGTCTTTACTGCTGATGAAGCCACTATTGTCAGTTGTGGGGCGATCGATAGCTCTGGGGTTCGCCGTTGTATATCCAGTACTTATGTCAAAGGCTCTGGTGGCGGTAATCTGGCTGCCATGAACATTATTGGTAAAATCAAGACCTTTGATACGGCTAACAGCAACCAGTTCAAATTAATTGGTGGCGCAGGAGGGCCTGCGTTGGCGACTGACTCCTTGGTAAATGCCGAGCTTATTATCGATGATATCGAGAACAAAGGCCGTATGGACAACTATGTTGGCGGTGTCAAAGAAGTCAAATTTGACGACCCTTTCGGTGATCCTGCAAAGATGGCTGAGTTTATCGAAGGAATAAAACTTCAGTGGACTGCAATGGCCAATACAGACCCCAAGAAAGGTACTGCAAATCCGCTTAGTATGGGCAGTACGGCGTCACCTAAGATCACCTATTATGAGGGCAACTTGGAACTTAAAGGTAGCGGGGCCGTAGGAGCAGGAATACTTGTTATCGTAGGTAATTTAACTATTTCTGGTAATTTTTTCGACTACGATGGACTGGTTGTGGTTACTGGACAGTCGTTTTCTCTTAAAGGGGGTGGCAATAAAGATGGTAGAGGAGCGATAGTGTTTGCTAACCCCATCAAGACTGGTGATACCTGGGCTTTTGGTGAAGCCGAAGCCACCTTCGAATTTGATGTCAGTGGTGGTGGTAACGCGACTTTTACCTATGATGAAGAGGTACTCAGCACCGCTAGAATGTTGCTCAGTGATGATAATGTTGCTAAGGAACTTTGGCAGATTGCTGGTTCAAGTAGTGGCGCTACCAGTAAAAGTAAAGTCACCAACTGGAGTGCATACACCGAATAACGAAGAGCTCAGACAGGCATGGGCACGACTGATAATGGCAAATCTAACACCCCGAAAATATTTGATTATCGGGGTGTTTTTTCTCATTACTTTTGTGTGGCGCGGTAGTGGTCGAAGTTTTCGATATAGTCTTCGAGATTGGCGTCAATCATCTCTTTGTAGCGTTCGATATAGTAATCCATCATTTCCTGTTTTTTGGCCTGCATTTGTTCTTTGGATTCAAAGCTGGTGGAACCAAACCAAGCGTTGTAGCGGGCGACGGCCCACATAAAGGAAGCACTGACCTCACCGGTTTGGATCTCGGTGTTTTGGTTTTGCTGGTTCGCGAGCTTAATCATCTCGGTGGCACGTTCGTAAAAAGCTTGTTGGTTATCAGACATCAGCAATTCCTATTGTTGGGCAAAGTGAAGAGGGCGTTGAGTGCATCGCCCTTTTAATAACCCTAAGGTATTTTGTGGTTGAGGGACAGTCGTGCGCTTCACAGAATCCGTTGATATCACACCAAAAGGCGGCGCCAAAATGAAATATGGGATAGGCATAACACTTTTCACTGCTTTGGCGAGCGTCTTTGCCGCAGATGCTTGCTGTTACGCCAGTCAGCTTGATATGACCATTTAGCGCGCGTCCTAGTTAGCGGCAAAGCTCCACATCGCTTGGATAAGGCCATTAGCGACTTCAAAGACTACCATGACTTCAAAGGGCTCCTCGCGGATGCCGCTGATCCGTTCGTGATCGACCACCTTATTGCCGACCACCATTCGATTGAGGATCTCGGCGTGCAGATGCGGCAAGTTAAAGCGTTCATTTTGATAGAAATCACTAAAGGCGGCCTTGCCTCGGATCACGGGCTCAGTGGCGGGTGGGCGGTAAATACAAACATCGTCGCTAAAGAGCGCGACAAAGCTTGCTAGATCGTGTTGGTTATAGGCGACTAACTGGGCTTGCACTAAGGCTTCGGCAGTTTGTTCTGCTATCTGGGGCATTTGCTGGCTCAAGCTATCTTCCTTCAAAATAGGGGCAGAATCTGACAAGAGACGCTAGCCCGTCAAGGTTAACGAGAAAGGGCTTTCTAACGCAAAATGTTGTTATCTCAGCCTGCTTTCCCGCCATCGCGATTAATGATGAATTTATATTAAATTTTATTATTCCAATAGCTTAAGCTGCGTTTGCCCCCAAGGTGTGGCAAAGGGCATGGCTTCTTGTGGGGTTAAGGTAAACTCCTGCTCACAACCATCGCCACGGGGCATTTCCCAAAACTTAATCCCATTCGTCTCGAGGGTGAGCTGAAAATACCCAGAGCCGTCGGCACTTGGACATTCGGCATCTGGGACCGCATTGGCAAACAGCTTTTCCTTAAGTGCGGGTGGGAGCTGATAACTCATGCTTTCTGGTAAGGTTTGCGAGGGTTTATCGGCAATAAACCACTGCCACGGATGGAAAGGTGTACCATCGGCGAGGGAGAAGCTAACAAACTCTTGGCTGATCCCATTGGCACCAAAACCTGCCGCCCAGCGATATAAGCGCACGCTGAGCCAATGCTGATTGAGGAAAATCGGTTCTGCATAGGTTTCATCGGCCACAAAGTGGCCCATTTGCGACAACATTCTGCGGCGAGTATCAAAGGTCTGTGCCAGCTGCTCATCATCGGTGAGCTTTTTCTCAAGCCACTGATTAATGGCGGGAATGCCTTTTTGTGGGCCGTTAAATTCGATGCCGACTTCGGTGCCATAGGTCAGCGGACGGTATTCAATGGTTTGAAAAGCTTGCCATTTTCCACGGCTCAGTGAAGGCTTGGTTTCAAGCGGCAGATTGTAGGCATCGGCGCTGCAGTCATCCTGGTTATCGGGGCTGAGTTGGTGCTCAAGCTTTATGGGTAAGGATTTACCCGAATTGTCTTTAAACCAATGGCCGCTGAGTTGCTGCGCCGTAGTGCTATCGAACTGCCAGTTTCCGGTATTGTTTTCTTCTTTCCAAATACCGTTTTGCAGCTCGAGCTGTATTGGGGTTAAGTAGCGTTGATAGTAGTAACTGCCACTGCCGTATTGATTAAAGCAGACCCTTACACTGCTTTTACCCAGCGTTCCTTGCCAGACTCCTGAGAGTTCGTCGGCGGCAAAAGTGCTGAGTGGCAGCGTAGTGGCAAGTAATAGGCTTGAGGACAACAGCTTAAGTAACTTCCGTGTATTCATGTTTTTTCTCGTAAAAGTAACAGCGTATAGCTTTATTTGCTGGTTATAAAAAAGTCGCCCTAAGGCGACTCTTAACGGTTTAGATCTCGATAAACGGCAGATTTAGCTAGCCGTTTATCGCGTCAAAAGGCCCGTTTATTCGACCTGCCAATCGATTTGTTCGCCAGCGCGAATTGGCACAACGTTGTTGTCGCCAAGTGGGTAACTGACGGGCACATCCCAAGATTTTTTCACTAGAGTGATGGTATCGCTGTTGCGAGGCAGATTGTAAAAATCTGGGCCGTTGAAGCTGGCAAAGGCTTCTAATTTATCCAGCGCATTGACCGATTCAAAGGCTTCGGCGTACAGCTCAATGGCCGCATGGGCAGTATAAGAACCCGCGCAGCCACAGGCGGCCTCTTTACGATCTTTAGCGTGTGGCGCTGAGTCGGTACCGAGGAAGAACTTCTTATTGCCACTGGCCGCGGCGCCTAACAGCGCTTGCTGGTGGGTATTGCGCTTTAAAATCGGCAGGCAATAGAAGTGCGGACGAATACCGCCAGCTAACATATGGTTGCGGTTATAGAGCAAGTGGTGCGCGGTGATCGTGGCGGCCACGTTGTCAGACGCTTGAGTCACAAAATCGACCGCATCCTTAGTGGTGATATGTTCGAGAACGATTTTAAGCTTAGGGAAATCGGCCACGATCTTGCTGAGGATATTCTCAATAAACACGCGCTCGCGGTCGAAAATATCAATCGATGAATCAGTCACTTCACCATGCACTAGGAACAACATGCCCACTTCCTGCATCGCTTCGAGGGCGGGGTAGATGTTCTTCAAATCGGTCACGCCAGAATCCGAGTTGGTGGTCGCGCCTGCTGGGTAGAGTTTAGCGGCAACGATTTTGCCCGAGGCTTTGGCTTTACGGATTTCTTCTGGGCTGGTTTTGTCGGTGAGGTACAACACCATTAAGGGTTCAAATTGCGAGCCGGCTGGCACTTGTGCCTTGATACGATCGTAATAAGCCAAGGCGGTTTCGGTATCGATAGCGGGAGGAACCAGATTAGGCATCACGATAGCGCGGCCCATATAGCGGCTGATATCGCGAACCGTGTCTTTTAATTGTGCGCCGTCTCTTAGGTGAATGTGCCAGTCGTCAGGACGAGTAATAGTGAGTGTTGTCATAGGGCGATTCATCTTGTTGAATGTTTCTGCTGCGAGGGTGGCAGGATCTTATGTGGCAAGGATTTAGCTGTAAAGGGAAACTCAGCCATTTCACCAATAAAAGTGTTAACGCATGTTGAGTGTCCGCACTCCGTCTTACTCCTATGTTCACAAACCGCTTTTCAGCGGACACTTTCGCGAAAACCTGCGGACACTTTCTAATAAAGCCCTCGGTGTCCGCGGACACTTTTATCTTAAACATTACTTAACTGACTGAAAATAAATGTTTTAACGAAATTGGCATAGGCGTTGCTATTACTGGATATCGATTTTTAATAGTGTCCGTAGCGATGGGCCTATCCAGCCCTCCGACAGGGAAGCGAGAAACGCCATGATTAAAGATACCAGCGGCCAAGATAAAGTCCTTGTGCCATCGACCGCCAAACGCCTCAAGTTGCCTCTAATGATTGGCGGCTGCACCTTACTGGTTAGCGCCTTAGTGTGGGCCAGTTTTGGTAGCGATAAAGTCAGCCAGTCCATCAGCCGTAGCGAGCTCACGACCGCAACTTTGTACGTTGGCACGCTCACTCGAGATGTGGCCACCACGGGCAAAATTGTTGCCGCCAATGCGCCAATCCTCTACAGCACCGAAGAAGGCACAGTGACGCTACTGAGCAACCCAGGTGATAGCGTCAGCAAAGGTGATGTGGTCGCAAAGCTGGACAGTCCAAGATTAACCAATCAATTAGAGCAGGCGAAATCGCTATTGGCGGGATTAGAGAGCGCCCTTGAGCGTGCCAAGCTAGATGCCAGACGTAACCAATTACAAGTCAATCAAACCTTAGACATGGCCTCGGTCGATTTGGAAGCGGCCGATCGGGAGAGCCGCCGTGGGGATTTATTGATCCAATCTAAACTGATCAGCCAAATCGACTATGAGAAGGGCAAGGACGATCTGCACAAGGCAAAACTCAAGTTTAAGCATGCGGAGCAGGAAGTGGCCTTAACCAAGGATACCTTAACCTTTGAGGTGAAAAACAAGGCCTTGGAAGTGGAGCGTCAGAGTTTGGCGGTAAATGAGCTTGAGCGTCAGGTCGACGCCTTAAATATCAAGGCGCCGGTGAGCGGCATTATTGGTAACTGGTTGACCGAGCAAAAAACGCGTCTGAGCGCCAATCAGCCCATCCTGACTGTGGTCGATTTAAGTGCCTATGAGGCCGAGTTGGCGGTGCCTGAATCCTACGCCGACGAGTTAGGGCTCGGAATGGAGGTCGAACTGAGCTTCGGTGAAGTCAAACTCATGGGCAAGTTATCCTCGATTTCCCCCGAAGTGCGTAACCGTGAAGTGACCGCCAGAGTGCAGTTTGTCCAGAGCGAAAGCTTGAAGCTGCGCCAAAACCAACGGATCTCCGCCAGAGTCTTACTCGAACACAGGGCGAATGTGTTGATGGTTAAACGCGGTGCCTTTATGACCAGCGGTGGCGGTGATGAGGTGTACCAAGTCGAAGGCGATATCGCTACCCGCCGCGAGATTAAGCTTGGCAGCACCAGCATGAGTCAGGTGGAAGTGATCGAAGGCGGTAAAGCGGGTGACGAATGGGTGATCTCCAGTGTTGAGCCCTTTAACCATGCCGAACAGGTCAAAATGCATTGATGACCGATAGTCAAAAATTACTTATTAATCAAATTGATGTAATTAACGCCGCTCTGGCTAAAAAGTATGCGGCTAAGGTGTACAAGGAGTTCATTATGCGTACTAAAAACGTCGATCTTGGTCTGCTGATGTCATCCAAATTGTTTGGTGTTCTGGCCTTGGCCCTACTGGTCGTGGCGGTTGAGCTGGGCATAGGTGAGGCCAATAGCTGGTTTTTCCTCGGTTTAAATATTTTGGAATGGACGAATCCCCTAGAAGAGGCGCGCCAGGTGGGTGATGTCTCGATGGAAAGTGTGAGCTTTATATTCGCCTGTCTCAATGGGTTGTTCGATGCCTTGAGTGGGTTGGTGATGGGCCGTTTTGCGGGGTAATGGCTTTGTGTTAGCCGTTACCGCTTAAAGATAAAGAAAATACTGGCGCGTTTTATAAGCCGTTTGCGCGCAAAGATAAAAATTAATCAAGGAAATTAAAATGTTATCAATGAAGAATATCAGCAAGGTTTTTAAAACGGACTTAGTGGAAACCCACGCGCTGCGGGATTTCAACCTTGAGGTGAATGAGGGCGAGTTTGTGGCGGTCACTGGTCCTTCTGGCTCAGGCAAAACCACCTTCTTAAATATCGCAGGCTTGCTCGAAGGCTTCACCCATGGGGATTATTTTTTAGATGGAATTAATGTCTCTAACCTTAGTGATAACAAGAGTGCCGCCGTACGCAACGAGAAGATTGGCTTTATCTTCCAAGGCTTTAACTTGATCCCCGATCTTAACCTCGCGGAAAATATTGAGGTGCCGCTGCGCTACCGTGGTTTTAGTGCCAAGGAGCGTAAACGCCGTGTGGAGCAAGCGTTAGAGCAAGTGGGCTTAGGTGCGCGGATGAAGCATTTACCGACCCAGCTATCCGGCGGTCAGCAGCAAAGGGTGGCGATTGCCCGCGCTTTAGCGGGGGAGCCACGCTTCCTGCTCGCCGACGAACCTACGGGTAACCTCGACAGTTTAATGGCCCGCCAAGTGATGGAATTATTAGAGAATATTAACCAATCTGGCACCACGATCATCATGGTGACCCACGATCCTGAACTGGCCCGCCGTGCCCAGCGCAATATTCAAATAGTCGATGGTCAGGTCTGCGACTTTACCATGTATCAACCCAATGCGGCCCGCAGTGCAAGCCACGGCAGTGTCGATAAACTGGTTGCTAACGCCCAAGGCTAGGAGCGGTTATGTTCTTCTATTACTTAGATTTAGCTTGGCGTAGCATCAAAAAAACGCCCATGTTGTCGGCATTGATGATCATGGCGATTTCTATCGGCATTGGCATCACTATCACTACACTCAATATCTATAAAATGATGTCGATTAACCCTGCGGGGGATAAATCCGGTCAATTGTTTGCGGTGCAGTTGTGGAGCCAAGGGCCAGATGCCTGGGATCGCTTCGATCAACAGATCACCTATCAAGACGGGATGAACTTACTCAAGAGTGATATTCCGAGCCTGCAAACCCCCATGTTTCGCACGGGCGGCGCGGTGCAAACCGAAGATCCCGCTTTTTTACCCGTGCTGCAATCTCGGGTTAGGGTAACCAATAATGACTTTTTCCCACTGTTTGGCCTCGAATTCCAATACGGTCAGGCATGGGATGACAGTGTCGATACAGATGCTCGCTACGAAGTGGTGCTCACCGATGAGCTAAATAAGACGCTGTTTGCGGGCCAAAATAGTGTCGGCAAGACGATTTATTTCAATGCGAAGCCCTATCAGGTAGTTGGCGTGCTTAAGCCTTGGGCTCCGAGTCCAAACTATTACGATCTTAACAACGGCGCCTTTGGCAATGTGGATACCTTGTTTGTGCCCTACAGCTTAGCGCCGATTGAGGAATATGGCAGTTGGGGTAATACCAACGGCTGGAACTATGAAAGCATCAACAACTATGCACAACGTTTAACCTCGGAAAAGCATTGGACGCAATATTGGGTGCAACTGGATACGCCTGAGCAAGTGGCTGAGTACCGTCAGTGGGTACGCCAATATATTGAACAACAAAAGAAATTAGGCCGCTTTAGCTCACCTAAGGCCGATGTGCAGTTGTCCGATGTAGACCAATGGTTAGCCATCAATAAAGTGGTGCCTGAGGATAACAAGGTGCTGGTGGGCCTGAGCGCACTCTTCTTAATTGTCTGTTTAGTCAATATGTTAGGTTTATTGCTGTCTAAGTTTTTACGCCGTGCTCCCGAGATCGGTGTGCGCCGCGCCATCGGCGCCAGCCAAGGACAGATCTTTGCCCAACATATGGTGGAAGTGTCCTTGATGGGATTATTCGGCGGTTTACTCGGCTTAGCTTGGGCCTGGGGCTCACTGATGCTGCTGACGAAGAAGTTTCAGTTGGAGGCATCTTTAACTCACCTAGATACCAGCATGTGGTTGATAGCACCTTTGATCGCGATTTTGGCGGCTGTGGTGGCTGGCATCTACCCCGCGTGGCGTGTGTGTACGACTAACCCAAGTGTTTATCTTAAGAGCCAATAATCGGGGGCAATATGTTACATATCAAACCTATTCTTAGCAGTTTATTACGCAGTAAAAGTGGCCCCTTGTTGCTGTTATTACAGATCATTTTATCTGTGGCTATCGTCGCGAATGCCAGCTTTATCATCGCCGAACGCCTGAATTTAATGGCGCGGGATTCGGGGATTGTTGAAAGCGAAGTCTTCGATTTCAGTATTTATCATTTTGATAAATCAACGGATTTAGTCGCGCAGGATAAACGAGATTTAGAGATCATCCGTGCGATCCCGGGCGTTATCGATGTGGCACCCACCTCTATGGCTCCCCTGAGCGGTGGCGGTTGGTCGAGTAACTTTACGCTGGGGCCAGAGGAGCGCGCTAAATCCACGCCCAATACGGGCATGTATATGAGTGATGAGCATTTCATCAACTCCCTAGGACTGAAGTTAGTCGAAGGACGCAACTTCTATCCCCAGGAGATCACCACAGAGTTGCTTGAAGATGGTGGCAAGATGATCGTCACCAAAGCCTTTGCCGATAAGGTATGGCCGAATGAGACCGCGCTCGGCAAGAGCGTATATATGGGCACTCAGCACTTTGTGGTGATTGGGGTGTTGGAGCGCTTACAAACGGCGTGGGTAGATAACAAAAACCTGGAGTTTAGCTCAGTGTTGTCGGTGAATTATCCCGCTGACTATAAACGCTATTTAGTGAGAGCTAAGTCGAGCGATATGGCTCGCCTAAAAGAAGTCATACCCGAACTGCTGCATAAGGAATATCCAAGCCGCGTGGTCGAAGGTTTTACGACCATGGGAGAGCGTCGTATCGAGGCGTACCGTGACCATGAGTTAATGGCAACCGTACTGACCATGATGGTGGTGTTACTGCTGCTGATCACATCCCTTGGGGTGACAGGCATGGTGATGTTTAATATCCAGCGCCGCACTAAGCAAATTGGCACTCGCCGCGCGTTAGGGGCGAAAAAACGGGATATTATCAGCTACTTCCTCGTAGAGAACTATCTGCTCTGCTTGCTCGGCGGTGGCATTGGTGTGCTGTTAGCGATTCAGCTCGGCCAGCAATTGATGAGCCTCTATAGCCTGCCGATGCTGGAGATAATCTATCCATTGCTGACTGTGGCGGGGTTGTTTGCGGTAACCACCCTTGCGGTGTACTTGCCAGCTCGCAAGGCCGCTAAGATTTCTCCTGCGACAGCCACCCGCAGTGTTTAAATAGGATGAAGGGCATTAAGTGCAATAACATTAGGATGTTATTGCACTTTTTGTTACTTTAAGGTTAATAGTTTTACTCTGGACGCACATGCTCACATGGACACTATTCTGATTGTCGACGATAACCATGCCATCTGTCAGGCCTTAGGCTTAATGCTGGAGATCAATGGTTATCAGGTGTTGACTTGTCATACGCCCGAAGATGCCCTTAGCCTAATGGCAACCCAAGATGTTGATT
The DNA here is from genome assembly GCF_000014685.1 of Shewanella sp. MR-4. Taxonomy (NCBI): domain Bacteria; kingdom Pseudomonadati; phylum Pseudomonadota; class Gammaproteobacteria; order Alteromonadales; family Shewanellaceae; genus Shewanella; species Shewanella sp. MR-4. The sequence goes on from NC_008321.1 coordinate 1,018,554, forward strand.
TGGTTATCCAAGATATGAACTTCACCCGCGATACTACCTCGGGTGAAGAAGGGCGGCAGCTGTTTTATGCCCTGCGTGAGCGTCAGCAAGATCTGCCGATCGTCCTGATGACTGCATGGACCCAGCTCGAAACTGCGGTCGAGTTAGTTAAGGCGGGCGCCGCCGACTATATGGGTAAACCGTGGGATGATGCTAAGTTACTCAACAGCATCACTAATTTAATTGCGTTACATAAACTTGCCCGTGCAAACCAGCAGCTTGAGCGAGTGAATTCCCAGCGTCAGGTGGCGATCGCCGATGCGGATCTCTGCGGAATCGTGTTTGGCAGTGGTGCCATGCAGCGCTGTATCGACTTAGCCTTGCAACTGGCGCGCTCCGATGTGTCTGTGTTGATCACCGGCCCCAATGGTGCGGGTAAAGACAAGCTTGCCGATATTATTCACGCCAATTCCCCCTTAAAAAACAAACCTTTTATCAAGGTGAATGTGGGCGCCTTGCCGATGGAGTTGCTCGAAGCCGAACTCTTTGGTGCCGAGGCGGGAGCATTTACCGGTGCCAATAAGGCGCGTATTGGTCGCTTCGAAGCGGCCGATGGCGGCACGCTGTTTTTGGACGAAATTGGCAATTTACCGCTCTCGGGCCAAGTGAAATTGCTGCGGGTATTACAAACCGGAGAGTTTGAGCGCTTAGGCAGCCATAAAACCTTAAAGGTGAAGGTGAGGGTGATCAGTGCGACTAACGCCGATCTGGCCCAAGATATTGCCGAGGGGCGTTTCCGTGAGGACTTATTCTATCGTTTGAATGTGATTGAATTGGCCTTACCGCCGCTGAATCAACGAATTGACGATATCTTGCCCTTAGTGAAGCATTTTGTCGGCGAGGGTTTTAGCCTGAGTAAACCAGCGCAGCAAGCCCTGTTGCAGCACCGCTGGCCGGGCAATGTGCGCGAGCTAGAAAACGCCTGCAAACGTGCAGCGCTGTTGGCTAAAAGCCGAGTGTTAACCGAAGTCGATTTTGGTTTACCGCCCGCGCATGCCCACCATCAAACTAGCCACCAAACGAGTCATCATGCTAGCCATATGAGCGTCGCGCCCCTTGGGCAGACTCGCCCCATAGTCTCGCCACTTGAGATGCAATCCATGGCGAATCCGCCGATTGAGCAAGAGAGCAATGAGGCGACGGATGTGAGCCGTGAGCAGATTGAAATGGCCTTAAGGCAACACAAGGGAGTGATTGCGCGCGTGGCGAAATCCTTAGGGTTGAGTCGCCAAGCTTTGTATCGCCGCATGGACAAATTTGGCTTAGAGAAGTAACGATTGGCAGCATAATGGGTGGCGATTAGGCGGGAATTAACGTGCTACTGCGAACAAAATTAATCATTTATTCAACAGTTTGTTGTGCTTTGGGTGTGTTACTCACCCTAGGCACCATGAGTTATCGCTCGTCAGTTTCCTCTCTTGTGGAGGATGCTCCGCACACGTTGCCCGATATTACCGTGCCTGAGCTGGATTTGGCGCAGCTCGAAGATGCGGTGGCCGCAATCGAATCGACGATTAAGGATACTGAGCAATTTCAAAAGGCACTCTCATTGCAGGAGCGCTTGAAGACAGAGCAAATCAAACACGAGCTACAAAAGTTAGAGCAACTAAAGCAAGAGCAAGTGCAGATTAAGCTCTATAAGCTCGATCGTTTGAAGGACGGGCTTTTTAGTCCCGCCCCCCATCCTATTGAGGCGCCACCTATGGTTGCGCCGGTTGAACCTGTGATCCCCGCCGAATTTAGCCTGTCGGAACACACTCAGTCGATGCCAGCAGTATTTGACATGCTGCTGATATTGCTGCTGGCCTGTGGTAGCTGCGCGCTTGGGGTTGCTTGGTTTACTCGCCATTTAGCTCGCAGTCTCAATGCCTTAGAGGTTGGTTTACTCAACTTTAACGACAATGACTTTAGCGTGAGCATTCCGGCAAATGGTGAGGGGCAGCTGAAAGCATTGGCGGAATTATTCAATGATTCGGCGGCTAAGCTGCGCCAAGAACGGCAATATATTTACCAGCGGGAACTGCTGCTGGATAAAGTGATTCAAAGTTCTCCGAATGTGATGCTGCTGTTTAACGACCACCAAAAACTCATGTATGCCAACGATGCGGCGCGGCATCTTTTTCATATCAAAGGCAAGATGGAAGGCTTGAGCCTCGACGAGCTGCTGCAAGACTTACCCGAAGCGCTTGCCTTGGCCCTTAAGCAAGAAAAGAGCGGCCTGTTTACCATGGGTGAGGATGATACTGAGACTTGGTATCTGAGCCGTGGCCAGTTTTTACTGAATAACCAACAACATAACTTAATCTTGCTCAAGCAGATGACCCGAGAACTCAATCGTCAGGAAGTGGCGGTTTGGAAGAAGGTGATCCGCATTATCAGCCATGAGTTGAATAATTCTGTCGCGCCCATCGCCTCCATGGTGAACTCGGGGCGTTTACTGACGAAAGATCTCGATAATCCCAAGCTTAAGCTGATATTCGACACTATAGAGAGTCGAACGAATCACTTGAGCCAGTTTATTTTCAATTATGCGCGCTTTGCTAAACTGCCTTTACCGCAGCGACGTGATGTGCCGTGGCAGCAGCTTATCGAACATTTAACCCAACATTATCCTTTTACCTTAGCCAATGAGTTACCCGTAGAGATGGGCTATTTCGACCAAGGGCAAATGGAGCAGGTTCTGCTGAATTTACTCAAAAATGCCCATGAATCAGGTTCGAATCCCGATGAAGTCACGCTCTCGATTCGCCACCAAACCATGGTGGATGGGGCGGGCTTTAGTATCAAAATCGAGGATCGCGGCAGCGGTATGTCCGAGGAAGTGTTAGAACAAGCCCTATTGCCCTTTTACTCGACTAAACAATCGGGCACGGGGTTAGGTTTGCCCCTTTGCCGCGAGATTATCGAAGCCCACGATGGCAGCATTAGCATGCATAATCGCAGCGACGGTGGTCTGTCGGTACATTTGTGGCTGCCGCAATAAACCGCCTTTAAGTGTGTATCAAGAGGTTTCACTCCTCAGCCGAATGTATTACCCAAATGGGCTATTTTGCGGTTTTTACCTTAGCTTTTCGGGCTAATTTGCCCCTCCCTCTAATGACGACAGATCGGCTGTCCTGTTACCCTGCGTAAGCGAAAATGTTGACTAAGGGCTTGTCCTTGGTTCGGCTTTGGATATCGCGCAATGGGTGGCTTTCATCGACAGGGAGAGGAAAGTGAGATCGTTAAAAAAGCGGTTGTTCGTCTGCATCTTGTGTCCCTTGCTGTTTGTCAGTGCCCCTTGTGTGTTGGCCGATGATGACATTGAAATCAGTGGATTAGTCATAGACAGAACCTTAACCCGTTTTGGTAAGGATTTTGGCTTTTACTATTCAAGTTATTGGCGCGAATTGCCCTTTACCCAAGGTTTTAACGTGACCCTGTATGAGACTGTGTTTCCACAGGCGGGCACGGTTTTAACCTTAGAGGTCAACGGTACGCGCATCTACACCACGCACTTTGGCCGCCGCGCCAATCCGATTAAGGAAAGCGCAGAGCAGGCCATATTGCTGACCATTGATTACTTAGCTCAGGTTCGAGCCAATGCTATTACGGGTGATTTTTCAGGAACAACGGACGACTTTTAGGATAATTATAATGACTTACAGGACGTTACTTTCTCTTGCCGTGCTCTGCATGGCATGCACAAGCCAAGCAACCGAATTAATCTATACCCCTGTGAATCCCAGCTTCGGCGGTAATCCGCTCAATGGCTCCTTTCTGCTGAATAAAGCGCAGGCTCAAAACGATAACAAAGCCAGCTCGACCGAGAAGGATTTTGTTACCCGCTTTAAGGAATCCTTAGAACGTAACATCATCAACTCCATCACCCGTGGCGTGGCCGATGGGGAGATCTCCGATGGGGTGTACGATACCGGTGATTTTCGTATTGAAGTGGCCTCCACTGGCACTGGGGTGATGCTGACCATCACTAATATCGAAACCGGTGAAGTGACAGTGATTGAAATGCCAACCTTCGGAGGCGGAAACTAATGACTCGTTTCATCTTTATCGCCCTGATGCTGCTGAGTATGTCAGCCTGTAGTTTGATCCCAAAGCCTGACTTAAATATCACGCCCGCACAGGTGAACCCCGTGAGTGAGGTGATGAAGGAACTACAGAGTCAGCCTGGGCCGAAGTTTCCTATCCCTGTGGCCGTGTATTCATTTCGCGACCAAACGGGCCAGTATAAGCCTCAAGCGAACGTGAGTTCCTTCTCCACGGCAGTCACGCAAGGGGCAACCTCTATGCTGATGCAAACCTTGCTCGACTCGAAATGGTTTACCCCCGTCGAGCGTGAGGGCCTGCAAAACCTGCTAACCGAGCGCAAAATTAGCAACAAACAAAATGGCACTAAGGGCGATGATATTCCGGTGTTATCGACGGCGAGATTGCTATTAGAAGGTGGCATTATCAGTTACGAGACCAACACCAGCACCGGCGGTACTGGGGTGGAATACTATGGCATCGGCGCCTCGGAAATGTACCGTGAGGATTTAGTCACTATCTATCTGCGCGCGGTCGATGTGCACACGGGTAAAGTGATGATGTCTGTATCTACGAGTAAGAGAGTGCTATCGCAGGAAATGCGTGCAGGCCTGTTCCGCTATACCAGTTTGAATCGTTTGGCCGAGGCTGAAGTCGGTTTTACCACTAACGAACCTGTGCAATTTTGCGTGCTGCAGGCCATCGAACTCGCGGTCGCCGAGTTGATTGATAAGGGTATTAAGCAAGGTTATTGGAGTCAGGCTCAGATGACACAACCCGCTGAAAGACAGCAGGAGTTGAGCCAAGGTTAATTCCCATTGCGATAACAAGCACCGAGCCTGCGACATGTCTGGCTCGGTTTTTTTATGGTTAATCGGCCTGTAATGCCTTCCAAAACAGCGCGAAGCTGGCATCGCGGTATTTTTTATCTTCCCCTAGCTCTGGGTTATCGATAAAAAAGCGCGTGGCGGCCAAGTATTGGCCATGACAGTTTTCAAGCATCAAATCAACGGGATAGTGAGCAATCAACCCCATCAGTTGTCCCTGTTTTATCAATTGCGCGATAAACCCTAAGATGCTGTTCATCGCCTGCTCGCGAATATGCACTGCTATCTGCGGCGACATAGAATACTGCTGGAAAAACAATTGTTTGACTGGGTTTTCAATCGACCAATCGATCGCACTCTGCCAAAGCGTTTCGGCATTGTGCTTAAGGTCTTGCCCCTCACCGACCTTTAACAACAAGGCATCGGCAAATTCTTGCTTGATGGTAAGAAACAGGCTTTCCATCAGTGCTTCCTTGGTCGGAAAATGATGGAACAGGGTGCCCGTGGCGACGCCCGCCTGTTTGGCTATCGATGCGGTCGAGGTGCCATGAAACCCTTGGTCGACAAATAAGCGTAAGGCGGTCTCTAAAATGGCCTGACGTTTATCTGTCATGGGTTTAGTGTCTGTATCTGTTGGTAATAAGCTCGGCATAACCCCTCCTAAGCGATCCGATTAGCGTAAAAACAGCTTCATCAACATGCGTTGGATAAAAGTACCATAGGGAGGGTGGACAAACTTACCCGTGTTGAAGCGACCACGGCTGAGCACGGTTTTAGCGTGACTAAAGGTGAGGAATCCTTCCTTGCCGTGGTAATGGCCCATTCCCGATGGACCGATACCGCCAAAGGGGGCATCATCGGCCGCCACATGGAACACGGTTTCGTTGATGCACACACCGCCGGAATGGGTTTGCTTGAGGATTTTTTGTTGGCTCGCTTCATCAAAGCTCATCACATACAGGGCTAAGGGGCGGGCGCGATGGTTCACGTAGCTAATGGCCTCATCTAGGCTGTCATAACCAATCACTGGCAGCAGTGGGCCGAAGATTTCCTCTTGCATCAGTAGCATATCTTCAGTGGTGTCGGTAATGAGCTGAGTCGCGAGTTTACGATGCTGGCTATCAATCACGTCATTCGAGGCGGGGATCACCTTAGCCCCTTTAGCCTTGGCATCCTCAAGCACGCTTAGCAGACGCTCAAACTGACGGGCATTAATGATGCTGCCGTAATCTTTGTTTTGGGTAATGGCGCCATACATGGCCTGGAATTTCGTCTGATAGGCTTGGATAAACTCTGCCACTTTCGCCTTAGGACAAAGCACATAGTCAGGTGCTACACAGATTTGTCCAGCATTCAAACACTTACCATAAATCATTCGTTCTACTGCTATCTCAAGTGGCATATCGGGGGCGATAATCACTGGCGACTTACCGCCCAGCTCGAGAGTCACTGGCGTGAGATTATTGGCGGCGGCGCGCATCACATGGCGACCGACTGTGGTTGAGCCTGTGAACAGCAAATGATCGAAGGGCAGGGCTGAAAACTGCGCCGCGACATCGGCTTCCCCTTCGACCACGGCAACATGGGATTCTTCAAACACTTCGGCAAGCAATTGCTTAATGACACTATTGGTCGCTGGGGTGAATTCCGAGAGTTTGAGCATGGCATGGTTGCCAGCGGCGATGGCCGTGACTAAGGGGCTGATGGAGAGCATGACGGGGAAGTTCCACGGCACGATTATCCCAATAACCCCAAGTGGTTGATAATGCACTTTCACTTGGGCGGGGGCGAGTAAGATACCCGCATGACGGCGGCTTGGCTTGAGCCATTTCTTCAGGTTTTTCAGGCTGTAATTGATGTTATTGACCACGGGCATAATGTCGGAAATCAAGCTGTCGTCGACCGATCTGTGGCCATAGTCCTGTGACAGCGCCTCGACGAGTGGCTGTTGGAATTTCAGCAAGGTGGCCTTAAGGCGGATTAAGCGTTCTTTACGGATAGCGTAATCGGGATTCGGAGCGGCCAAGTAACTTGCACGTTGGCGTTGGAGTAACTCGGTGAGTGGCGAGATTTTTGCTGGGTCTGTTGCCATATTCATAGTAATTCCTCGGATGCAAGTCTTGAGCTGATGACGTGATTTGTGGCGTATAAAAATAAACCGACTGATTAGTCGGTTTATCCTAGCGAATAGAGTGAGCATATGCAAGTATTCTGGTGCATTTATGAGCAAGATCACGGCCCGAAGTGGGCTTAACTTCTACACTGAAATAGTAGTTTGTTAAACAAGGAGTGGGTATGACTTTGTTAAAGCATGGAATTTCTGTTGGTATTGAGCGTTATGGCGATGATGATTTTTTTGTTGCCTTTAAAGCCGTTGGCACTTTAACTCATCAGGATTATGAGATGATGGTGCCCGTGCTCGAAGCCGCGTTAGCTGGGGTAAAAGATCCCGATATTTATGCCTTAGTCGATGTTACTGAGCTCGATGGTTGGGAACTTCAAGCCGCTTGGGACGATCTAAAACTAGGGGTTAAGCATGTTCGCCACTTTGAGCGGATTGCCATAGTTGGTAAAACGACGCTACAGGAGGTGATGGCAAAACTGGCAAACTGGTTTACTCCGGCAGAGGTTAAGTTTTTTGTCGATAAGCTGGATGCTATTACTTGGCTCAAAGATGAGCTTCACGATGACTAGCCATTAAGGAGAACAGATTATGCGTTCAGGTCAAATACTCTGGCCCACCGATTTTTCGGAAACTGCGGCCCATGCGCTACGTTATGCTATTGAAATGGCAAATCTATACCATGTAGGGCTAAAGATTTTACACGTTGTAGAGCAACCCTTGGGTGACGAAAACTATATGATCTTAGCGATCACGCCAGAAGAGCTCGCTAAGAGTATGGAAGAAGCCGCCGCAACTAAGATGCAGGCTTTACTCGAGGGCCTTAAAACCGAATTACCTATCACGACCTTAATTCGCCGTGGCGATCCCGTCGATCAGATCCTCGAAGAGGCGAATGGCAAAGACGTGGGCATGGTGGTGATTGCCAGCCATGGCAGGACGGGGATCTCGCACTTTTTACATACCAATGTTGCCGAGGCCGTTGCCAATGGCGCAGCTTGCCCCGTACTGGTAGTGAAATAGCGTTTAACCCAGGTACAAGAGGGCGCTAAGGCGCCCTTTGTTTTTGATTGCTAAAGCATAATTAATTTTACGCCCTAGCTGCTTGTGCCGATTTACTGCTATAAAATACAGATTATCAGCAATGCGATTTGCCCCCAATATTGGGCGAAACAACAATCAGCGATGGATAAGATTATGCGTACTCAAGAAGTGTTATGCCCGACGGACTTTTCGGCGACTGCCACCCATGCTCTTAAATATGCGGTTGAAATGGCGAATCTTTATCAGGTGGATATCCGCTTGTTACATGTCGTTAGCCCCGCACGAAGCGCCCATTTTTACGGTGTAGCTGTGGAGACTCCAGCGGCATTGGAGCAAAAGCTGGCGCAATTTGTCGATGAAAAAATGCAGAGCCTACAGCAGGAGATGCAGCTAGGATTAAAGCCTGGCCTTAATATCAAATGCATTGTTCGCCACGGCGATGCGAGCGAAGAGATCTTAGCCGAAGCCGCCGATGTAGGTATGGTGGTTCTCGCCAGTCACGGTAGTAGCGGCTTGGCTGACTTTTTAAAACCCCATGTGAGCCAAGATGTAGTGAGACTGGCAAAATGCCCAGTATTAGTGGTTAAGTAAAAACTAGAGCGGATCATGCTTTAACACTGTGTGGTCGAGCAGGGTATTTGAGGCCTCGGCATCGTTGTCGAGGGACACGAAACGTCGATATTTTTCCTGTAGCGCGTTGATGGTTCCATCCTCGGTGATCTGCTTCAATCCCAGATTAAAGTCATCCCGAATTTGTTCATTTAAAAAGGCAAATTTATATTCCGTTGGCGGGAAAATACGATTGCAAATAGCCACTTGCTTGATTTCCGCCTCGGTCAATTTCCCCTCGATAAATGCCTGCTTGAGATAGTATTTAAAAATGTTCTTATCCATCACTACCACATCGGCCCTGTGTTTCATCAACATATAGACCTGTTGTATTTGCCTCGCCTGTTCTTGGTAGCCGCTGTTGGCTTTTGCCATCAGGCTAAATTCCTCGCCAAGCAACACAGAGGCCCGTTGGAAGGCGACTACCTTTTTATTGGCGAGGTCTTGGACACTGTTGATAGCGAACTTATGTTCATCGAGGCTGATGGCACAGTTTTGATAGCGGATCGCGACGTCGGAGTAGAATACGTTATCTACCATGCCTTCTTTGATGTTGATAATGCCGTCGAGATTGCCCTTTCGAAGCTCATGAAAGGTACGCGCCAAGGGGAAATAATGGATACTGGCATTATGTCCCTTAACGGCGAGGGCTTTGTAGAGTAATTCAAGCTCTAAGCCACTATTGGTCTCTTGAATCACATAGGGAGGGATTGACACACTGACCCCTATCTTGAGTTCATCAGCTTTGCTTGTTAGGGGATGAAATAGGGCGATTAGCCCCATTAGCGGGTAGCGAATATGGCAAAATTTAGCGTAAGCCGAAGCAAAATTAACCTGTCTCATCACTCATCAATACCTCTTAGTGAGTCACCAACCAGTTTTGGCCGCTCCATGACCTACTGCAATAAGTGTAGTTTGCTAATTTATAGTCTTGTTTAATTTATTTAGCAAAGGCGCAACTAGTCCTTAGAAAGAGGACCCCGGCTGGGTTAAAAAGGCGATTTCATCTGTGGTGGATTCTCTGCCTAATATCTTGTTTCGATGAGGATAACGGCCAAATCTGTCAATGATGGCTTTGTGTCTAAGCTCAAATTCTAAATTGGCGATTGCCGCTTCTCGATTGAATAACTTTTCGGCGACCTGATGAATGACGGCCGACTCGCTATGCATGTAAGGCATAAATAAAAAGGGCACCTGTTTTGGCTTAAGTGCTTGGTCAACCTGCTGGGCGACGGCCTCTTGGGCAAGGACGAGCGCGATAGTATCGGCCTCAAAGGCAGCGGGTGTGTCGCGATAGATATTTCGGGAGAATTGATCCAGCACTATGATTTCGGCTAACCGTCCCTGAGGGGTGACGCGCCAATCGGCAAGCTCGCCCCGTTTTGCTTGTTTAAGCAATTCTTCAAAACGGGACTGGATAAGGGCGTCAAACTCGTGATCTTTTATCCACCAAGATTTAGGTGAGATTTCCTCAAACCAGAAATGCAGCACTTGCTCCGCAGTAATAATGTGGCTCATCGCTTGCTCCCATCGATTGACTCCTTTTAGAAATAACAGCGATGGGGGGACAAACACAAGTCAATGATGCAAAATTGTTCAATATTGGTGGGTGTTGCGCTGTAAACTCTGCCTAATAATTTGCGCTGAGGCTATTTCTTATTCACTGAATATCAAGTAGTTTTATTGTCTCTTGGTTAATTTTTGGATCGTTCCTCTATGCCCCTAGAAGTTGCAGCCACTCAATCGATGTCGAAACAGCATAAGGCATTTTTGCGTAAGCTATATTTAGCGCATTTAATGGATGATGAACGACATAACCTTTTATCACTCAATAAGTTAACTGGAATGCCTCGGCGCACGCTGCAGGATTCTATCGCCGCATTTGAAGATATTGGCATTCGAGTCGAATTTGTGCAGGACGGCAGTCGTAACAATGCGGGTTATTATCGTATCGTTACCTGGGGGCCTATCAGCAGCGCCTGGGTTGATACCCATGTCGATGAAATTGCCGCAATTATTGGTGTTAATGCCTCGAGCGAAACCTTGGCGTGAAAGAGCGCGGATTTTGGTTCGACACTGAGCCTAAGTTAACTCAACGAGCCGTTTTACCACCCTTAGAGCAGGATATCAGCGCCGATGTTGCCATTATTGGTGCGGGGTATTCCGGGCTTTGGACTGCCTATTATCTAAAGCTATACCAGCCAAATCTGTCTGTGGTTATCCTTGAGGCCGAACGCATAGGCCAAGGTGCATCCGGTCGCAATGGTGGTTGGTTGATGGGCAGTTTCAGTGGTGATGTGGCCTACCTTAATCGGCTCGAGGGCGAGCAGCGCCTTAGCGCTAAAGCCATTATTCAAGCAACTATTTCTGAAGTGGCCACAGTTTGCGCCAAGCATCATATCGACTGTGATTTACACCATGGCGGTAACTTGCGGGTGGCGGCGCGTTATTCCGAGCAATTAGCCAATATTAAAGCCGAATTAGCGCAGTGGCGCGCAGAAGGTTTTGGTGAAGAAGATATTCGTTGGCTGGATAAGACAGAGCTCGATAAGCAAGTGTCTATGGCCGAGGGCCAAGCGGCACTTTTTACTCCCCATTGCGCGCGAATACATCCGGCGAAACTCGTCTGTGGTTTGGCTGACCTAGTGCAACGCTTAGGGGTGAAGATCTACGAGCATACTCTAGTAAATCACATGGCGCATCTTGGTGATGCACAAACCCTATTGCAAACACCAAAGGGACGAGTTCGTGCGACGATTGTGGTGCCCGCGGTGGAAGGTTATCTGCGTCAGCTCAGTGGACTTGGGCGATTTACCTTACCCGTGCAGAGTTTACTTATCGCCACTGAGCCGTTAACGGATGCCACATGGGATGCAATTGGCCTAGCCAATCGCGCGACCTTTAGTGATGCCAGCCGCATAGTGACTTATGGCCAGCGTAGCCCTGATAATCGGCTGATATTTGGTGCCCGTGGCGGCTATGGCTTTGGCGCGGAAATACGCACCGAATTTGGTTTTGACCCTAAACTGTTTAACGGGAAATTTCCTGCAAATCAAAGCCCACCTCAGTGTGATTTCGAGGGCGAATTTGGCTTTCGTTATCAATTATTATTGGCGTTATTTCCTCAACTTAACGGCGTGCAAATTACCCATGGTTGGGGCGGAACGTTAGCCTTGGCGAGGCGCTTTGCTCCCCATGCCATCTTTGATCAAAGTCTGGGTTTAGGCCTGATTGGCGGCTATGGCGGGGAAGGTGTCGGGGCGGCAAACCTATTTGCCCGCACGCTGGTGGACTTGATATTAGGGCGTGATACACAGCTTGCATCTATGCCTTGGGCGTTTAATGCTCCAGTACAACAGGTATTAGCACCCTGGGAGCGCGAGCCTTTGCCTTGGCTCGCATACCATGGCATGAATAAGATTTTTGCGTGGGAAGATAGGCTCTACAGTCAGCCAAAGAGTGCGGCTTGGCAAAAAGGTTTAGCTAAGCGGTTCGCGAATCGATTAGAAGGCTTAATGAGTTAATCTACTTATAAACCAGAGAGTTAATCAGGCCATTACCGATTCATCTTTTTAATAAACGATTTATTCATATACGATAACTACTTTGATGATCCGATTATGTTAACCGAACAGTTTTTTCTAGAGGGTCGCTTTAAGCTGGAGACCATTCCCCATGAAATGCGCATGTCCCATTGGGTATATGCGCCGAGATTAACCGACACGCAAAGCGGGCAAGTGCTGCTCGACCTTGTCGGCCAATGCTGGGATTGTCAGTCTGCCATTGAGCGGGATAATACGCTTTGTCTAACACTCGATGGCTACCCCGATAGAGCCAACTGGCTCGAGTTGGCCTTTTTATCCGAGACGGGGCGAGTCCTGCTAAAGGCTGGCAATATCAATGCTAAGGCGTTAATGGCACAAGCGTTTCATCCGCATGAGCTGACTAGCTACCTTGATACGTTACGTGCGCATCTCCTCAGTTAAAGGAAGATATAAGCCCCAAAGCCCAGCCAACTGAGGAGTAACAAGGCGATGGCTGCCCAAGCAACAGGAGTAAATTGAGTCTGCGGCAGCGAAAAATCTTCGCCGTCATCCATCTCGTCGGCTGCGCTCGCTTGTTGGTTTCTGGCCCTTAGTTGTTGTTTTCTTAGTTTATCGCGCTCACGGGCCATGGCTTTTTGGCGTTTTTTGTATTCGGCAATGCCTTTTTCAATCCCCTGTGCGATAAGCTTGGTTTGTTCCTTCGTTTGTCCCGGTTTTTGCGTGGCTTTGGCAATGCTTAAGGCGTCTTGCTGTGTTTCTGTTGAGATTGGCGTTTTCATATTGTCACTTTTACGAAAATTTGCACTTATTATACCTAGGTCGCTGGCAAATTTTGGGTTAAGGTCCAGAGTTTTCTTATGATTTACATCAGTTGTAATCGAATGCGTCATCATTTTATGGGAAGGAATCGCGGTGAACTCATCAAATCATAAATCTTCGCAAACGGTATTACCGCATACTCCCGTTGAGTCACTGGCTTCTCCCCCCTCCAAGGTGCAAGACAGAGCCGTACTCCCCTGGATTTGGCAATTTCTTAAGCCCTATCGCCTGCGGGTGGTCGCGGCGATTGTATTTCTTTTGATTGGCTCCTTGGCCTGGCTATCCCTCGGGCAGGGCGTGCGGTTGATGGTGGACGAAGGTTTTATTAAGGATAACGCCCAGCGTCTCAATGAAATTATTTTGTTGGTACTGCTGATCACCGCAGTGAGTGGCACTGCGGTGTTTTGCCGATTTTATCTGATGACTTGGCTCGGCGAGCGGGTCAGCGCCGATATAAGGCTGACGGTTTACAATCAACTGCTGAAGTTGTCTCCAGCCTTCTACGCCAAGGTGCGTACCGGTGAGGTGATTTCGCGCTTTACCGCCGATTCGACTCTGCTGCAAACCGTGGTCGGCTCGAGTCTCTCGATGGCGCTGCGCTCCGGCGTGACTGTGATCGGTGGGTTGGCGATGATGGGGATCACCAGCGTGAAGATGACGCTGCTGGTGCTACTGGCAGTGCCTTTGGTGCTGGGGCCTGTCGGTTTCTTTGGCCGAAAAGTGCGAACCTTAGCGCGGGAGAGTCAAGATAGGGTGGCGGATTTGGGGGCCTATGTGGATGAAACCTTACATGAAATCCACACAGTGCAAGCCTATGGGCATGAGGATAAGGACCGCAGTTTATTCAATAGTCGTGTCGAAGATGTGATGACCGCCGCCAGTGGTCGTATTCGTTACCGTGCCATGTTGATTTCCTCCGTGATGTTTTTAAGTATCGCCGCCATTGCATCTGTGACTTGGGTCGGCGCCCACGACGTGATGTCGGGAAAGATGACGGGCGGCGAACTGTCGGCCTTTATGTTTTATGCCGTGATGGTGGCAGGTGCCGTTGCGACCATCAGTGAAGTTGTCGGTGAGATCCAACGCGCCTCGGGCGCCGCCGAGCGCTTAATCGAACTGGCTGAAACTGAGGTCGATATTCCTGCGCCATTGGTGCCTAAAACACTGCCTGCGAAAGTGCGTGGCGAGCTGCAACTGCAACAGCTGAGTTTTCATTATCCCGAGCAAACTCAGTTAGTGCTCAGCGACTTAGAACTGATGATTACCGCGGGCGAGCGAGTGGCCTTGGTCGGGCCGAGTGGTGCCGGTAAGAGTACCTTATTTCAGTTATTGCAGCGGTTTTATGTGCCGTCTTCGGGCAGCATTCATTTGGATGGGATTGATATTGCTGAGCTTTCACCAAAGGATTTACGGGCGCAGTTTGCGCTTGTGCCGCAGGACTCAGTGATTTTTGCTACTAGTGTGCTGGAAAATGTGCGCTATGGCCGCGTCGATGCCAGCGAGCAGGAGGTGATTGATGCCTGTATTGCGGCCCGTGTCCATGAGTTTATCAGCGAATTTAGTGAAGGTTATCAAACCTATTTGGGTGAGCGCGGCGTGCGCTTATCCGGTGGTCAAAAGCAGCGTATCGCGATTGCGAGGGCGATTCTAGCCGACAGGCCTATCTTGCTGCTCGATGAGGCGACCAGCGCGCTCGATGCCTTAAGCGAGCAAAAAGTGAAGCAGGCACTCGATGAATTGATGAAGGGGAAAACCACGCTTATCATCGCCCATCGCCTTGCCACTGTGATCAATGCGGACCGAATTATCGTGTTCGATAAGGGACGTATCGTCGCCAGTGGTAAGCATCAAACCCTTTTACAAACCAATGCGTTATATCGTGAGTTTGCCAGTTTACAGCTGCTAACGGATGACGTGAGTGCGCTTAGCGAGTAAGGTTTGGACGGGAATGTAATGCAAATAAAACCCCAGAGTGTTGCTCTGGGGTTTTATTTGGGATTTAAGACTGCTCACACATCAGTGATGTTTAGCTATGTTTAAGCCTGATGTTTCAATTCTCGGCGCAGAATTTTACCCACGGTACTCTTAGGTAGCTGTGGCATAAACTCAATCAACTTGGGCAGCTTGTAGGCGGTGAGTTGCTCGCGGCAGAAGTTGATAATGGCGGTTTTCATTTGCTCATGATCTTGGCTGTCATCCTTAAGTACAACAAAGGCTTTGACCGCTTCTCCTGAGTGTTCATCCTTTACACCAACCACGGCACATTCAATGATATTCGGATGGCTGGCGAGCACGTTTTCGACCTCATTCGGATAGACGTTAAAGCCGGAGACGATAATCATATCCTTTTTGCGATCAACGATTTGATGGAATCCTTCCTCGTTCAAAATCGCAATATCCCCGGTTTTAAAGAAACCATCGGCAGTCATTACATTGGCCGTTTCTTGGAGATTATTCCAATAACCCAGCATCACTTGCGGGCCGCGGGCAGCGAGTTCGCCGGCTTCCCCTTGCGCGACTTCATTGCCGTTTTCATCTAACAGTTTGACCTCGGTGCCGAGAACGGGCTTACCGATAGTGCCAATCTTTTGATATCCGGGAGCATTGAGTGAAATCACCGGCGAGGTTTCGGATAATCCATAGCCTTCACTGATGGTATTGCCCGTGGTTTGCTGCCAGATATTGGCTGCGGCCGCGGTGAGTGCCGTACCACCCGAAATAGTGATTTTTAAATGACTGAAATCTAGCGCCTTAAATTCGGGCTGATGGCACAGGGCGACAAAGAGGGTGTTAAGCCCTGCAAAGCCAGTAAAAGGGTATTTCGCCAGTGTCTTAATTAAGCCACTAATATCACGGGGATTGGGGATTAATACCGAGCAACCACCACATTCAAAATACAGAACTAAGTTCACCATAAAGGCGTAAATATGGTAAATCGGCAGTGGCGCGACAAAAATATCTTCCCCTTCGCTGATAACGCTGCCGATGCGGGATTTTACCTGCGCCGCATTGGCGAGCATATTACCGTGGGTCAGCATGGCGCCCTTGGAGAGGCCTGTTGTACCACCTGTATATTGCAGCGCCGCTAAGTCACCTGCGGCAGGGACTATTCGGTTAAAGGGCAGCTCTGCCCCTTGTTTTAGCACTTGGCAAAATTCGACATTTTTAAGCCCCGTTTTGGGCTGCACCTGCGGATCGATAAGATCTAATGGGTGAGTGGAAATCACTAATTCAATTGGTGTGGTCGCAACTACTTTGGCAAGGGTTGGCAACAGATCCGAAAGCACCACTAAGGCCTTAGCACCTGAGTCATTAAACTGATGAATAAGCTCTCGTTCGGTGTAGAGCGGGTTAGTGTTGACCAGAATAAGTCCCGCCCGCAGCGCACCATAGGCGGCGATAACGAACTGGGTAATATTGGGTAATTGAATCGCGATCCGATCGCCGGGTTTTAGGTTAGTGTTATTCTGCAAATAGGCGGAAAAATAGCGTGAATCGCGCTCTATATCATTGAAGCTGCTGGTTTTCCCCAAACAAGCATATGCCGTTTTATCGCCAAAGCGTTGGCTAGTGCGTTCGATTAAGTCTATGAGTGATGAGTATTTGCCAAGTTCGAGTTGTGACTCTTGATCGTATGCCATGCCTAACTACCTCAAATAGGTTTATCGTTGTTATTATTTTAAAATCAAACGAGTGTTTAGATTAGAAGGATTCAACCTGTCAGGTCAACGTTTATCGTTAAATTATTGTAGCAATTTGCACGGCTATCCAATTGTAAAAATAGAATTTTTACTCTAATGAAGGGCGGTGAACTGCAGTGCAAATTTACTACAGCACACCTGAATTTGAGATGAAAAAGCGAGGGTTAGCGTCGAAATTAGCGGGGAGATTGCTCATCGTGGCGTAGGGTGAGCACTTCATATCCCGTAGGGGTGACAAGTATCGTATGTTCCGATTGCGCCGAGAGTTTTTTATCGCGGGTAACAACCGTCCAACCATCTTTTTTGAGCTTTATCTTTTCTGTGCCCTGATTCACCATAGGCTCAATGGTAAACACCATGCCCGCTTTGAGCTTAAGGCCTTGATTCGGCTTTCCATAGTGAAGGACTTGCGGCTCTTCATGCATTTCTTGACCTATCCCATGGCCGCAGTAATCCCTGACGATGCTATAACCAAAGGATTGCGCATATTGTTGAATCGCATGGCCAATATCGCCTAGAGTCGCCCCAGGTTTTACCTGTTTTATTCCCTGCCACATGGCAAGATAGGTAACATCAGCCAGCTTTTGGGCTGGGGCGGGCGCCTGTGGCATCACATACATTTTACTTGAGTCGGCAATATAGCCGTCTTTCTCGAGGGTTATATCTAAGTTAATGATATCTGTGCTTTTGATGACCTCATGCGCTGAGGGCACACCATGGCAGACCACCTCGTTAATGGATGAATTCAACACATATTGATAGCCATACTGACCTTTACTCGCGGGACGCGATTTTAGCTCATTGACGATAAAGGCTTCGACCGTATCGTTGATATCCATGGTGCTGATGCCGGGGCGGACATAGGTATCAAGCATTTGAAATACTTGAGCTAATAATTGCCCTGCACGGCGCATCAGTGCAATTTCTTCGGCAGATTTTATCTTCACCTGATTATTCATCGGCCATTTCCTTTACCTGGGTCACGTTGGCTAGGTTCACATCCGCAGATTTCATCAGATCGGCGACTAACTGATTAAAGGAGAGTTGCGGATGCAATTCTGCCAGCATCCCGATCCTTATCCAGAATTCTGCCTGCGAGTTGATTGAACGTGACATGACCGAACTGGCTTTTCTCAGCTCATCATGCAGTTCTTCGGAAATTTTAACTATGCCCATAAATATACTTTATATATGTTTCGTATATTTATTGTATTCGATCTATATAGCGCTCCGTCAATAATAAATCGACATTGCTTTACCGCAATGACAGCCGAGCCTCTTTTGATCTGTCGCCGTAAGCGCAAGAGAAGTGGCTAGAAGGCTATGATTTTGCATTGGCATACTTCATGTTTGTGCGGCGCGAATTGAGGCTATTTAGCGGATTTAACGAAACAAGCTGAGCAAAAAGCCCTGCAACCTCTGTTATTCAACGGGCAAGATTTGCGAAAGTGACTAACAGTGATGCAGTGTGCTCGCTTATCGGCGAGCACACTGCCGCATGACGCGCTAAGGGCTAAAGAAGCCGGTTTCTTGGCTAACGCTTTGTTCAGGTTTGCTCACATCCGTTACCGAGAATTCGATAATTTTGCGCCCCGTTGGGATTGCATCCTTATCGGCTAATACTGTCACTGGATAATCCGATTGCTCGCCCGGAGCAAGGGTAATGACTGGATCGGCAATTAAGCTGAAGGGCATTTCGCTGTTGACCGCGAGTTGATATTGCTTGGTTTGCTGAGTCTTGTTACGGATCTTCAGCTGGTAGGTATTTTCAACTTTATTATCGGCGGTTTCGCGATACAGGCTCTGTCTGTCGCGAATGACGTTAAGCTGAATTTCACTGCGACTGGAAAGATCTAAACCTATTACAACCAACATAATGACAACGGCTGCGCCGTAACCTAAAAAGCGTGGCGAGCGCCAGTTGGAATGGGTGATGCCCTTTAATTCATTCTCGCTGACATAGCTAATTAGGTTTTGTTTGTAGTCGAATTTTTGCATGGTTTCATTACAGGCATCGACACAGGCGCCGCAGTTAATGCACTCGTATTGTAGGCCTTGGCGAATATCAATCCCCGTCGGGCAGACTTCGACACATAAGTTACAGTCAACACAATCACCGAGTTCAGTCTGTTGTTTGCGCTTACGTGGGCCGCGTGCTTCGCCGCGTGCGGCATCATAGGTGACGGTTTTAGTGTTGGCATCGAACATGACGGCCTGAAAACGCGCGTAGGGGCAACAGTGTAAGCACATTTGCTCGCGCATCCAGCCAGCATTTAAGTAAGTACAAATCGCGAAAAACCATACCCAGCAGGTCGTCCAAAAGCCGGCGTTGCCGGTAAAAATATCCAAATAGAGTTCGCGGGCGGGGATGAAATAACCGATAAATCCACAGCCAGTAATTAAGGCGGCTAATCCCCACAGGCCGTGTTTGAGGCTTCTTTTACCGAGTTTATTGGCTGACCATGGCGCCTTATCCAGCAATTTACGTTTGTTGCTGTTGCCCTCAATTCGGCTCTCGAGCCAGACAAACATAAAAGTCCACGCGGTTTGCGGGCAAAGATAGCCACACCAGACGCGCCCCCAAAACACAGTAATGAAAAACAACCCAAAGGCGGCGGCAATAAATACCCAAGCGAGTAAGGTGAAATCCTGTGGCCAGAGCGTGAGGCCGAAAAAGAAGAACTGCTGCTGACTCACATCCAGCAATATCGCTTGCCGACCATCAAAGGAAATAAAGGGCAGAGCAAAAAACAGCAGTACTAACAGGCTATTCATTGTGGTTCTTAGGCGCTGAAAATAACCCTTCTGCTCTCGGAAATGAATCTGACCATTCACGGGGGTTGGTTTATCGTCCGCCTGGATATTTTTTACGGGGATAAATTGCTCAGCAGAGGGGCGCTTGGCGTTCTCTCTGTGTTGGGTGTCACTCTTGGGCATATGCTGTCCTAACGGCTTAAATAAGATTCGGCTCCCTATAGCAAACGTTAGGCCAAGAGTTTTTTATTTTAAATTATTGATATTTAATGATTAAGTGTATTTGCGATTTAGTAGGTGTCGCGATATATCGCTAATTGGCGATATATCGCGTTTTTAAAGCTATTCTTCCGCAGGGGTTTGACGTGTAATCCCGAGCTTCTTCATCCGCGATCTGAGTGTACTTGGCGGGACGCCGAGCACATTGGCCGCACCATTGGGGCCCGAAATACGCCAATTGAGCTGCTTTAATGTTTGCTCTATGTGTTGTGCTTCCGCCTCGGCCAAGGTTTGCAATGGTGAAGCCGCGGTTTGAGTCTGCAGGTGATTCGTGGGCATGGCATGGATTTGTAAAATATCCGTTTGAGATAAAATGGCCTCCCGCTCGAGGATATTTTGCAATTCACGCACATTACCCGGCCAGCTGTAGGCCATCAGTTTTTGCAGACCTTTTTGGCTCACGCCGCGCAGTTTCTTACCGAGTTTGCGGTTTAGGGAATGCAATATGTGGCTGACAAGCTCGGGCATGTCCTCAAGTCTTGCTCTCAGCGGCGGCACTTGGATTGGGAAGACATTCAAGCGGTAATAGAGATCCATCCTGAATAAACCCTGTTCAACGCGCTTGAGTAAATCATGGTGACTGGCGGCGACTAAGCGAATATCGACCTTAATGGTTTCACTGCCGCCGAGTCGTTCGAAGGATTGCTCTTGGATCACCCGCAGCAACTTAGATTGCGCCTCCAAACTTAATTCGGCCACCTCATCGAGAAACAGTGTGCCTTGATGGGCGAGTTCGAAGCGGCCCTTGCGCTGCTGTGTCGCGCCGGTAAAGGCGCCTTTCTCATGGCCAAACAACTCACTCTCTAACAGTGAGGCTGAAAACGCCGCGCAGTTAACGCTGATCATGGGCTTATCTTTACGGCGACTCAGTTGATGTAAGTTGCGGGCAACCAGTTCTTTGCCTGTGCCATTTTCGCCACAAATTAATACGGTACTGTCAGTATTGGCCACCATATGCAGTTGCTGGATCATATGACGGATCACCGCGCTGCTGCCCGAAATATCCACATCGCCGGTCTTATCGGCTAACTCGGCTTGGAGATAGTGATTTTCGCTGGCAAGTTGCTCCGACAGGGCTTGAACCTGCGCTAAAGCTTGACGTAGCGACTGCTCGGTTTGTTTCTGAATACTGATGTCGCGAAATATCGCGACCACACCGATTAGCTTGTTGTCCCGATAGACGGGCGTCGAGCTGTAATGTACTGGAAAGCTGCTGCCATCTTTACGCCAAAACACATCGTGGGTGATTTCCCTTGCTATTCCATCCTTCAAGGTGTTGTAGATGGGACAATCTTCTTGGGGATAATGACTGCCATCCGCGTGGCTATGATGATGGCAATTATGGATATTTTTGCCGAGTAATTCTTCATTCTTCCAGCCCGTCATGCGCTCGGCGGCGGGATTAATAAAGACGGCATTACCATTTAAATCAAACCCATAAATGCCTTCTCCCACGGCATTGAGCAGTAACTGGTTCTCTGGCAGAAAATGTTTATCCAAGGGCATTGCAGCGGGCTGTGTTGAGGTCATTCCGTTGATTCCTTAATACGAATGAGTGCCCAGAGTATAACTCCTTGAGTCGTGTCGCGATATATCGTGAGTTACTCGGTAACGCTCGAATTGAATGGTTTAGAGATATGTTTAGAGGTCTGACCATTAACTTGTTGATAATAAAAAGCTTATATTTTAATCGATCGAAAGTTGTATTTAGTGCTGGCGTAAAAGAGTGAATTGTTATAAAAATGTTTCATAAATATCTTTGGCTAAGTTGACCTGAACAAAGCAGGCTCGCCCTTAAGACAGGGAATTCACGGCAACGCGGAGATGTTTATTGAAGTACGGTGTGAGTGAATGAACGAGTTAAATAGCGTTTTGGGGTGAGATGGCTGTTAAGAGTACGGAGTGATTTTCTGCCCACCTTTCCGGAAAATTACTTTCTACTGATTTGAAGTGTGCAAAAAGGCTGCGATGCAGCCTTTTTTATTGCGCGAGTGTTGAGCTTTATGGCTTCTTTTTTGAGGTTAAAGCCAAATCAATCGCTTACAGTGATTTTGCCTGAGCTAAGCCATTAAGCACGGCCTCTATAGTGAGCTTTGAAGGCAACACTATACCGTTAGGCGCCCTTGGACCATAGACCTTATTGTAAGGTGTACCCGGTACGCCTTCATGCTTCATATAACCCGCAATGGTGGAATCGGCTTCGCTCCAATTTCCCTGCATCAAAATAACCTTGTCGGCCATCAGCGCATTCACCACTTGCTCTCTGTGGGTGACTTCAGCCTTGTTGGTTTGGCAAATGCTGCACCAGTCTGAGGTGATATCCACAAACACTGTGTAGCCATCGGCGACCAGTGGCGCGATTTTTTCAGGGGCCAGCGTGTGCCACTGCAACTTTTGATAGGCTTGATAATCTTCGCCTTTATGTACAAAACCGATAATTCCGCCTAGGCCGACGGCGAAAAATCCCAATACAAAAATTACCGCCAGTGGAATGCGTTTACCTTTGCTGCGTTGCCAGATTAACAGGCCAATCGCGCCCACGAGTAATGCGAGAATGATCAGACTGATAAGAGTGATAGTGCCCATAAATGCCTACATAAGTTTTCGATAATCCAATCTATCTTAGCGGCTAACAGCTTAAATCTGCGTGAATTTACGCTTTAAAAGCCGATTAAACCTTTGACGCATTCGGTTGCAATTGTGCTTTTGCGCCGAGTGCGCAGTCTTTGTAAGCTGGTGCATCAATAAAAAGATCACAAATAACCACTACAGAAGGGAAGAATAATTGATGCGAGCGCTAACAGAGAAGCAAACGCCCTCAAAACTGAAATGGGCAAGTGTGTTGCTGCCCTTGTTATTCACTGTGTCCATAGTCGGTCATGCTGAGCCTGCGCAAAAAAGCGAAGCCAAAGTGGATAAGCTAGTGCCAGAGGTGGTGACGACTAAGCACAGAATGACGATTCAAAATCAAAAGATCAGCTATCAAGCCATTAGTGGAGAAACCATTTTAGAGGATGATAAGGGTGAGCCTCAGGCGAGTATCTTCTCTATTACGTATTTACGGGATGATGTGCAAGACAGCAGTAAACGCCCTGTCACGTTTATTTTCAACGGAGGCCCAGGTTCTGCCTCGCTGTGGCTGCACATGGGACTCTTTGGGCCAAAGCGTGTGATTGTACCAGGTGATGCCAAAGATGATGGTGCGGCGCCTTATCGGATTGAAGCCAACGATTACTCCTTACTTGATGAGTCTGATTTAGTATTTATCGACCCTGTGGGTACCGGTTTTAGCCGTGCGCTTGGTGAGAAGAAAGGCGCCGATTTTTGGGGCGTGAAAGAAGATGCCCAATCCATTGCCGAGTTTATGCGCCGTTGGTTGATTGAACATAAGCGTTGGAATTCGCCTAAATATCTTGCCGGTGAAAGTTATGGTACGACGCGAGCCGCAGCATTAGTGGATGAGCTCCAAGGCGGTTGGACCGATATCTCGGTCAATGGCGTGATGTTGATTTCATCGATTCTCGACTTTAGCCACGCTCGCTATCAACCGGGTAATAACCAACCCTACATTGGTTTTTTACCGACTATGGCGGCAACCGCGTTTTATCACAATAAAGTCAACGATGCCGACAAGGCCTTAGGGCTCGAAGCGTTTGTCGAACAGGCGCGTCAATTCGCTATCAAGGATTACGCCTTAGCCCTATTACAGGGTAGTCGTTTAGCGCAAAGCGATTATCAGAGCGTACGCAAACAGTTGGCGCGTTTTACGGGCCTGAGTGAGTCTTATCTTGACCGAGTGAATTTGCGGGTGAGTGCGAGTCGCTACACCAAAGAATTGCTCAGGGATCAGGATTTGACCGTCGGGCGGTTAGACAGTCGCTATACCGGCAAAGATTACGACAGTGGCGGTGACTCGACCGATAACGACCCGTCAGGATATGGTATCGATGGCGCTTATACGGCGGCTATCCATCAGTATCTGTATGAGGATTTAGGGGTTAAATTATCACGCCCCTTCAACGTGCTCTCCACCGATGTTAACCGTGGCTGGAACTGGAATATCAGCGGTAAGCAAATGCATTATGTGAATGTGGCGCCCTATTTAGGGCAGGCGCAGCGCGAGAATAAAGACCTACGCATTTTTGTCGGTAACGGTTATTTCGATTTTGCGACGCCCTTCTTTGCGACCGAAAATACCTTTGCCGATAATGGCATAGATAATAGCCGTGTCACTATGCATTACTACAAAGCGGGCCACATGATGTATGTGGAGCCCGCGTCGCTTGAGCAACTGGTGCAAGATATCCGCGCTTTTTATCATCCTAACGCGGCTAAATGAGAGTGACCGTATTATTTGGCCAGTGTTAAACTGCCACTCCTGTGAAGGCCCTATTGAGGGCCTTTTTATGCTTTAAAGGGTTAAAAATGAGCTTTAGTACTTGGTTAGGACTATTGGCGATTTGTTGCTTGGGCGCTATGTCTCCCGGGCCGAGTTTGGCCATGGTTGTGCGTCATACCTTGGGCGGTGGTCGCGGCAAAGGGATCGTTTGCGCTTGGGCGCACTCGATTGGTATTGGTATTTATGCGTTAGTGACGCTACTCGGACTAGCCGTTGTATTGAAAAAAGCGCCATTGATTTTTAATGGGATCGCGATTTTAGGCGCGCTCTATCTCGCATGGATGGGGATCCAAGCATTGCGCTCAAACGGTGGTATGCAGGCAAAACTTGCGGCGGGGGAGGCTACGGATACGCTCACTGCGGCGCGCGATGGTATCGCAATTTCCCTCTTCAATCCTAAGATTATGTTGTTCTTTTTAGCGCTGTTTAGCCAGTTTGTGATGGTGGCCGATAGCTTGACGGGTCAAGCACTTATCGTGCTAACGCCTTTGGTAGTTGATGGGCTTTGGTACACCTTGATTGCCTTACTGTTGTCCCATTCGAGTGTATTGCCTAAGTTACGGGAAAAAGCGGGACTTATTGATAAACTTTCTGGTGTGGTACTGATCCTGCTCGCGATACGCGTGGTCTACACTCTCTGACGTTTCACAATGCGTATTGATGAGTGTGAAGAAATAAGTGCGAAGAGATAAAAAAACGCCATCACAAGATGGCGTTTTTTATGGGATTTTAGCAGGCGATGCTTGGCTTTTAGCGCATCATCAGCCTTTAAAGATTTGTACCGAGTCATCCGCCGCCACCGCTTCTTCCTGCATAACGGGTGGATTAGCGATATGGTCGTCTAGGTTGTCGCTTAGCATTTCGCGGTATTCGGCGCTAAACCAGTCGAGCGCATTGTCTTTTTCTGCGCCTAAGTCGGCAGATTTGATCGCGGCTTCAAAGGCGTTAAAACGCGCAGCGGCAAAACGCAGGGCCGTGCCGACTTTACCGACATCACCTTCCTGCTGGCTTAGCTGATTGGCTAAGGCAATAAATTGATCGGCAAGTTCAAAAATCGTGGTGTTGCTGGTATCAGTCATAGCGCTTACTCAAAATAATTTATTGGTGGGCGATTCTATCCTAAATTCTGCAGGAAGGAACCGCTTAGGCTTAAGTATTGGGATCTAAATCGGTTGTAGTGAGCCCAATCCTTAGCAGGTTATCCATCGCTAACTTGCGGTTAGCTCGAAGGTTGATTGGGCGATATTGTAATTGGTATCAATGGGTTTTGCTGCATCGTTTCAAGGCGGAAGATATGTAACAGTTCTATCATCGTGATTTAAATCCTTGCCGATTTGGGATGCAGATAGCCTGCCGAAATACAAGCTCTGCATGGCGATGCGGGGTGAATAATATCTGATTTAGCCTCCTGTGAGGATTCATCTTCTGTTCAGTTAGCCACTCGCATACTGCTTCCATCAACAGGAGAACCGCCATGAAAGCAATTAAACTTACTCTGTCAGCCTTACTACTCGCTGCAGCTTCATCTTCGGCCATTGCGGCTGATGTCGGAGTGTCGATTAACATCGGCGATCCAAACTTTTACGGTCAGATCAATATTGGTAATTTTCCTCGTCCACAGGTGATTTACGAACAGCCTATCGTGATAGAGCAGTCTCGGGTCGTGTATGAACCTATCTATCTGCATGTGCCGCCTGGTCATGCAAAAAAATGGGGCCGCTATTGTGCTTCCTATGGTGCCTGCGGCCGTCCGGTCTATTTTGTTCAGGATGTCTGGTATCGCGATGAGTACGTACCCCGTTATCGCTCCTATAAACAGGATAAGCATCACCACAAACATTACGACAAACATGAGCGCCGCAAAGACAGAGATGACGACCGTGGTCATGGCCATCGTGGTCACGATTAGCACAGATTGTTTGAGTAAACGCCCCTATCACGCTAGCTGATGGCTTATCAGAGCCATTTGCGAATCAAAGCGCCGAGGCGCAACATGGCGCAGCATTCAACTTTGCTCGAGTTAACTTTTGCGATTCGGGGCGTTTCTCGATAGTAATCGATTGCCTAAACCTAAGGGACTGAACGGGTTTAGGCCGTAATTTGCTTGCGATACCTCAAGACTCGGGAATAAAAACCGGAGTTGGCTTGTCATGTCGTGCTATCACTTTTAAGCTAACGGCATCGTAACTTAAGTAAGAGAAACAGATTTTGGCGACTTGGCAGGCATTTATTGACCATCAACGTTCTCAACCCTATTACCAGCAGTTGATAGCATTTGTGAATCAAGAGCGTGAATTGGGTAAGGTGATCTATCCTCCTAAAGAGGATGTGTATAACGCCTTTAAAACAACCCCATTGGAGCAAGTGCGTGTAGTGCTTATAGGTCAAGATCCCTACCATGGCCCCGACCAAGCCCACGGCCTGTGTTTCTCGGTTAAGCGAGGCATTAAACCGCCGCCATCGCTAGCCAATATGTATAAAGAGTTAGTGAACGATATTCCCGGTTTCCAAATCCCAAATCATGGTGATTTAACCCAATGGGCGGAGCAGGGGATTTTGATGCTTAATACCGTGCTGACGGTGGAACAAGGGCAAGCCCACTCACATGCCAATGCAGGCTGGGAAACCTTTACCACTGAGGCCTTAAAGCTGTTAAATGCGCAGGAACGGCCGATTATTTTCGTACTCTGGGGCAGTCATGCTATCAAAAAAGGGGCGGTGATTACTGCGCCACAGCATCAAATTCTGTCGGGACCCCACCCGTCACCACTGTCGGCTTATCGCGGCTTCTTCGGTTGTGGGCATTTTTCTAAAGTGAATCAACTGCTGATGGCGCGGGGCGAAGCACCGATCCAATGGCAGGTTTAAGTTCACTTGGATAAAGAACCTTAAAAACAAAAAGGCCTTGCTTAGCAAGGCCTTTTTGTTGGTTTATCGCTGCCAATTAGTGGTTACGATCAACGGAGATTTTCGCCAGTGAGATTAATGCGGTTTTGAAATCACTGTCGGGTAATACTGCCAGCGCCGCAATCGCTTTATTTGATTCTTCAATAGCTTTTTGCTGAGTGTAAGTGAGCGCGCCGCAGTGATGCAGAGCGGCAACTATTTTCTCAATGGCGTGGGTGCCATCACCTTGCTCAATGGCTTGGCGAATGAGTTGCTGCTCTTCTTCTGTGCCATGGGCAATGGCATAGATCAGCGGTAAGGTCGGTTTACCTTCGGCGAGATCATCACCGATGTTTTTACCTAACTCTTCACTGTCGGCGGTGTAGTCGAGCAAATCGTCGGTCAGCTGGAAGGCGGTGCCTAAATACTTA
The DNA here is from genome assembly GCF_000014685.1 of Shewanella sp. MR-4. NCBI lineage: Bacteria > Pseudomonadati > Pseudomonadota > Gammaproteobacteria > Alteromonadales > Shewanellaceae > Shewanella > Shewanella sp. MR-4. The sequence goes on from NC_008321.1 coordinate 1,046,035, forward strand.
CCATAGTCGCCTAATGCGGTTTCTTGCTCGGGTGTAGCGCCGGCTAATACCGCGGCCAGTAACGTGGCGGCTTCGAATAGCTTGGCGGTCTTGCAATAGATCACCCGCATATAGCTTTCTTCTGTGGTATTAGGATCGTTACAGTTCATTAGCTGTAATACTTCACCTTCGGCCAATACGTTAGTGGTATCGGCTAATACACGCAGCACTCGCATGCTGTCGAGTTCGGTCATCATTTGGAATGAGCGGGTATAAAGGAAGTCACCTACTAATACACTGGCGCTGTTACCAAAGAGTGCGTTGGCGGTTTCGCGGCCGCGTCTGAGGGTCGATTCATCGACCACATCATCGTGCAGTAATGAAGCGGTATGAATAAATTCAATAATCGCGGCAAGCTTAAGGTGGGCTTCACCTTGATAGTCGACGGCGCGCGCTGCGAGGACGGACAGTAAAGGACGAAGACGTTTACCACCACCATTAATAATGTAGAAACCTAACTGGTTAATCAGGGCGACATCTGACTCCAGCTGTTTATAGATCAGCTGATTGACTGCTTGCATATCAGTGTCAGCCAGTTGACGAATAGCGTTTAAATCCATAATAGACTCTGGTTGTGGGGCCATTACGTACCCGGCCTCTATTTTAGGCTCACGTGTTATATAGAATGAATTTTACCTAAAATTCCGACATATGACAGTACTCACACTACTAATGTGCGAGTTATTCCGGCCTTTTTTTATTCTTTCCTAATTAGGGCTTGCCAGATAAGGATTCTTCGCGTAAACTCCGCGCCCATTGTCAATAAAGTTTTTGTAGCACCCTGCCTCCCATAGTGTGAGCCAGCGTGTTAGGAATATCGGAGTAAAATAGCTATGTACGCTGTTTTTCAAAGTGGTGGTAAACAACACCGTGTAGCCCCTGGCCACACAGTTCGTTTAGAAAAATTAGAAGTTGCTACTGGTTCAACTGTTGAATTCGATCAAGTTTTACTGATCGCTGACGGTGAAAAAGTGCACGTTGGTGCTCCTTTAGTAGCTGGCGGTAAAGTCGTTGCTGAAGTAGTAAGTCATGGTCGTGGCGAGAAAGTAACTATCGTTAAGTTCCGTCGTCGTAAGCACCACGACAAGAAGATGGGCCACCGTCAGTGGTTCACCGAAGTTAAAATTACTGCTATCAACGCATAATAGGAGTCTAACTCATGGCACATAAAAAAGCTGGCGGTTCTACTCGTAACGGCCGTGATTCAGAAAGTAAACGTCTTGGTGTTAAGCGCTTTGGCGGTGAATCAGTTCTAGCTGGTAACATTATCGTTCGTCAACGTGGTACTAAATTCCACGCTGGTGTAAACGTGGGTGTTGGTCGCGACCACACTCTGTTTGCTCTGACTGACGGTAAAGTAAAATTCGAAGTTAAAGGTCCTAATAACCGTAAGTTTATTAGCATCGAAGCTTAATTTTCGAGTCTAGCTTATACTGTAAAGCCCCGCCATTGGTGGGGCTTTCTGTTTTTTATGCTTCTATTTACCTGCGTTTCTGGTGAGTTTGGTAAATCTTTATCAAATTGATGGCGTTGACTGGTAAGATTGGGAGCAAGTATCTCGAGTTTTTTGGCGACCGATGAAGTTAAACGGTATAATTCCTTCATTCAGTGATGCCTGGAGTAAGTATGAAGTTTGTCGATGAGGCAGTAATTAGGGTCGAAGCAGGCGACGGCGGTAGCGGTTGTGTGAGCTTCAGACGCGAAAAATATATCCCCGATGGTGGTCCTGATGGTGGTGATGGCGGTGACGGCGGCAGTGTTTATCTGCAGGCCGATGAAAACCACAACACCCTGATAGAATACCGATTTGAACGTTTTCACATGGCTGAGCGCGGTGAAAACGGCCGTGGCCGTGATTGTACTGGTCACAGCGGTAAAGATTTGATTTTAAAAGTGCCAGTGGGTACTCGTGCCATTGATGATGAAACCGAGGAAGTCCTCGGCGATTTAACCACCCATGGCCAAAAGCTATTAGTGGCTAAAGGTGGATTTCACGGCTTAGGCAATACGCGCTTTAAGAGCAGTACTAACCGTGCGCCACGTCAAAAGACCTTAGGTACTCCGGGTGAAGTCCGTAGTCTGAAATTAGAGCTGCTGTTGTTAGCCGACGTTGGCTTGCTCGGTATGCCTAACGCGGGTAAATCGACCTTTATTCGCGCGGTATCACGTGCAACACCAAAGGTTGCCGATTACCCCTTCACGACGTTAGTACCTAACCTAGGTGTGGTTAACCCTCGCCCTGGTCAAAGCTTTGTGATCGCCGATATTCCAGGTTTGATCGAAGGCGCGGCAGAAGGTGCGGGTCTGGGTATTCGTTTCTTAAAACATTTAGAACGTTGCCGTATTCTGTTGCATATCATCGATATCGAGCCAATTGATGGCACAGATCCTGTGGATTCTGCTCGTGCGATCGTCGGTGAGCTTGAAAAATATTCGCCCAAATTGGCAAGCAAGCCACGTTGGTTAGTCTTTAACAAGGCCGATCTGCTGCTCGAAGATGAGCTGAAAGAGAAAGTTGCTCGCGTAGTTAAGGAATTAGGTTGGGAAGGTGACGTTTACACTATTTCTGCCTATAGCCGCGATGGCACTAAAGAATTAGCGACCAAGCTGCTGGACTTCATCCAAAGTCTTCCTCCGGAAGATAAAGATGCGAACCCAGATGCAGAGGTTGAGTTCAAGTGGGACAATTATCATCAAGCCAACATTGATGCAATCAATGAAGACTATGACGATGAATTTGACGATGACTTTGATGATGACGACTACGATGTAGAAGTGATCTACCAAAGATAATATCCCAACCTAAGTTTTGAGAGTCCCGTGTACGCAGATACTCAAAATGATATTACTCGGCAGGTTGTGCGTGTCGCACAACTGCTACTGGCCTACGGCGCTGAATCTGATTTAGTTGAAGAAATCAGCCAGCGCCTAGGTCAGGCCTTAGGATTGGCAAGTGTTGAGCTTTCCATCTCCTCTAATTCCCTCGTGTTAACCAGTTTAGTGCATGGTCGCTGTATCACGACGACGCGTCGGATCCGCGAGCATGGCATCAATATGACCATAGTCTGCGAGTTGCAACGCATCTGTTTGTTGGCGGAAAAAGGTCTCTATGGCCCCAACGAAGTGCGTAAACGCTTAGCGCGGATTGAACCTAAGACCTATCCGCCGTATCTCGTGATATTGATGATAGGCCTGTCCTGCGCCAGTTTTTGTCACCTATTTAATGGCGATATTGCCGCATCAGTTATCACCTTTTTTGCCTCCGCGGTCGGGATGTCGGTGCGCCTTGCGATTGCCAAGCGGCATTTTAATTTGCTGGTCAATTTTGCGGTGACGGCATTTGTCACTAGTATGTTGGCGCAGACGGGTTATGTATTTCACTTGAGCGAAACCCCGCAGGCGGCCATGGCGGCCAGTGTGTTGATGCTGGTGCCGGGTTTCCCGATGATCAATGCAATTTCTGATATGGTCAAAGGCCATATGAACGTGGGCATTTCCCGTTGGGGCCATGCCACCTTGCTCACAGTGTCATCCGTTATCGGCATCACCATTGCGATGCAGATTGGGGGGATCTTCCTATGATCGCCTTACTGTGGACGCTGTTGCACGATGCCTTTTTCTCGGCGATTCCCGCAGTGGGCTTTGCTATGGTGTTTAACGTGCCGAAACGTTTCTTACCCTACTGCGCGCTCGCTGGCGCCATAGGGCACAGCTCACGCACGCTAATGCTGCAATTTGGCTTGCCTATCGAATGGGCGACCTTTGCTGCCGCGGCTTTAGTGGGGACTATCACTATCGGTTTTGCTAAGCGTCATCTCGCGCCGCCGTTGATGTATGCCGTTGCAGCGATTATCCCGATGATCCCTGGCACCTACGCCTTTAATACCGTAATAGCCTTAGTGCAATTAACGGCGCAGTCACAGGTCAGTCAAGAGCTTACTGGGCAAGTGATCAGTAACGGCTTAAAAACGGTGTTTATCTTAGGTGCACTGTCGGTGGGCCTTGCCTTACCGAGTCTGCTGTATTTTAGAACCCGCCCTGTTATTCAATAAAAACAATACCAAAGGAGTGCCCATGCGCATTGCTATGATAGCCGCGATGGCAAACAATCGAGTCATCGGAAAAGACAACAAAATGCCATGGCATCTGCCCGAAGATTTACGCCACTTTAAAGCCATGACCTTAGGCAAACCTGTAGTCATGGGACGTAAAACTTTTGAGTCCATCGGTCGCCCTCTGCCTGGGCGCCACAATATTGTGATTTCCCGCCAAGCGGATTTGCAGATTGACGGTGTGACCTGTGTGACCTCATTTGAAGACGCTAAACTGGCGGCGGGCGAGTGTGAAGAGTTAGTCGTTATCGGTGGTGGGCAGTTGTATCAGCAATTATTACCTCAAGCCGACACACTCTACCTGACGCAAATTAGCTTAGATGTTGAAGGCGATACTTTTTTCCCTGCTTGGGATAGCGATAAATGGCAAGAAACCGAATCGGTAACTGGTATAAATGGCGATGGGCTGGAATATCGCTTTATCAATTTGACAAAAAAATGTTAAATTACGTTGTTCTGTTGTGTACCCTGTGCGTATGGATTGTCAATATGTCTAAGGTATTAGATCCGATAGGCCTGACTTAGTTGAGATAGCGGTTTTTTACGGCTTCTTTACTGATGACTCCTAGGAGGCCGATATCCGCTAGAGATAGACGCAAACCATACAAAACATAATAAAACTATAAGAAAGTATTAAGGAGTATCGGATGCGTCTTATGCCTGTAGCTTTGGCTGCACTAATCGGATTTAGCTATGTTTCTGTGCCAACCACGGCAAAAGCCGAAGCTGATCCACTTGTCGCGAGTATTTGTGATTACGTAAAAGCGAACGATAAAAACCGTTTACGTAAAAAACTAAAAGAAAGCCGTGTTAAGTTACGCCAAGTGTACAGCGGGATTAGCTGTGATGGTCAAAGCTTGTTGCGTACTGCCTATGCCGCGAATGCGAATGATGCCGGTGAGTTTGTGGCTAAGCGTTTATCAGTTAACGAACTGAGCGTACCAGAAGCCGATGGCATGACGATTCAAGCGTGGGCTGAAGCCAATGGTCACGGTGCTAGCCCTATCACAGCGGCAGTCAAAGAGCGTCTAGGCGCTGCTGCTGGCGGTGAAGAAGAGTAATCATCTGTCCCATCATTTTTATGTGCCTTTACACAAGGAAAAATGATAGTTAAAAATGCCGAACTGAGTTCGGCATTTTTTATGGGCGTCGTTTAGGCCGTTTTTACCGGATATTGAGCAGTGTTCTTGGGGGGTGATGCTGATAAGTGTCAAAACTGAGTTTATTGCTTGAGCTATTGTTTTCGCCGCGAAAGCGCAAGCCAAAGAAAAGGGCCGCAATTGCGACCCTACTGATACCCTGAGTGTTTGCTTACACTCTAAATTCACCGACAGAAGCTTGTAGCTCTTCGGCAAGCTTAGCCACCTGATGGCTCGATTGTGCTGTTTGGTCAGCGCCGATGGCGGTCTCTTCCGAAATGGCCGCGATATGCTCAAGTTTCTCAGACACTTGCTGACTTACCAGATTCTGCTCCTGCGCAGCATGGGCAATGTGCGTGCCTGCATCATAGGCTTTGTGCACCGACTGACTGATGGTTTCTAGGGCGAGGTTAGCTTGCTCGGTTTTATCGACGCAGGCATTGGCTTGGGCACGACCCATATCCATTGCTGCCACGGCTTGCTGGGCGCCCTGTTGCAGCACTTCGATCATTTGTTGGATCTCGCGGGTCGACACTTGGGTTCTCGATGCAAGGCTGCGCACCTCATCGGCAACGACCGCGAAACCACGGCCCTGTTCTCCGGCGCGCGCCGCTTCAATGGCTGCGTTTAATGCCAGCAGGTTAGTCTGCTCGGCAATGCCACGAATAACATCGAGGATCGAGCCGATTGAGGCGCTGTCCGATTGCACTTTGTTGATCACTTGGCCTGCTTTAGCGACTTCGTCAGCGAGGGCTAAAATGGTGCGCTTATTCTCTTCGGCGATAGTGCGCATGTGTTTGGCTTCTTGATCGGCCTGCTTGATTTGCGCGAGTGCATCGTCGGCGCTCATCGACACTTGTTGTGCGCTGGAGCTTAACTCTGTGGTCGCAGTCGCAACTTGGTCGACTTGGTTCTTTTGCTCTTGAATGCCCGTCGTGGTTTGCGCCGTGATTGCCGAGGTTTGCTCTGCTGCAGCAGCGAGCTGGTTAGAGCGGTCCAAGATACCGACGATTAGGCTGCGTAAACTGTCGACTAAACGGTTACAGTTTTTCGCCAGTTCAGCAAATTCATCGTGGCCAGAATCATCCAGTTTATGAGTTAAATTGCCAGAGGCTAACACGTTAAGAGCATTGTTAACTTGGTAGAGTGAACGCTTCAATGGCGCAACCACGGCAAAACTGATGATGACGGCGGCAACGATAGCGATTAGCACTACGATAATGGTACGGATACTAGCCGAATCAATTTTGGCTATGGTGGCTTGGCTCATTTCAGCGGCAGCCGACTCAATGTTATTACTTACATCTTCCATATTGCGGTCAATGACTTTGACGTCTTTCTCAATGATGGCCAGTTGATTTGCCGCCGCCTGAGCGTGGGTTAGTTGGCTCGCCTTAAGTTGCACCATAGAGTCAGAGCCTTCGAGCAGCCCAAGGACTTTTTTAATATCTTCGTTGACGGATTTTAAGGTGTCCGCATCCACAATATCCTGCGCATGGCGGTTGACGTACTCAAGCTTGTTTTTGCTCTCGCTCAGGATGTAGTCGAGTTCTTTAGAAATAAGCTCATGCTTACTCATTTCGTCATTGGTGACTAAATCGGTAATGGTGGTGATGATATTACCCATGCTGGTATCGATAGCGCTTGCCGATGCCGCAAGACTCTGAGCATCGGGGTTTTGGCTGTTTTCTAGGTCGATAATATCGAGTAATCCCGATGAAGCATCATCGGCGGCATTTTCCAGCTTTTTCTTTAATCCGATGAGTTGCTCTTGTTTGCTGAGAGTGGCTTCGCGCTCATTGAGCATGACGAGGCTGTCACGTTCAAAGGTCGAGAAACTGCCATCCAGTTGTGAGATCAACGATGAAAGGTTAGCTTGCCCTTGAACCAGTCGCGTCAGGTTACTGATCTCATTTTTAAACTGGCTACCGTGGTCGCTAAAGACTTTACGGATATCGGGAATGTTAGAGGATTTTGGCGCATGAAAGGCAATGAGCACTTGGCGCTGTTGTTCGCTCAAGGATTCGGTTAAATGAGTGGTGGCCTTCAGGGCTGGCAAGCTTAACTCTTGCATCATTGCCGAACTATCTTTGAGGCTAATGTTCGTCAGGTACGAGGTAAATCCTAACAACACAAGTAAAAGTGTAACAACACTAAACCCGCCAATGACTCGGGTGGCTACATTAACTTTCATAGGATACTCCGGTTATTATTATATTATTCCGAATGAAAAGATTATTAAATTCAGGGCATAGGGTACTGTCGTATATCGACCACTCTCGGGCTTAGTTTAACCCTTTTTTAACTTTTTTTGGGTAATTTTTTGGTCTTTTTCAAGATGCCATAGGGTTAGATATTCGCCCCAGCAACAGCCTGTGTCTAGCGCTTTTAATTTGGGATCGTTCACTTTACCCATCAATGCCGCCCAATGTCCAAACACTAAAGTGTGACTCTGGCGTAACGCAGAGGTAAATTCAAACCAAGGGCGTAGCTGTGGATTATTACAGTCCTCGGGTGGCTGTTTACAGTCAAAATCTAAATGACCATCGACATACAGATAACGCATACGGGTCAGGGCATTGATACAAAAGCGCAGGCGGTTTAAGCCAATGGCGCTTGGATCCCAACGCTCCGCTGTATCGCTGTACATTTGGCTTATCAGTGCGTCGAGGTAATCACCCTGCTTGAGGGCTTGGCTAACAAGTTGCGACTCTTGCCTTAAGACGTCTAATGACCACTGTGGTGGCACACCGGCGTGGGTCATGATGACCTTGTGCTCTGGCAACTCCCGCATTAAGGGTTGCTGCCTTAACCAATAGATTAAACTGGCAATATCGGGCGCATTTAACAGCGGCGCGAGGTTATCGCTGGGTTTATCCCGCTTGAGTTTGCCATGGAGAGCGAGCAGATGCAGATCGTGATTACCGAGGACGGTTTTGCCCGCATCCCCTAGGGATTGAAAATAGCGCAGCGTGGCTAATGAATCGGGACCTCTGGCGACCAAATCGCCCACCGCCCAGAGTTCATCGCGGGATGGGTTAAAGTCGACCTCAGCAAGTAATCGTTTTAATTCGGCAAAACAGCCTTGGACATCACCAACAAAATAATGGGCCACAATATCCTTTCTATTTATAAATCAGTGTAATAAACCGGGGAGTGCTAAACGGAAGGGCTTAATCGTCGCCTTAAAACGTTCGCCAGATTCGCTGACCATACCATAAGTGCCATACATAATGCCAAGGGGCGTATCGAGTACGGTGCCGCTAGTATATTGGTAGGCGGTATTGGGGGGAATCGTTGGGGTTTCGCCGACGACGCCTGCGCCTTGCACTTCACTGATTTTGCCGTTGGCGTCGGTAATAATCCAGTGGCGGGTTTCAAGTTTGGCGGCTTGCTCACCGAGGTTAACTATGGTGATAGTGTAGCTAAAGAGGTATTTCTGATCCTCGGGCGAGGACTGTTGTTCAATGTATTCGGTTTTGACTTCGACTCGGATTGAGTCATCCAATGCGCTCATGCTGCTCCCTTTAATAAGATAGGGCACCCTAAAGTGCCCATCAAACTGATATTGCTTAAGCCTGCTTATCACACACCATATTCGCCATGGCGACATATTGTTCAACGCTGATTTGCTCAGGGCGCAGGTTAGGATCTATGCCTAGTTGCTCAAACTCTGCATCGCTTAACACTTGCTTGAGGTTATTACGCAGTGTTTTACGGCGCATGTTAAAGGCCGTGGTGCACAGCTGGCGCAGTACATTCACATCCTTACAAGGGAAAGGTTTTTCTGCATAGGGCAGTAGACGTACCACGGCAGAATCGACCTTCGGCGGTGGCGCAAAGCTATGGGGCGGCACTTCGAGTACGGGAACCACTTGGCAGAAGTACTGTGCCATCACAGTTAAGCGGCCATAGGCCTTGTTGCCAGGGCTTGCCGATAACCGCAGCACCACTTCTTTTTGCAGCATAAAGTGCATGGTTTCAATCTGCTCGGCAAATTCGAACAGATGGAACATCAAAGGGGTTGAAATGTTATAGGGTAAGTTACCAAACACTTTGAGTTTTTTACCCGGTACCACCAACTGGCTAAAGTCGAACTGCAGCGCATCGCCTTGGTGAATCGTGAGCTTATCCTTAAGTACTGGGTGATTCTGCAAGCGCTCAACCAGATCGCGGTCTAACTCAACCACGGTCAGGTTATCTATCGCCGTGGCGACAGGTTCGGTTAAGGCGCCAAGGCCGGGGCCGATTTCGACCATCACGTGGTCATTATCGGGGGCGATGGCACCCACAATGCGGTTAATCACATTGTCGTCGGTTAAGAAGTTTTGTCCGAAACGCTTTCTGGCCGTGTGGCCTAAATGTACTTTGCTACTCATTAATATCTAATCGTTTAGTTTTTTGAGGATAACTCAATGGCTTTATTCAAGGCGCAGACAAAACTGCCAATATCGGCTTTGCCAGTTCCCGCAAGATCGAGCGCCGTACCATGGTCAACCGAGGTACGGATATAAGGTAAACCTAAGGTAATGTTTACCGATTTGCCAAATCCCTGTGACTTTAGAACGGGTAAGCCTTGGTCATGGTACATGGCCAACACGACATCCGCGTCCTGTAAATATTTAGGTTGGAACAGGGTGTCGGCGGGCAGAGGGCCGACAATGTTCATTTGATATTCTTCACGCAGTTCATTCAGTGCCGGAATAATCACATCGATTTCTTCCCGGCCAAGATGGCCGTCTTCACCCGCGTGTGGGTTTAAACCACAGACATAAATTTTAGGGGAAGCAATGGCAAACTTGCTGATAAGGTCAGCGTGTAAAATCTTGATAATATGATGCAAACGCTGGCGCGTAATGGCTTTTGCCACATAGGCCAGAGGGATATGGGTGGTCACCAGTGCCACCTGTAAACCTTGGGTTGCTAACATCATGACCACATCAGGGCAGTTGGCCTGATGGGCAAAAAACTCGGTATGGCCGCTAAAGGAAATCCCCGCTTGGTTGATGATCCCTTTATGGACTGGGCCTGTGACAACGGCATCAAATTCGCCGCTCATGTTTTTCTCACCCGCATAACGCAGGGTTTCAACCACGTAAGCACTGTTTTGCTCATCGAGTTGGCCACAAACGGCGTCGGTCACCAGTTTGAAAGGCGCAATGGTGAGTGTGCCTGCTTCCTGCGGTTTAGGCGATTGCTCGGGCAAGTAAGGGCGAAACGTGACATTCAGGCCGAGTCGTTTAGCTCGGCTGGCTAATAATTCGGGATCCGCACAAACGACTAACTCAGCAGGCCAAGCCTGCTGAGCGAGTTGCACGACTAAATCGGGGCCGATACCCGCAGGTTCTCCGGGGGTAACGGCAATACGTTTAGTGGTCAATTTACCTTAACCTCGGTTTGACTCAGGCTGAAAGACTTCAATGTATGCGTCGGCACGCATTTCGTCTAGCCAGTTTTGCAGTTCTTCATTAAATTTGCGACGGAAGATCAGTTGGTGAGCACGGTTAGTATTAAATTGATCCGTGGCATCGGTTTTTCTGCGCTCTTCCAGCTGTGTGATATGCCAGCCGTGGGTCGTACGGAAAGGCTCACTGATTTGGTCTTGGCTTAAGCTGTTAAGGGTTTGCGCAAACTCTGGCACATAAATGCTTGGCTCTGCCCAGCCTAGCTCACCACCTTTGGCTGCTGAACCTGGATCTTCAGAATATTGACGCGCTAAATCTTCAAACTTAGCTTCGCCAGAGCGAATTTGCTTTAAGAACTGCTCTAACATGGCCTTAGCACGATCTTCCGACAGAATTGGCGATGGCTTGAGCAGGATATGACGCGCTCTGACTTCTTCAATTTCTTTGGTTTGTAAGCCACGGGCATCCATGATCTTGATAATGTGGAAACCGGCGCCACTCTTGATTGGGCCGATAATATCGCCTTTTTTCGCACCGTTGATGACTTCAGCAAACAGCGTTGGCATCTCGTTGATGTTCATGTAATCCCAGATACCGCCTTCCAGCGCCTTAGGACCCGATGAAGAGGCGATGGCGGTGCGGCGGAAATCCTCACCACTCTTTAAACGCTCGAGTACGGCATTTGCGCGCTTGCTCGAGGCTTCCAGTTGTTCACTGTTTGGATTGTTAGGTACGTCAATCAGGATATGGCCGATTTGGTATTCGACGTCCTTCATGCCTTGCTCTTGGATCAGTTTTACCAGGCCAGTGATTTCCTGTGGTGACACTTGGATACGGCGCTGTACTTGAATACGTTGGATTTCACCCAGGGTGATTTCTTCACGCAGTTGTTCGCGGTATTGGCCGAAGCTTAACCCTTCGCTCTCGATTTTTTGCTGCATTTGCGCCACGGTCATTTTTTGTTCGCGGGCAATGTTTTCAATTGCTTGGTCTAACTGTAAGTCACCGATATGCAGACCGATACGATCCGCCATCTGCAACTGCAAACGGGTGAGGATCAGTCGCTCGATAACCTGAGTACGCAGTGCACTGTCGGATGGCAACGATTGATTCGCGGCTCTCGCATTGGCTTTTACAGTGTCAATCATGTTGGTGATTTCACTTTCGAGCACAATACCGTCGTTGATTTGAACGGCAACACGGTCGATTGGCTGGGGAGCGGCCATAGTAGGCTGGCTGATAGCGAGTGCAAATAAAGCAAAAATCAGATGTTTACTGGGTTTCATCCACAAAATCCTTGGCACGTTCTAAGGTCAAATTCGACGGCTTATTTAAGTTAACTTTACCATTTATATCGAAATTACAGTGAGTTGCCTAAATGTTCTTTTGTTAGTAACTCTAAAAGTGTGCGTTCCGAGACTTTTTTGGGGAGGAGCGCACGGCTTTCATTAACCTGTTTGGACTCTCAGTCCTTGTTGAGGTTCAGCAATCTACCACAAATCTTTGCTAATTCCTCAGATAAAGCGGTTTTCTGTAGTTAAACAGACCATCATTGAGCATATCCGATACGCCTAATGGGCCTGAACCACCGAGTCCTTTGATGACTAAATTCAGGTAAACACCGCTTTCAAATTGCTCGCGCTCATCGATAACGGCCGAACCAATGTTGTCATCGTAATTGGTCTTAATTCGGTAGTGATAGCTGAGGCGGATTGCATAACAGCATGATTCATATTGGAAACCTGTATAGGTTTCTATGCTGCGGCTCTCGTTGAGGTCGTAATACCAGTTACCGACAAAATACAGGCTGTCGTTAATTGGCCATGCGCCACGCACACCCGCTTGGGAAATATTCACCAGATCGTTAGTGTTGGAGTTCAATAGATCCGGTACATAACGATAACTGAGCTGCAATAGTTTATTGGCTTCGGGGCGGAAGTCTAAGGTGACTTCGGTCTTCTTGTTATTGCTCGAGTTGGTGTCGTATTGAATCGCCGCACCTAAATACCAGTCATGGCTTAAGCGGGTATCTAACTCGGCGGCCAATACTGAGGTCGATTGATTTTGCTCGAAGAGGTTATCTTCGTAACCCAGCTTACTGTCCTGCAGATAGAGGATCTGACCTAGGCTGAACTTAGTCGCCTCTTGGTTGTGATCGTCGAAGAAACGCGTGGTCACACCTAGGGTCACTTGGTTTGCATCGGCGATGCGGTCAAGACCTGAGAAACGGCGGTCGCGGAACAGACCAAAGTAGTCGTCCTGCAATTGGGCGGTATCGTAAATGCCGATGCCACGTTGATCTTCATAACCCACGTACAAATACTGGAACTGAGGTTCGAGTGTCTGACGGTAGTTTTGATCGAACAGTTCGGTAAAACGCTCGAAGTTGATCTGTCCATTGATCCGCACCTGTGGAATCGTGCGGCTCACTGTATCGTCTAAACCATCGAAGGCACTGTTATTTTGTTCCTGCCAATAGTTGGTTTGCATCAGTTTGACTTGGCTAGTCAGCGAACCTGAAGGACCATGAATAGGTAGCGTCAGGCTAGGCGCCATATGCAAACGGGTGGCGGTATTCATATCGCTGTCATCATGGGCGAAGTTGGTCAACTCAGAGTTAAAGCCAAAGTCCAAGTTGTTCCAAAAGTCGGCGGCGCGGTAGTTAAAATTCACCTGCGGCATCACTTGATAAGGCTTTTCGTCCTCACCCAGTACTTTAATGTCTTGCACCCGCGTGCTGATATCCCAGTTACGCTCAAAGTAGCTGACTTCACCAATCCGCGATAACTGGTTATCGGTGGCGCGGTTCACATCAGACTTTAAGTCGTTGAAATAGTTGTTGTCAGACACTTCGGTAAAGTTGGCAAGTACCCGCCAGTTTTTATCGATGGCGCCTTGGTGTTGCCAGTTATAGAGGTAACGATTTGGACTACCGCTGAGCATCTGATCGTTGCCCAAATACTCTAGATTCAAGCGGCCACTTTGGGCCTCACCCGCGAGATAGCGAAACTCTGTCTTAGTGAATAAACCACGGCTAGACATATAGTTAGGTGTAAAGGTGAGGTCATACTCAGGCGCGATATTCCAATAATAGGGCGCGGAAACTTCAAAACCGTTGGTGGTACTAGTGCTAAAGCTAGGGTAGAGGAAGCCGGTTTTACGTTTATCGGAAACTGGCACCGTCATATAAGGAATGTAGAACACCGGAATATCGGCAATTCTCAGCTTTGCATTCCAAATCTCGCCCCATTCTTCTTCACTGTTAATCTTAATTTTTTCCGCTTCGAGCAGCCAAGAGACATTGTCCGGCGGGCAGGTCGTGAAGTTAGTGTTGGTCAAGATAAGGTTGTTATTCATGGTGATTTGCAGTTTTTCGGCATCGCCGTGAACCTGCTGACCATGGAGCCAATACTGGGCACCCTTTAGGGTGGCGCGGTTGCTGCGCATCTGTGCCTGCAGCGAATCGGCGGTAACGGTAAAAATATTGTCTTGGAAGACGAGGTTGCCATTGGCATCGAACTGCTCGGTCGCCTGATCGAGAATCGCCTCATCGGCGGCAATGTGTCTGTCGCCCTGACTGAAGACCACATCACCGGTAAAAATGGCTTGTTTGCCCATTTCGGCGTTTGAGCGATCCGAAACAATACGAATTTTCTCTTGATCCGCGGCGCTTAGGCCGGGTTGAGATACGATACGAGGTACTGGCGGTTCGATGACACATTGTGACGCTGAGGCTGTTGGAGATTCGTCTGCCAGGACTAGTTGCGGTAACAGGCTCAAGGCCAGAAAGTAACGGATCTGCATCTTAGGTCAATAATAATGATTTCTTTGTCTGGACAAGTATCGACGGGGAAAGTTGCAAACTACAAGTGCAACGCAGCAAATAAATCTCTCAATTTCTTAGCTGTTTCCAAATTATATGCCAGCTATAATAAAGCAATTTTTCTATAAGAGCCATGAAATGACCTTATCCGACTCGAGATTTATTTCCCTTAATCAGTGGCTGAACCGTTATTTTTCCTATGATGTGACCCCGATTCTGATTTCCGGTGACGCCAGTTTTAGGCGCTATTTCCGGGTCACGGACCGCGATGCGAGCTACATTGTTGCCGATTCGCCGCCCGCCTTAGTGCCTATCGCACCTTTTATCGCCCTCGCCAGTGCCTATGCGGCGGCGGGACTGACAGTTCCAAAAGTCATCGCCTCCGATGCCGAGCAAGGCTTTATGCTTCTGAGCGATCTTGGGGATACTCAGTTGTTGTCTGTGCTGACCGATGCGAATGTGGCTGACTACTATCGCCGCGCCTTGGCATTATTGCCTCAGGTGGCCTCAGTGGTTGAGAGCCTTGACCCTGTCACTGGCAGCACGCAGCCATTGCCTTTATATGATGAGGCGTTTGTGCGCCGTGAGCTGGGGATTTTTACCGAGTGGCTGTTAGAGAGACATTTACAGCTTGAACTTAGCCATGAGGAACGCTCACTGGTAGAGCAGAGTTTTGACCTCTTGGTGGAAAATGCCCTCGCACAACCTAAGGTGGGGATGCACCGCGATTACCACAGCCGTAACTTGATGCTCAAAGAGGGCGAGCTGTGCGTGATTGATTTTCAAGATGCGGTGCTAGGGCCTGTGACCTACGATGCAGTGTCATTACTGCGGGATTGCTATGTGCGTTGGCCGCAAACCATGGTGCAGGAATTAATGCAGCAGCATTATCAACAAGTGCTTGAGTTGGGGCAAATCCCGGCGCAGACATCTTTTATCCAGTATCAAACCTGGTTTGATTTAATGGGGCTGCAGCGCCATATCAAGGCGGCGGGGATTTTTGCGCGTTTACACTATCGTGATAACAAGCCCGCCTATATGGCCGATATTCCGTTAACCTTGTCGTATATTGTGGATATTGCCAACCTTTATCCAGCGCTCACACCATTTTCCGCTTGGGTGCAATCGCGCATAGTGCCTGCGTTTATGGCCAAGGGAAAAGATACTCAGCAGGGAGACAAGCAATGAAGGCCATGATCCTAGCCGCAGGTAGGGGAGAGCGTTTACGCCCTTTGACCGACACCCTACCCAAACCTTTAGTGCCCGTCTTAGGTAAACCGCTGATTGTGTACCATATCGAGAAGTTGGCCGCGGTGGGGATTGTGGATATTGTGATTAATCATGCTTGGCTCGGGCATAAGCTGGTAGAAACCTTAGGCGATGGTCACGCCTTTGGGGTCAAAATCCAATATAGCGCTGAAGCATCGGCCCTCGAAACCGGAGGCGGAATTAAGCAGGCCTTATCTTTGCTGACTGACGGCGACTCGGATGCGCCGTTTTTAGTGCTCAATGGTGATGTGTTTATCGATGCCTTGCCGACGATTACCCCCTTAGCGGATACTGCTCTGGCGCATTTATGGTTGGTGCCGAATCCCGAGCAACATCCAAACGGTGACTTTGCCTTGGAACAGGGCCTTGTACGTGAGCAGGGTGAGCAAAAATACACTTTCTCTGGCATGGGTTTATATCGCCCATCATTATTTGATGGCACGCCGGATGATGCCTTTGCCCTTGGGCCTTTGCTGCGGGCTAAAATGGCCGATGGCTTGATCACCGGGGCACACTTTAATGGACTCTGGTGCGATGTCGGGACGATTGCACGTCTGCAAGCATTAGAGTCAGCGCTGGCGTAATGGCAAGGCATATCGCCTTATCGCCTAACGCCTAAGGTTTAGCGCCTTGAGTGAACGGTTTCACTCGCCATGTCGATTGACTGAATAAATTATCAAATTGGGAATTAAGATGCGCCTTTGGGGTAAGTTTTTTGGATTTGTTATCGGGTTTATGTTTGGCCGTATTTTCGGTGCGCTACTGGGCTTATGGCTTGGGCATCTCTACGATAAACGCGCCGGTGGTGGCGCCAGTTTTAGTCAGATCTTAGGTCAGGCTAAAAATCGACAGGGGATATTTTTTAATACCACCTTCGCCGTAATGGGTCATGTGGCCAAGGCGTCGGGTCGAGTGACTGAAACCGATATCCGTATCGCGACTATGTTGATGGACCAGATGCGCCTAACGGGTGAAGCCCGTAAAGAGGCGCAGCAGGCGTTCCGTGAGGGTAAAGAGCCAGACTTTGACCTACGTAGCAGCTTGCAAGCCTTTCGCGCCGTGACCCAAGGTCGCCAAGAACTGGTGCAAATGTTTATCGAGATCCAAATTCAAACCGCCTTATCGGACGGTGAGCTCGATCCCGCTGAGCATGCAATCCTGATGACGGTGGCCCAAGAGTTAGGTTATGGTCGTGGGCAACTCGATGAATTACTTAAACGTTGGCAAGCGGAATACCGTTTCCACCAGACTTCTAATGGAAATAAAACCTCGATTACTGACGCCTATCATTTGCTCGGCATTAATGCCGAGGCGACGGATCAAGAGGTGAAACGGGCTTATCGCAAGTTGATGAATGAACACCATCCCGATAAGTTAATCGCTAAGGGATTACCACCCGAGATGATGGAAATTGCCAATCGTAAAGCGCAGGACATCCAAGCTGCGTACGACAGGGTGAAATCGGAGCGCGGCATGCGCTAACGCTTCGGTTAAAGTTGTCGACGCAAGGAATAATAACGACAGATAAGGGATTAAGATGAAATACGTTAACCGATTAAGTGTGATTGCTGGTTTGTTACCGCTCGCCCTCGCATTACCAACCTATGCTGAACCTGAGCTGTTTGTCGCCCCCTACGGTGGTTACAGCTTTGGTGGTAGCTCGTTCGATATCAATGAACTCGATGCTAACAACGCTGAAACCGATAATAAGCAGAGTGTGGGTATCGAAGAGGCGAGCCATTACGGCATCATGTTAGGGATTGGTACTAACGATCCCGGCAATATTTACCTGCTCTACAGTCGCCAATCCTCCGAGCTGAAAAGCGGTGGCCTGTTTACCCCAGACTTAGTCGCCTCCTTAGATGTGGACTATATCCACCTTGGCGGCACTTTATTCTTCCCAAGTGGCGATTTTCAGCCCTACATTACCGCCAGTGCCGGGGTGACTCGGATGATGCCCGATGATTGGTCAACGGAAACCCGTTTCTCCATGGGCATTGGTGGTGGCGCCGAATACCGCATGACGCAAAACTTCGCGCTGTTTGCAGATTTGCGTGGCTATGCGACCTTTATTGACAGTGACAGCTCACTTTTTTGTAATGAAGACCAATGCTTATGGCATGTCACATCGGATGTCATGTGGCAAGTGCAAGCCAATCTTGGGGTCAAACTCAGTTTTTAATTTCCCTGCTTTTGGGCAAGGTGCAAACGCAGTTAAGAGGTAAAGATGAAAATAGTCGTACTCGATGGTGAAACCTTAAACCCTGGGGATTTAACTTGGCAAGCGGTCAGCGCATTAGGGGAATTTAGCTGTTTTGCCCGCACGCCCTCGGCGGAGATTATCCCGCGCGCTCAGGATGCCGAGATAGTGCTCACCAACAAGACGCCCTTCGATGCCAACACCTTAGCCCAACTGCCTAAGCTTAAATATATCGGCGTGCTTGCCACGGGCACCAACGTGGTGGATCTTGCCGCCGCAAAAGAGTTAGGCATAGTGGTCACCAACGTGCCCGCCTATGGCCCCGATGCCGTCGCGCAAATGGTGTTTGCCCATATATTGCATCATACGCAAGCCGTTGCCGCGCACCATCAAGCCGTTGCCGCAGGGCAATGGAGCAATTGCAGTGACTTTTGTTTTACCTTAATGCCGCTGCAATCCCTTAAAGGCAAAACCTTAGGCTTGATTGGTTATGGGGATATTGGCCAGCAGGTGGCTAAACTCGCCTTAGCCTTTGGCATGAAGGTATTAGTGAATACCCGCACCGAACCTAGCGATTTACCCCTAGGCGTGAGTTGGACATCCCGCGATACGGTATTTAAGGAGTCCGATATTCTCTCGCTCCACTGCCCACTCACCCTTGAGACCACCGAGCTGATTAATGCCCAAACCCTCGAATTAATGAAGCCGCAGGCGTTACTGATCAACACCGCGCGCGGCGGCTTAATCGATGAGGCCGCGCTTGCGGCCGCATTAACGCAGGGCAAAGTCTTTGCTGGCGTCGATGTACTCTCGACCGAACCACCGAGTGCAGATAATCCGCTACTAACAGCGCCCAATATCAGTATCAGCCCCCACAATGCTTGGGCGACCAAAGAAGCGCGGCAGAACCTACTCAATATCGCGACGGCAAATCTCAGCGCTTATTTAGCTGGCGATAGAGTGAATTGGGTGAATCCCTAAGGCTTGTGGGTTAGCTTGTTCCTGTTTAAAGGGAATAGGCTGCTACTCCAGCGTAAATTATGCAGGGATCGTAGGTAGTTAAAAATGTTGGCACCAACTGATAGGTGCGCCATGGCATTCGCTCACCGACACGCAGCAAGTCCTATATGGACACCTCGAATAGATCAACCACTTTTTAAGTAACAGAAAGTAATACTGCGTACGTATATCCGACCTGTTTATGAGAATCTTTGCTCTCTGGCCTTAATGAGAACCGCGCCTTTGCAGCTTATCGTCCGTCCGGAGTCATATGCTCCTTGTACTCTCTCAGCATCTGCAAAGGCCGGTATTACCTGTTACTTCATTATCTGTAGTCGTGTTTTTGGGGTGAGTTTAATACTCGATTTTTACAAATTAACAAGACCGATATTCGCTGCGATGAAACAGCAGCGCCCAAATGATCCGCGCCAATTTGTTTGCAATTGCTACTGCCGCTTTCTGTTTACCCCGCCGCTCAATCACCTTTAAGGCCCATACGGAGATCCTGTCATTACTCTTACTTGCATAGCGAATAATCGACCAAGCTCCCTGGATCAGTTGCCGCCGCAGATAGCTGTTACCTCGTTTGGTTATGCCGCTTAATTTCTGTTTTCCCCCACTGGAAAACTCTTTAGGAACCAGTCCTAAATTTGCAGAAAAATGCCGAGCACCATGATAGCCAGAGCCATCTCCGGCAAATGACACCGCGGCAGTGGCAATGATTTCTGCAACGCCTCTTATACCCATTAGTCGCTTGGCATCTGGGTGCGTTCTTGCCTGCAGTTTGATGTCTTTTTCCAGTGAACCTATTGCAACGTTGATCGCACGCAACTCTTCCATCAGCTCACGCATGTATTGGCGTGCAATCGTAGTGAGTTGATTACTGGCATCCTCAAGTAATTCCGGCAGTAAAAGATTCAATGGATTACGTCCTTTAGGGAGGGCTATTCCATATTCACTTAGTAAACCTCTGATTTGATTGGTTAGTGCAGTGCGTATTCTGATCCGGCGCTCGCGAATTCTGTGAGTAATGATGATATCAACCTGCGCTAAGGTTCTCGGCTGGACGAAAATCAGGTTCGGTCTCTGCGCCGCCTCACAGATAGCGAAGGCATCATTGCGATCGTTCTTATTGCCTTTGACAAATGGCTTAACATGCTGAGGCGGGATCAGTTTGACGTCATGCCCGAGAGAAAGTAACTCTCTGCCCCAATAGTTAGAGCCACTGCAGGCTTCCATCGCAATAGTGGCATCAGGGTAAGTACGCAGAAAAGTAAGGAGCTGAGCACGTTTAATCGAACGGTTAAAAACACTCTTGCCAGCTTGATTTACCCCACATACTTGGAAGATATTTTTTGCGAGATCAATTCCTATTAGTGTAACTTTCATTTTGGACACCTTTTGTTGTTATTGAACGTGCAAATTCAATATGGCGTAAATGACGCCTACTTCACAAGAGGTGTCCATCCCATCATCCGTGGATGCTCGACCGCCCAGTCTGATGTGAATGGATTCACGAATGCCGCGATGGCATGGATGCCAAAGAGCGGCCATGGGGCGGACAGTCGTCTCGCCAATCACCATAGCTCGCCTTTTTAGCATTAGCGGAACCTGTAGATTTAAAAGATTACGTAACATACTTTTTGACAAAAGAGTGTCAGGACGTCAGCTGTATCAGGTGAATTTCGGGTAAAAATATCTATGGGGTAACGCCTCAAACACCAGTTTGGTGAAGATGGCGGTTATTTTGGTACCAAAAAGGTGGCTGCTTTGCCAAATTCGCGTGCTTTGACTTGTTAAACATTCTAGAACTTGAGTGTATAGCCATTTGTAACCCAATCTTTGAAACTAACAGCCAATAGCACCATAGCTTCTTTTGTTAAGTCAGCGAAAGGCACTCTATATAGGGGCCACTCCTCTGAGCTCTTACTATGTGTGGTATCGAACACTATTGATTCTCCACCTCCATCTGAGCCAATAGCAATTAGACCCGGTAGATATTGCTCATAGCAGTAAGCTTCTGTTAATTCAGATACCTCTCTTGCGCTCCAAAGCACAATAGAATCATCTGGTTCCTGCACACCTATCGGTGTTTCGGCACCATTCGTTTCGAGCAAGAATATCTTGTACTCGCTCGGGAGATTATTTCCTAACCACTTTTCAAGAAGTTCAACGTCTTCAGGGGTGGCTGGACTCTCAGGATATTCGAATTTATCTCGATAGTTGCTCATGGTGCTTAACGCTTATTCAGCCGACGCGTCAGCGGTCGGCTGAATTGACTTGTTAGAGAGCTTCTGAATTGCTTTTACATTAATTTGAATTTTTAGTACTGAGAATAAAATTAACACAAAGAAGATGACCCCAAATGTAATTGCGTAATCCGAGTCTCCATACGATGTAGACTTTACAACCGAAGCAGCAAAAAATATCAACCATGTTCCAAGCATACTGGAGTGAAATTTTTTATTAGCTATTAATGCATCCCTATAAATTTGCGTTGCCGTTTTGTTTTCGGCGAATGCCGCTTCGCTATCAGCTACTATTTTTCTACTAACCTCAAGTTCGTCAGCACATGCTTTGGAACAAACAATTCCCCAGCCAGTGTCCAATAGGCATTCTTCACAAATAAAACGATGGCAATGTTTACACAGTCCTATTGCTTCATGATCTAAATGGGTTCGGCATTTCATACTAGCTCTCTAACTTCTTAGTATTTATGTGCTGTTTGCAGGGCATAAATCGCTTGTTGGACTTGGCTGCTGCCACAGCCATGTCAATTGGTATCAATGATGCTATAGGAATTTGCTTTTTTGCGGTAGCGGTTTTTATACAGTTTGATGGGTAATTACTTGATATCACTTTGCCTTTTTCGTTCTTTCACGCTTATTTTTTGCTGAAAAATTGCTATCTAACGGCTCAAAACGCCAAGGAATACACCTCCCCTCGGAGTTGCCGCGGGGCGAATAGACAAATTGCGTGAGTCTCGCCACTGATGGCGAGCTAGCTTCCGCAGGTGCAGGGACGCATCCTTCGGAAGCGATAGCAAATTTGTCAATGAGCACAAGGGGCTTTCAACTCCGTTAGGGGCGTCTTTGAGCATCCAAGGAGGATAGGACGAGCAGTCCTCCTTGGTCGGGTGTGGGGTGAAGCCCCGCGACTTTGATTTTGATTAAGCATTGAAGCTACAAAAAAGAAGGGATGCATAACTTCTAAGTCGAACCATCAACTTTTCTATAGGCAGAGCTTTACTTGTCCAATTCCCCTTTTGAACTGCGAAATACACTTTGGGGCAAAAATAGCACAATGATGTAATGACATTACTTTTGAAACCATTTTTCTACTTCGGTGGGGTTCTTCTTTATATACAAATGAATAAAGAACCCACAGATCAAATACAATATGGTTAATATTAAAGCACCACCAAACTGTAGATTTTCAAATGCTCCCTGCGAATATATGGTTGCAGTTGCAACAACACAGAATGCTATAAAAATCGACCAAAATGCAGTTTTCTGATTTTTGCTCATCGTTCTATCCATGATTTCAAATTTTATTCATACGCTGAGCGTTAAGCCCGTCAGACCAGTGAATCACTACTGATGTTGTAGACACTTTCTAGCATTACTAAATTTAGGTCAACAAACCAGTACCAAGCAGTGCTAGTTCAGTCATGTGAAACAAGTTTTGGGGCAATAGCTTTTAGTAGGATGAACTGTGACTGTTGGCGGCATATAAACCTCCTTGTTCAATGCTGAATCAAGTATAGATTGAGGTTATTACCACCCTATTTAAAACAGGATATCTCAGTATTTCCCGTATTTCCTTTTCAATAAAAAGTATTACTTTTATGTCGTTTAATACCTAGGTAAAAAATTTTATCGTATTATCCCGTCACTTTTTTATCTATTTAATTGCTTCGCGAGAGCGAGATTCCCCCCACAGAAAAGGATTTTTTATGGGACATAAGACGTTATTAAGTGCTGTACTTTTGACTGCGACCTACGGTGTCGCTACTTTTGCGGTGAATGCTGAATCGCTGTTTACTCCCTTTCCTGACGCCAAATCGCCTGAAGAAAAGCGCATCCACTTTACGCCCTTTGAACTTATCACCGCAGTGAATGGTGACAAGTTCACTCTGTTGCCTGTATCGGGCAAATTGACTCGACAAAGCGTTGAGTTGCCAGCGGGGTATAGTCCTGAACATGTGATCAATAACTATTTGGCACAGCTAAAAAAACTGAATGCTGAAGTGCTATTTAGCTGTCAGGCCGCCAGCTGCGGTGATGGTCAAGCGATGCAAA
The DNA here is from genome assembly GCF_000014685.1 of Shewanella sp. MR-4. Classification (NCBI taxonomy): domain Bacteria; kingdom Pseudomonadati; phylum Pseudomonadota; class Gammaproteobacteria; order Alteromonadales; family Shewanellaceae; genus Shewanella; species Shewanella sp. MR-4. The sequence goes on from NC_008321.1 coordinate 1,069,322, forward strand.
CTCAGCTAAAGCCGCTTAAGAGCGTGAATGCTGACTATCACAGTGCTTACGTGGCGGCAAAACTGAAAGGTTCTCGCGGTGAGGTTTACGCCAGTATCTATGTCGTCAATCGCGAGGATAGATATACCTATCTGCAGGTCGATATCCTCGATGCTATTCCTGAGCCGCTGGATTTGATCCAAGCCAATAGTGACTTTTTACAGCAGGCGCCGAAGCAAATTGAGATTAAAGATAGGCGTAGTGACGATGCTCAAGGCGCGACCGATCATCCTTTATTGGGGCGCATGCCCGGCAGTTATATTACCAGTTACAAACAAACTAACTTTATCCAAGTGCCTGTATTGGTGGGGATCTCGGGCGCCGATTATCAAACCAAATCGCTGGATGCCAAGCTTACCCAAATAAGTTATCAGATGCCTGAAAGCTATTCGTTGTTTGAAATCAACAGCAATTATGCCGCAGCAGCACAAAAACTGCAGGCTGAGCGGGTGTTCCACTGTAAAGGCACGGCCTGCGGCGACGATGATAACCTGATCAATGCCATCAAATTAATCAAGGACGATAAAGAGGACGAATGGCAGGAGTATCAGCTGTTTAAGCTGAGCCACGCCAAGGGAGATGTTTACTTCGATATCTATTCCCAAGGATATTTCGATGGCACACCTGCCGATACTACGCTTAGGGTAATGGAGCTTTCTACTCTGAAGGATGATCGTGTGGCGATTAACCTCGATGCCCTGACCGATGCGATTAGCCAAACAGGCAAGGCAACATTAGAGGGATTGCTATTTGATTATGACAGTGAGCGTATGTTACCTGAGTCCAAGCCAGTACTCGAGGTCCTCGCAAGTTATCTTAAGCAGAATCCGACGCTGAGTTTTTATGTAGTCGGACATACTGATGACAAGGGCGAGCGGAGTTACAATCAAAGCCTGTCGGAGCGCCGCGCCGCAGCAGTGATTAAGCAGTTGAGTGACGGGTTTAAAATTCCGTCGGCCCAATTAACCGCCCACGGAAACGGGGAGTACAGCCCTGTGGCCAGTAACACTAATGACGCTGGACAAAAGTTGAATCGCAGAGTGGAGTTAGTGCTTCGTTCCGATAAAAAGTAGCTCAACGCATCAGCTTGAAAGGCTATCTTCGTTCCATCTAAAACGCCTGAGATGACTCAGGCGTTTTTATCTTCATTGGTGTTCATTGGAAGATATTGTTCGCGCAGGCATTTGCCTCAAATCGAGGTTAGCAGCTTGAGGGCATTCGCCATTTGTCTACCACTAAATTGCCACAGCGGCTTTAAGCGCTGTAACTTCCTCTGGGCTGAGTGGGCGCATTTCGCCTTCGGCTAAGGAGCCTAGCGTTAATGTCATTAACGCGACGCGTTGTAAGTCAATCACCTTATAACCTAAGGCGTTGGACATGCGCCGAATTTGGCGATTTAACCCTTGGGTAAGCACAATTTCAAAACTCACATCACTTAACCGCGTGACTTGGCAGGGGAGTGTGCGCACCTCTTTATTGCGCACCTCTTTATATTGCACGCCGCAGGCCATTTGCTCGATAAAGGCATCGTTGAAGGGGCTATCGAGTTGCACATGGTAAGTTTTACTGTGGGCAAAACTAGGGTGCATCAGTTTATGGGTGAGTTCGCCATCGTTGGTGAGCAGCAATAAGCCACGGGAATCCTTATCTAATCTGCCCACTGGGTAGAGTCTTGGCGTGGCCGGCAGTAAATGTAGCAAACTGGATTTATCGGCGTCTAACAAACGGCAATCTGTGCCCACGGCTTTATTGAAGAGCCAATAGGAAAGCGCTTCGACGCCCGATATGGGCTTTTCATCTAAGCAGAGGCTATCGAGGCATAGGCCGTCAGCATCGACATGCACGGCATCGGTATGCTTGGCTATCTTGCCATTGAGGCTGATGCGTCCAGCCTCAATCAAGCGGCAGGCTTCACGGCGTGAACTAATGCCGCATTGGGCAAGGTATTTGGCGAGACGCATAAATGACTTAGCTAAAACGGGTGATGGACTTGGGCGCGATGATACAGGATTTTGGATAAACGGCGCATGGCAAATGCGAGGCTTAAGCACCAAATAATATTGAGGTTCGTTTGCAGCCACATATTGGCGGCAACAAAACAGAAGTGATTGCCTGTCTCGCAGGGCGGGAAATCCAGTTGGCTCCAGTCCAGTTGTAAGCTGAGGCTAATGGCACTGATAAAGCTTAATAAGCTCAAATAAAACAACGGCTTTGGGCAGATTAGTTTAGGCACGATTCCCGCAATAATCACCAAGGCATGCAGGGTTAGCGTGCTTAACAGATAGCTAGTGGAAACCAGTCTGTGCATGGTTAAAAAGTTAATCGGAAAAATACCCATCAAAATCACCGAGGTGCCAACCCAGGCGCCGGTGAGCGCAATATATTGGCTAAAGCTGTCGAGCTTAAGTAAGTAGAGCCCAGCCATAGAGATCAACATACAAATCCCTGCGGCTAATAATCCGAGGTTAAACACATAGGCGAGGGGCGAGTTGATATAGTCACCAAGAAAATCGGCACGCATAAACAGGGCTGCAGTGCCGACGACTTGATATTCGGCGTAGAGCGCGATGATAACCCCTGTGGCACTTAGCAGCGCCGCGCCCACAATCAACCAAGTGATCAGGCGATGTAAGTCGTAAAAGCTGGGTTCATGCTGCGGATTCATATTTTTATGGATGCATTTTGGGGTGAATGGCTATGGCGTAAATTAAGGTTAATACCGCGCAAATAACCCGCTGTAACTTGCCTTAATCCGAAACTGATGGCAAGTCCTTGAGCTAATTTGAACCTTAGGCAGATAAAAACAAAGGGAGCGAATGGCTCCCTTTGTGTTATCGACAGTCGAATAAGATTAGTGGCGCTTACGGAAAATCACAATCGCAATCGCGACAGCTGCTAGGATCATGCAGTACCAAGCGTGGGAGACGGCCGCCAGCGGTGTGATGCTAAAGGTTGAAGCAATCAGCAGTGCTTGGGCGCCATAGGGAATTAACCCTTGAATAATACAGGCAAAAATATCGAGTACACTGGCCGCGCGCTTAGGGCTAACACCGTGTTTTTCTGCCAGATCTTTAGCAATATCACCGGTCACAACGATAGACACTGTGTTGTTAGCAACGCAGCTGTTGGTGACGGCCACAATCCCTGCCATGCCTAATTCGGCCGCGCGGCATGAGGCTTCACCTTGAGCTTTTGAGAAACGGGTGATGAGCTTTTCAATCTGCTTGCTTACAAAGGCTAGACCACCTTGTTGCTGCATCAGCGCGGCTAAACCACCGACTAGCATCGACAGGATGAAGATTTCCTGCATATTGCTAAAGCCCGCGTAGATATCCTTACCAAATTGGATAACGCCATAGTCCATGGTCAGGAATCCCGCCGTGCCCGCCAGCAGAATGCCTAAGGTCAAGACGACAAACACGTTTAACCCTGCGACCGCCAATACCAGAATCGTCAGGTAAGGAATTACCTTAATAAAGTCAATTTCTTGAGCGGCTAGATCGGCTTGGCCTTGGCCTGCAATCACAAAGGCGATAAAGGTCAGTAGTGAAGCCGGGATAGCAAAAATCAGGTTCTCACGGAATTTATCTTTCATATCACAGCCTTGAGTACGAGTGGCAGCAATAGTGGTATCCGAAATAATCGAGAGGTTATCGCCAAACAGTGCGCCAGACATCACAGCGCCCGCCATCAAGGCATAATCAATTTGTGCCTGATCGGCAACGCCTAAGGCGATAGGTGCCACTGCGGCAATAGTGCCCATTGAGGTACCCATTGCGGTGGCAATAAAGGCGGCAATCACAAAAAAGCCAGGCAGTAATAGGTTTGAAGGAATAAGTGATAAACCTAAGGCGACAGTCGCATCGACACCGCCTGTGGCTTTCGCTACCGCAGCAAAACCGCCAGCCAACAAGTAAATCAAACACATAGCAATAATATTGCTGTGGCCAATACCGCCGATAAAGGTATCAATCGCTTGATTGAGTTTTTGTTTTGATAATACCAAGGCCAGAATAATGGCTGGCAGAATGGCAATCACACTCGGTAATTGATAGAAGGCAAAGTCCACACCTTGACTTTGGAAATAGACGCCTGCGCCAATAAACAGACTTAGAAAAACGAATAAGGGTAACAGGGCAATAAAAGATGCCGGGCTACTCGGTGCAGTGGTTTGGGCTGATTGACTCAATGTAATTTCTCTTTTACTCGGCGGGTTGTCCGCGTGATCCTTGGCAGTCGAACTCGCTTAAAATCTATGCCGCTTTGGCATCATATCCTAGCAACTTGGTGCCAAGCATATTGGATTGCCATTTTACTGTCAATCTAGACGTCTAGATGTTTTTACTTCCGTTGTGATCTGTTCGTTAAAAAGAGGTTTAAATCGTGGTTTTTACTCAGTTTAGACCTTATTTATCAGCTGGTTAATTAGCGCTATTTTGTTGTCCCTACGCAATGAGTGAACATTGTATTTGTGTGAGTAGGTTGGCTGTGAGCCGATTCAAGGCTGTGGTGAGTATAGTCATTGAGCAGAAATGCGCGATGACCTGAGCAGATTGAATTGCATAGCAAAAAAATATTAATTGAATATTAATTTGTAACATCATGTTTTAAATGAAATATCCTTATTATTTGGTACTTTA